>JAXJEC010000022.1:0-12783 GCA_036301625.1 Collinsella sp. | reverse complement strand
GCCGTCCTCCGATCTCCCGGGGCCGGCCGGTCCGGCCCTCAGGGTATCGGGTTCCCACATTCATCCGCACATGTGCGGATGAATGTGGGAAGTGTTCGGATGAAGTTGATAATCAAGGGTCACATCCCGCCTGGCTTTTGGAGCGGCAATACCGATTGTCCAAAATGTCATTCGTGGGTAGAATAGTGTCGACGGCAGCCCAAGTTGTAGCTGGCTGGGCAGCGCCGTTGTTTGCATTAGGGGGTCAACGCCTTAGCGGCGGCGACCCCTTCTGTTGCGCTTCGAACGTTGCTTAAGTACCTCGGAAAGCCCGACGAGCGCCGTGAAGAACGAGACCAAAACGGTCAGAAGTCTCACGAAATCAATCAGATCGGTCATGGGCATCACCTCCCATCAGATGGAGGGCGTTGCCCGGCACATGGAACTGCCGCCAACAGTATCAATTCTATCAAAGCGCAGTTAGATATGCGAATGTTTGTTCGCATTTCAGAAGATCGGAGCTCAGGTATGGCGAAGGAACAGTTCCTTTGCCATACCCGAGCTTGTCGCCGAACTGCCGCCTACATTTTTCGAGTTATTCGGCCACGCTACTGGTTCTGTATAAATGCACCGCCGGGATTATCTGAGGGTTTTTGTCCTTATTTGAGCGTATACATGCCCATTTGCGCACTTACGTCACCGAATCAAACACCATTAGAGGCATGAATGTTCCCGAGAGGGCATCTTTAGCCATTTAACGACCTCCGACAGGCCGAATAACTCGAAATTTGTTGGTGGCGAAAGCGTAACAGTCCTATACGCCAAAAGCCGGTATCTCCCATGTGGCAAAGGGACAATCCCTTTGTCACATTATTCGATGACGGTGCGGGAGTTCTGTTTGCGCATGGTGGCGAGCATGTGTTTGGGGACGGCGTGGACCATGCAGCTGCCGATGGTCGCACTCGCGGCGGCCTTAGCTGCATCACTGCCGTTTTTGGTCGCGTAGCTGTGGCGGAAACGCTTGAGCATGGCGATGTCGTTGCCGCCGTCTCCATAGACCGCGACCTCGTCCTCGGCAATACCGTAGTAGCCCGCCAGCCAGGCCACGCTCTCGCCCTTGTTGCACGCCACGTCCGTGATTTCGAACATCACCGGATCGAACGGCGCGTTGACCACGCGGTCCGAGCGCTCGGCCAGATACGCCTTAAGGTCGCGCTCCAGCTCGGGCGAGGTCACGCGACAGTTGATCTTGCACACATCGTGGCGCAGGATGTCACCGATCGACTGGTCGAAGTACTGTTCCTCGTGGTACCCGCCACGCGCACGCATGCCGCGCATCACAATACGCTTGATGGGGCTGTCCTTTTTAAAGCCCGCCTGATGCATCTCGAACGATCCGCTCGAAAACATGCCGTCGGGCGTGGAGCAGTCAAAACAGATATCCGGAAACTCCTTGAGCAGCTCCTCGGTGATTTGTGGGTCGATGGTCCAGGTCTTGAGCACCTCGCCATGGCTGTCGCGCACGATGGACCCATTGGAGCAGCAGGCGTCAAGCGCTAGGCCCGTAAAGCCATGCTCGCCGATCGGCAACGTCGAGCGTCCAGTCGCGGGAACCACGTGCAGGCCAGCCTCAGTCAGCTCGCGAATGGCACGGCGGATAGTCCCGTCTGCCTCGTGCAGGGCGTTCAGCAGCGTTCCGTCTAAGTCACTCGCGAACATCTTGATCATGGGCGTGCCTCTCTTTCGTCTGCACGTTATTTTAGACGAAAGAGAGGCACGCCCATGCAAGGGTGTTCCAACGCGCCAGGGCATTCGCTTCCGCAAAACCACAGTGCCCAGTGCGTTAAATCAATCGTTACGAGCGACTTTTCAGCCGATAAAACAGCGCTATCGTCAGCGTCAGCACCGCCAGCATGGCTGCGAATACAAACGCCGGTGCCCATCGATCATATGCAACCCCGTACACCAATTGCCCGATCGGCGTTGCGCAGGAAAGGACCATGTAAACGACCGAAAGCACTTTTCCGCAGAGTTCAGTCGGCGCTGCCCGCTGAACAAACGCGATGATTTCAACCGACGCAATGCTTGCCCACACCATGACCCATGCCGAACCAACCGCAAACACGGTGAACACGCATGCATCTGCGCCGAACAGTTGCGCGACAATAATCGGTGCGACTCCAAAACAGATCATCGCAACATATCGACATATGTCATTGAAAGAAAAGCGATGCGGCCAAATGCCGACCAAGCCACTGCCGGCAAGACCACCCAAGCCCATAGCAACCTCAACTATCCCAACGCAGGACGATTGCATGCCGAAATGCTTTGTAACAATAATGGGAGCGCCAATCGTTAGCCCAACCAACGCAAGGTTCAAAACGGCCGCAAGCAAAATCACAGCGACCAATGATGCATTTTGCAGCAGATACCGAATCGACTCCCGAAAATCGTTTCGGTATGTCGTACGAGTCGCGCCGTCTCCCATCGTTTCAGATGAGGCATTTTGCTTGAGTGCGAGCCCAAACAAGAGAGCTGAAATCGCAAACGCCACCGACGCGGTTGTGCAAAGAGTATCGATACCAAAGCACCCATAGACTGCCGTCCCGACCACAGGGCCCAAGATATTGCTCACCATGGTCATCTGCGAAACCAATGCAGTGGCCCGCTCAACCTTCTCCTCACCCGCCATACGCACCGTCTCAATTTGGAGCATTGGCTTCAGCAGCGATTGAACACCATATTGAACACAAAGTATCGCTACTACGACGACCGCAAGAGGCAACGAGCGCTTCATGGGGATAGACAGCAGCGATGCAGTCATCAGAGCAATGCCAAGGGCCACGAGGACCTCGCGATGTCTTCCCCTATCCGCCAAGATTCCGCCAACCGGAGTTGCGAGTACGCCGGGTATGAACGCCGTCGCCACGACGACGCCATATAACGTTGACGATCCACTGCAATCGAACAAGTAAAGTGGATACGCAAAGCACAGCGCCGACAGCATCGCATACGTGCACAGCTGCGCAACCAGAAGTTCCGCGAGCCTGATTGACCGCACTGTTTTTGATTTCAACGAGACGCCGACGTCTCTCAGCCCAACCATAAGTCCGCTCCCTATACATACCGCTAGTATGTATTTATCGACTTGAAAAGGGCAGCCGGAGCTGCCCTCACAAATCAATTACATACCGTTGGTATCTATATTACCACCCGGCACGGTCCCATACGTCCCAAATCCGTGCCGTTGTCTGGAGCACTTCCTCACCCAAATCGAGTCCCACCGCGGCGGCCATCTGCGCCAAACATTGAGCGCGAGCGAGCATTCGATCCTTGGGCTCGAGCGGACGAAACAGTGGCAGCAACCAGAGATTCGCCAGCAACGATACGGCCTCTGCCGCTTCGCGCGGGCATTCGCACGCAATGGATCCGTCGGCGATGCCCTCCTCGATCACCGGCAAGAGATAGCCATCGGCCGACTCGTCAAATGAGCCCTGATACTGCATCGCCAGTAGACGCGAGCTTTTTACCGGATCTGCTGCAGGACGCATACGTGCCCATAGCTCAATTTGCGGAACAACGGACTCGGGAGCGTAAAGCCTTTTTAGCTTTTGGGCGCCGGTCATATTACCGACGCCAAGCATCGAGCGACGGTGCTCAACAATCGGAGTCATCGCCCGATCAAACGCGGCGTTGAAAATCTCTTCTTTGCTCTTGAAGTGATGATAGACAGCGCCCTTGGTCATGCCATCGAGACGGTCAACGATATCTTGAATGCTCGTCCCCTCATAACCCTGTGCGCAGAATAGCTCCAGTGCCGCGTCGAGAATCTTCGCGACCGTCTCCTCGGGATATTTATTGCGACCCATAATCCGCCCATCCGCAACGCAAGCCTTGTGCCTCATTGCAGCATTTTAACGTTGCGGATGGCAGACGGTCGATTCTACACCGCGGCGGGGCCATGTTCGCCGGTGCGAATGCGGATGACTTCTTCGACCGGCTCGACCCAAATCTTGCCGTCGCCGACGGCACCGGTGCGAGCGGCGTTGCAGATGATGTCAACGATACCGTCGACATGCTCGTCGGCGCAGATGAGGGTGAACTGCACCTTGGGGATCGTGTTGACGAGCAGCTCGTTGCCGCGCACGTATTCCTTCCAGCCATGCTGCGCGCCGCAGCCCTGCACCTGGTTGATAGTCATACCGCGAACATCAGCAGCAAACAGCGCGTCTTTAAGAACCTCGAGCTTCTCAGCACGAACGATCGCCGTAATTTTCTTCATAGTGAATTCCTCTCAATAATCAACGTATCCCTTTACATGAAACGCGGGTTTCCCAGGTGCCGCAGATTGGGTTGAAAGAGGAGCGCCGCGTACTTTTGTACGCAAGCGACGGTTTGAAACCCAAGGTGCGGTGCCTGGGGAAGCCGCGCGACGGTTTGAAGGGCAAGGTGCGGAGCCTGGGGAAGCTGCTAATCGAGTCCGGAGAAAGAAGGATACGCGCTCTCGCCGTGTTGACTCGCATCCAAGCCCAGCGCCTCGTCGGCCTCGTCCACGCGCAGGCTGCCGTGGAACAGCGCCTTGACCACCGCGGCGATCACCAAGTCGAGCATCAGCACAATAACGACCGTCACCACAATGCCCAGAACCTGCGAGACAAGCAGCGACACGTCGCCCGTATAGAACAGGCCGCCCTTACCGGTCCACGAGAGCTCCGGCACGCAGAACAGGCCCGTGAGCACGCCACCCAAGATGCCGCCAATGCCGTGGCAGCCAAACGCGTCGAGCGCGTCGTCGTAGCCGAACTTGGTCTTAAGATGGCTGATGGCCAGGTAGCAGACGGGCGATACGATCAGGCCCATGACCAGCGCCGCCCACGGCTCGACAAAGCCCGCGCCCGGCGTGACCACCACGAGGCCCGCAACCAGACCAGTGCTGGCGCCCACCAGCGTGGGGCGACCGGTGTGCACGCGCTCGACGGCAAGCCACGAGACCATGCCCGCCGCGCTGGCCGTCACGGTGTTGAGGATGGCGAGCGCCGCCACGGCGTCGGCCTTAAACTCGCTGCCGCCGTTAAAGCCAAACCAGCCAAACCAAAGCAGGCCGGCGCCCAGCGCCACAAACGGCACGTTATGCGGACGATAGCTCACCATGCCAAAACCGCGACGACGGCCGAGCATTAAGCAGAGAATCAGGCCGGTAAGACCGGACGAAATGTGCACCACGTCGCCACCGGCAAAGTCGAGTGCGCCGATGACGTCGCCGATAAAGGAGCCATCGCCGCCCCAAACCATGTGGGCGAGCGGCGCATAGACCACAAGCAGCCAAATGCCGAGGAAGGCCGTCATGGCGCCAAACTTAACGCGGCCGGCCAGGCTGCCCGTGACGATAGCAGCCGTGATCATGGCAAACGCCATCTGGAAGGCGATGTTGATGATCTGAGGGTAGACGGCGCCGTCCGACGCGGTGCCCTCAGCCGCCTGCAGCACCTGGTTGAGCACCGGCAAGCACAGCAGCTGGTCAAGGCCTCCAATAAACGGGCTGGAACCGTCGCCGCCGTAGGCCAGCGACCAGCCGGCAACAATCCACAGCACGCCGACCAGGCCAATGGCGCCAAAGCACATGAGCATGGTGTTGATGACATTTTTGCGCCTCGAGAGGCCGCCATAGAAAAACGCCAGACCCGGTGTCATTAAAAACACGAGCATGGTGCAGATGAGCATAAACGTTGTCGATCCCGTATCGTACATTCGCTCCCCCTTGATCGCATGAACGTTGTCGGCGCCCATAATGCGACCGAGGAGCAACTGGTGTAGACCAGATACGGCGTTGTTAAACGCTGCGTTGTCGAATGGAAACGGCGCCGCAATCTTGGAAACGGCGCGGCAACGGGCGCGAAACGAACGGGAAATACGCGAGCAAGGAAGCCGCGAGCGCTCCCATCCCGGCTAGCGTCGGAACAGCTCGCGGGCTCGGTCGCGGAGGTCGGTAGCTCGGATGACGCCCTCGTAGCGGTTGATGCGCAGACGCGGGAAGGCGTTAAAGAAGCGTAGGTCGCGGCGGCTGAGTGACACGCTCGGCACCGGACGGCTCATGCGCTTGCCGGCAAGGCGACGACTGAGCGACGGACGAGGCATGCTCGGCGCGGCATCGGCCACGCGGCGGGCAGCAAGTGCCAGACCGCGGGCACCGTCCGCGATAAACGTCGGCATCGAAGCCTTCTCTCGCAGGGCATCGAGCGTCGCGTCACCCAGCTCGGCCAGCCACGCGTTAACGGCACGGCTACGGATGTGCGTCTGTGTCACCGAGTCAATCGTCGATTCGGGAATGCGCTCGAGCATTGAGTCCGAGGCATCGGCAAGCGACTCATTGATGCGGTCGGCAAGGTCGGCGCGCACGCGCTCCAGCTGATCGGACAGACGCCGCCAGCTCGCCAACGAGCACGCCGCGTCGACCATCATCGCGACCGCGACGATAAAGGCGGACAGCCGCACAATCAGCACCGGCAGATGGCCAAGCAGCCCCAGCAATGCCGGCTCCACTAAACGGCAAATGCACAGCGCACCCAGGCCAAACGCGCAAGCCCAGTACAGGCAGATACGTCCGTGCAGGTTAAACGGTAGGTGCGAATAGTCCCAAAAGCGAGCGCCCGTTGTTTTTTCCAGCAGCACGCCCACGCTGTACTCAATCACGCTGCATACGAGCGCTGCAGCGACAAACTGGCTCGAGGCATCCGGAATCCCACGCAACAGCAGCCAGCAGGCAATGCCGCCCGCGCCATAGATAGGGCAGCACGGCCCCAGCAAAAAGCCACTGTTGGCAAATCGTCCGTGGTTGAGCATGGCGCAGACTGTCGATTCCCATGCCCAGCCGCAAAAACCGTAGAAGGCAAACGAGAGCACCAGCGCCGAGAGCGGACAGGCGGCGAGCGTCGCGCCGTCAAATGCCATATCAATCGCGGTTCCCACCGTCTACCCTCTCCTCTTTTCGTTCGAGCCCTCGTTCGAATCGTTCGCGCCGCCTTTGCGCGGTAGACGGCCGGCGACCGTCTCGCGCAGCGCGCACCATTTATCTGCCAGGCATACAATCCAAGCCTCACGACACGTCGGCGGCACTGGCACCAGCGGAAACATATGCCGCACGATGATATTCCGCTCGCGCGACGTCAGCTCAAAATCCTCTTCGGCACGCGCCAGAGCAAAAAATGGATGCCGGAACCCGTGCAGTCGATGGCTCGGGTCGGGGTCGTGCCAATCGTAGAGAAAGTAATCGTGTAACAAGGCTCCGCGCAGCAACGAGGCGCGGTCGACCGAAACACCGACGCGGCCCAGGCGCTCGGCAAAGGACAGGCTCGCCCGCGCTACCGAAGTCACATGCGCATAGACCGTCACATCGCCATGTTGGATAAACTCGCGCGTCATGTCCAGACGGCCCGCCTGTGCCAGTTGACGGGCAGCATGGTCTACATCGCGCGCGATTTTCTCGGCACGAACGGCATCGGACATGCTGCCTCCTTCCAGCGGCTCACGGCGGCAAGCCACGGCCTGTGCACAATCGATAAAAACATCATGGAACACATCAGTATGGCATCGGACAAAACGTTTTGCCCCACCAGTTGGCGAATTACCGCGCCGCCGTCACATATCAAACGCCAAAATGTGCGAGACTGTCTTGTGCAATTGTGCCGGCCGAGGGAGTGCCGGCGCACGATTCGCATGGAGTAACCCACAACGATGCTGCTTACGCAAACGACAACGCCCGAGGACGTCAAGGCTCTCGATCGCGCCGAGCTTCCGCTGCTCTGCGGCGAGATCCGCCACGCCATCCTCGAAAGCTCCGCCGCCGTCGGCGGGCACGTTGCCCCCAACCTGGGCGTCGTTGAGCTTACGGTCGCGCTCCATCGCGTGTTTAACTCCCCCACCGACAAAATTGTCTTTGACGTGTCACACCAGACCTATGCCCACAAGGCGCTGACTGGGCGCGCGTACACTTATATCGACCCGGCACGCTACGGCGAGGCCTCTGGCTTTGCCAATCCCGACGAGTCCGAACACGACCTGTTCGCCATGGGCCACACCTCCACATCGGTGAGCCTGGGCTGCGGCTTGGCACACGCCCGCGATCTGGCGGGCGACAGCTACAACGTCATTACCATCATTGGCGACGGTTCGCTTTCGGGCGGTCTGGCGTTTGAGGGCTTTAACAATGCCGCCGAGCTCGACAGCAACCTGATCATCATCGTCAACGATAACGACCAGTCCATTGCCGAGAACCACGGTGGCCTCTATCGCAATCTGGCCGAGCTGCGCGCCAGCAACGGCACCTGTGAGCGCAACGTTTTCCGCGCGATGGGACTCGACTACCGTTATTTGGACGCCGGCAACGACGTGTTGGCCCTAGTCGACGCGCTGCAGGAACTGCGCAATATCGATCATCCCATCGTGCTGCACGTCTCCACCGCCAAGGGCAAGGGCTTTGAGCCAGCCCAAAACGACCCCGAGCGCTGGCACCACGTGGGTCCGTTTGACATGGCGACCGGGCGCAAGCTCTGCCCGGGCCATCCGAGCGAGCCTGCGCCGCGCACCTACGCCGACATTACGGGCGAGGCGCTCAGCGCCGCCATCGAGCGCGATCCGCAGGTCGTGGGCATCACGGCCGCCACACCCTACATCATGGGCTTTACACCCGAGCTTCGCGCCGCCGCCGGCAAACAGTTCGTCGATGTGGGCATTGCCGAGGAGCACGCCGTGACCTTTGCCACCGCGCTTGCGCGCTCGGGCGCCAAGCCAGTCTTTGGTGTGTACGGCACGTTTTTGCAGCGCGCCTACGACGAGCTGTGGCACGACCTGTGCCTCAACGACGCCCCCGCAACCATTTTGGTGTTTGGTGCGTCAATCTTTGGCACCACGTCCGAGACGCACCTTTCGTTCTTTGATATTTCCATGCTGGGCGGTCTTCCCAACATGCACTACTTGGCGCCGGCCTGCATGGAGGAATATCTGTCCATGCTGAGCTGGTCGCTCGACCACCGCGAGCATCCCGTGGCAATCCGCGTACCGGGCATCGGCCTGGTAAGCCGCCCCGACCTTGCGCCCGCCGAAGACACCGACTACAGCGCCGTTCGCTACAACGTGGTGCGTCAGGGCCGCGACGTTGCCGTGCTCGCGCTTGGCGATTTCTTTGAGCTGGGTGAGCGCGTGGCAAACCGCTTGGCCGCCGAGTACGGTATCGAGGCCACGCTCGTCAACCCTCGCTTTGCAGCCGAGCTCGACCGCAAGTTCCTCGACAGCCTTGTCGCCGAGCATCGCGTTGTCGTCACCCTCGAGGACGGCATCTTGGACGGCGGCTGGGGCGAGCGCGTGGCGTGCTACCTGGCCTGCACGCCCGTGCGCACGCGCACCTTCGGCATCGCCAAGGGCTTCCCCGACCGCTACGACCCCAACGAACTGCTCGCGCAGAACGGCATGACGGTCGAGAACATGGCCGCCGAAGCCGCAAGACTACTCAACGAGTAAGAAAACCTCCGCAAGGAAAGCACCCCCCTGCGGAGGTTTTTGTTTTCGCGACGCGATTATCTTAACCTGTAACATCTATGGCCCGAATTTCCGTCTAACTGTTACAGATCGAGATAAGACATCTTAGTCCCAGACCTTTGTCTCAATCTGTAACAGATAGGGACCTTTTGGCCGTCCAGATGTTACAGATTGAGACATTCGAATTCCCCTGAAGAGAAAATCTCGATCTGTAACAGGTAGAACCCATTTCCTCGTCTAACTGTTACAGATTGAGACAAAGCAGCGAGACAGGCCACCACATCTGCAAGAACCACCACAAAGGCGCCCGTCCCCTTTGTGGTGGTTTTAAGTCATGGTCGGCGCGAAAAACGAATAACCGTTCATACGCGATCTCCTTACTTATATATGCGTCACGTTGCCGCCATTATAGCGACCGCCGCGAGCGACCACGCCGTCCGCAAAACGCTATCTCAGCTGTAATAATCGACGTTTGCCCAGATAAAACCTGCCAAAATAAACCTGTCCCTATTTGGTAGGTAGAATAACCCATAAGACAAGTATGTTTCTGAGTTATTTCGTGTTGACCCATTTGAGCGCGATAGGGTATAACTCTACTCAACCGCTAGGGATTTTATTGAGAAAGGTGTTCTACCATGAGCAAGAACCTCTCCCAGCAGGTCGTTCTCGACCGCCGCGGCTTCGTTGCCGCCACCTTCGCAACCGTCGCCGGCCTTGGTCTTGCCGGCTGCTCCGACACCAGCGCCGAGGCCGACAAGGGTTCCGCCGCCGGCTCCTCCAAGGGCTCCGAGGATACCGAGGCTTCCACCACGCTCGACGCCAAGGCATTCGACAAGCTCGTCAACGACGGCCCCAAGGCCGATGACGACGCTATCGCCGCCAGCACCTGGGCCACGGCCGTCAAGGACGCCGGCGTCTTTAAGATCGGTGGCGTTCAGACTTCCACACTCTTCTCCCTCCTCAACGAGAAAGACGGCCAGACCCGCGGCTTCGACGCCGGTATCGCGCAGCTCCTGTCCAACTACATTCTGGGCGAAATCAAGGTCGAGATCACCCAGGTGACCTCGGACACGCGCGAGTCCGTCCTGCAGAACGGCCAGGTCGACGCCGTCTTTGCCACCTACACCATCACTGACGAGCGCAAGAAGCTCGTCTCCTTTGCCGGCCCCTACTACTACACCCAGCAGGCTATCCTGGTGCTCGCCGATAACGACGACATCAAGAGCGTCGACGACCTGGCCGACAAGAACGTCGCCGTCCAGTCTGGCTCCAACGGCCCCGCCATCCTGGAGGAGTTCGCTCCCAAGGCCAGCCAGCAGGAGTTCAAGACCGACGAGGAGGCCCGCCAGGCACTCCAGCAGGGCCGCGTTGACGCCTATGTCATCGATAACAACATGCAGCAGAGCGCCCTGGTCCGCGAGCCCGGTAAGTACAAGATCGCCGGCAAGCCCTTCGGCAGCAAGGAGCCCTATGGCATCGGTCTGCCGCTCGATTCCGACGGCGTCGCCTTTGTCAACGACTTCCTTAAGAAGATCGAGGACGACGGCACCTGGACTGAGCTGTGGCAGATCTGCATCGGTGACCGTACAGGCGACACCAATGTTCCCGAGCTGCCCGAGATCGGCGCCTAGGCAGCGAGCCTGGTAACGGCCGCAACGAAACCATACGGGAACGCATGATGCGCTTTATTGCGGTAAACTGTTTCCTCACTGAGTTGTCGGGGCTTCCGTACACACGGGAGCCCCTTTCCTTACCGGCGGGAGGTCCGCATGAGTCTCTCCGAACTCTGGTCGCTCTATGGCCAGAACTATATCGACGCGCTTCTAGCGACCTGGGGCATGACGCTTGAGTCGTTTGCCATCGCCATGGTGCTGGCCGTCGCCGTCACCGTGATGCGCGTGTCGCCACTCAAGCCACTGCGCGTCTTTGGCGACCTGTATGTCCAGGTCTTTCGTAACATCCCCGGCATCGCGCTGCTCATTATCGTCGTCTACGCGCTGCCGCCGCTCAAGGTCGTCCTGCCCTACCGCACCTGCGTTATCGTCGCTACGGTGCTCTTGGGTTCTGCCTTTGGTTCCGAGAACTTTATGAGCGGCATCAACACCGTCGGCGTCGGCCAGGTGGAAGCCGCCCGCTCGCTGGGCATGAGCTTTAACCGTATCCTCGCCAAAATCGTGATTCCGCAGGCGCTGCGCTCGAGCGTGCTGCCCATGACGAACCTCTTTATCGCCGTCATGCTCACCACTGCGCTCGGCAGCCAGGTGCCGCTTAAGCCGCAGGAGCTCACCGGCGTTGTGAGCTATATCAACACGCGCTCACTTGGCGGCGTCGCCGCGTTCTTTATCTCGGCGCTCGGCTACCTGGGCACGGCCTTTGTGGTGAGCCACATTGGCAACTACATCGATAAGAAGGTGAGGATCCTCCGATGAGCAAGCACTCCTCCCCTGCGCTTACCATGCGCGATGCGCTCTACGAGACTCCCGGCCCCAAGATGCGCGCCAAGATTCGCATCGGCACCGCCATCTCGCTTGTTGCCGTCGCCGCGCTTGTCGTCCTCGTGTTGCAGCGCTTTTATGTGACCGGTCAGCTTTCGGTCCACTATTGGTATTTCTTTACGCACCTCACCACCTGGAAGTTCTTGCTTGCCGGCTTTGAGGGCACCGTTAAAGTCGCACTCACCGCTGGCGCCATCGCACTGGTGCTGGGCCTAGGCCTTATGCTCGGCCGCACCAGCGACATTAAGCCGCTGCAGCTGGTCTGCCGCGTTCTCACCGATTTCTTCCGCGGCGTGCCGAGCCTTCTGTTCATCTACTTCTTCTTTTTGGTGCTGCCCCAGTACAAGATCGCGCTGCCGTCGTTTTGGATGCTCACGCTTCCCGTAGCGCTCGCCGCAGCCGGCGTGCTGGCCGAGATTTTCCGCGCCGGCGTCAACGCCGTGCCGCGTGGGCAGGTCGAGGCGGCCCAGGCGCTCGGTCTCTCCAAGGCTAAAATCACCTTTAAAATCGTGTTACCGCAGGCTATTCGGTTTATTATTCCGTCCTTGATTTCGCAGCTTGTGGTCGTGGTCAAGGACACCACCGTCGCCTACGTTGTGAGCTACCCCGACCTCATGCAAAATGCCCGCGTGCTCATTACCAACTACGACGCCCTCGTGTCGGTCTACCTGGTTATCGCGGTCATCTACATCCTCATCAACGTCGCGATCAACAAGGCCGCTGTCTATGTTTCGCACAAGACCGGCGCGACCATCATCCGCTAACGCTTTACCATTTC
>JAXJEC010000021.1:0-32911 GCA_036301625.1 Collinsella sp. | reverse complement strand
GGTCGGCGGTGTCGCAGTGTAGGTCAAATACGGGATATGCCATGGTTCCTCCGGTTGCAGCGTTTCTTTGCAAACTGTCTTTGAATTGTATGACTAGGGTATAGTTAGCGCCATATGTTCACGGCGGCCCGCGTTGTGCGCCGCCCTTATCACGGAGGTTACCATGTCCAACCAGGGCAAGAAGGTCAAGACTCATTATCGCGGCACGCTCGACGACGGCACGCAGTTCGATAGTTCCTACGATCGCGGCGAGCCGCTGGAGTTCACCTGCGGCGCCGGCCAGATGATCAAGGGCTTCGACGCCGCCGTGGTCGACATGCAGGTGGGCGAGAAGAAGACCGTGCACATCCCGGCTGCCGATGCCTACGGCGAGCACAATCCCGAGATGGTTTTGACCTTCCCGGCCGAGCAGGTTCCCAACATCGAGCAGATCGAGAAAGGCATGAAGCTTTTCCTGTCCACGCCGAGCGGCATGCCCGTCCCCGCTGTGGTCATCGACGTAACGCCCGAGGCCGTGACGCTCGACGCCAACCACGAGCTGGCCGGCAAGGACCTCAACTTTGATATCGAGCTCGTTGAGGTCGAGGACTAGGCTATGCCTGTGAATCTGGTTTCGACAGCGTGTCTCGGAAATCTCAACGACCCGTCCTATGAGCTTTTGCTTCGCCGGGAGCTGGGCGGTGTCTTTGAGGTCGATGAGCTACTACTCGATTGGGACCAGGCCGATGCCCGCACATTTGTGGGCGTGACGGAGCTGGGGCGTACGGTCGATATTCGGCTGGGCGCTGCCGATGGCGATCGCCTTGCCGACGGCGATGTGCTTGTCATCGACCGCTCGGACACGGTGCCCGTGGCGGTTGTCGTGCGCCTACGCAGTGCCGAAGTCTATCTGGTTGAAGTCGACCGCATGGACCCGATTGCGCTTGCGCATGTATGCTGGGAGATCGGCAATATGCATGCGCCGCTGTTTCGAGGCGATTCGGACGAGCATACCGTGCGCATGTATACGCCGCTGCAGCCGGTTTTGGGCCGCATGCTCCGGGGCGTCGAGGGCGTTCGGCTCTCGGTGGTTACCCGTGAACTCGATGCGGGCCGGCGCTTTGCGTCGAGTGCGGCGGATGTCGTTGTGAGTATGGCTCCCGACTTTACGATCGTAAAGAAGGCGCGCGGTTAACGTGCGTATGAGTAAGACGGACTTTGAGAGGCAGCTATTCAAAGTCCGTCTTACTGTTGATGAGGTGCTTTGGGGGGAAAGCATATGGGTCTTGAGGGAATCAAGCTGATTGCATGCGATTTGGACGGCACGTTGCTGCATCCGGGGGAGCACGAGCCGCGTTCCGAGGCCTTTGAGCTCATCGATGAACTGCATCGTCGCGGCATTGTGTTTATGCCGGCGAGCGGTCGTCAATATGCGAGCTTGCGCCATCTGTTTGCCCCGGTGGCCGATGAGCTCGCCTATGTGTGCGAAAACGGAGCCCTGGTGATGAGCGAGGGACGTGCCGTTGTCAAGCGTTCCATGAAGCGTAGCCTTGCTATGGATGTCGCGAATGCCGTGGTTGCGTATCCCCATGCCGACGTGACCCTTTCGTGTGAGGGACATCTCTACACCATGAGCGGCAACGATGCGTTCGTCGACCATTTGCGCTATGAGGTCCACTGCGATGTGGCGGTGGTCGACCGTCCCGAGGACATCGACGAGGACGTCATTAAGATTGCCTTCCAGACGCCCGAGCCGGAGCAGCCGGCGGCGCTGGAGTATTTCGAGCGCCTCTTTAGCGACCGTGTCGACGTGATGACGTCGGGAACCGAATGGACGGACTTTATCGGTTTCGGTTCGGGCAAGGGCTCCGCGCTTGCCGATTACGGTCGTGCCCTGGGTATTTCGCCCGATGAGATGATGGCGTTTGGCGACAATGAGAACGATCGCGACATGCTTAACGTCGTGGGCCATCCCTATCTGATGGAGAGCTGCAATCCCAGCATGCGCGGTATCAATGACCGTGTCCGCTACGTGTGCACGGTCGAAGAAGAGCTGCGTCGTCTACTTGCTGAGTAGACATTTGGGACATGCCTAGAAATCTACTTTTTGCTGCAAAGTGCGGAAAGGTGGATTTTAAGGCATGTCCCAAACATCTACCGGCAGTCGGGGCAGAGACCCTCGAAGATGGTGTAGTGCGACGTGACGTGCCAGCCGATTTGCTCGGACGCCTTGGCGTCGAGCTGGGCATCGAAGGGGAGCGGTACGTCGATGACGCGGCTGCACGAGGTGCAGATGATATGCGCATGCGGCTCGATCGTGCGATCGAAGCGGCTGCCGCCCGGCGTCTTGATGGAGAGGATCTCGCCGGCGTCGGCCAAGAGATTGAGATTGCGGTAGACCGTACCGCGGCTGATCTTGTCATCCTGCTCGCGCACGACGTTGTAGATTTCGTCGGCGGTGGGATGGTTATAGCTTTGGCGCACGGCGTCAAGAACCAGCTTTCGCTGCCTGGTATTCCTTCTTTGCACCGCCATGCGCCTCGCCTCTTTTCTATCAACGGTCGTAGGTAAATGATACCGTATTTAGCACACAATACTAATAACGAGGAATGAAACCGTCTTCATTGGCAAGTGGGGCTCGGGTCTGGGCGTCTGCGAGGCGAAAACGCGTTCCCATGCGCTCGTAGGAGGCATGAAGCGCCTCGAGCTGAGACACGATGTTTGCCGGCGTGCCCTGTAGCTCCATCTCAACCGAGCCGTCTTCCATATTGCGCACCCAGCCGGTGAGGGAGCGCGCCTGTGCGAGGTTGGTGTTGGTGAAGCGGAAACCGACGCCCTGGACCTGTCCCTCCCACCGCAGGAAATAGCGCTGCGGGGCGTCTTGAGTGGCCTCGTCGCTTGCGAGCACGGTGAGCCTACGGCGCAGCTCAAGCTCGACGCCAGAGGGCTTTTGGGGTTCGCGGCTGCCGCCGGCGACGCCCGAGAAAAGCTTGTCGAAAAAACCCATCGCTATGCCTGCTTGTTAGAGTCAGCGGGGAAGGCGATGCCCGCCTGCTGGCGCACGGCATCCATGATGCGCAGTGAGACGAGCGTGACATCGCGGTAGTGGCCAAGCTCGTGACGTCCCGCCGGGGTCTCCCAAATCTCTTCCTTGACGTTATCGATGCCGCCGATGGCGGTGATAAAGTCTGTGAGTTCGTATTCCATAGTGTTGCTCGATTTGGGCAGGTCGAGCACGCGGCCGTTGTCGCCCTGTTCGCGCGGCGCCTCGGTCGCCGAGCCGCGTACGACGTCGCCGCGATAGTCGATGCGGACGTTGCGGGGCGTGGACAGATGGTCGATCTGGATAGTGCCACGCTCGCCTTCGATCTGCGAGGGCAGCAGGTCATTCGTAATTTTGGAGTGCGCGAGCTCGACGGAGATACGGCCACCGCCGTAGCTGGCGAGGATGGAACCGCAGCCATCGATGGGGCCGTGCGTGAGCTGTCGCGTGGCGGGGTCGAGCAGAGTAGCCATGCTCGTAAGGCCGGAGGGCATGCCGAAAATCTCGACCATGGGCTCGACGGTGTAGACGCCAATATCCATGAGGGAACCCGATGCCATATTGCAGTCGAAGATATTGGTGGCGCGTCCCGCGAGAATCTCGTTGTAGCGCGAGGAATATTTGCCAAAGCGCAATGAGGCGCGGCGGATGGGCGCAATCTCACCCAGGGCGTCCTCGATGGCGTGGAAAGCGGGGTCATGGAGCGGGCGCATGGCCTCGAGGGCTACGACGCCCGCCGCCTCGGCTGCGCGAAAGACCTCGAGCGCCTGCGCCTCGGTGGCGCAGAAGGGCTTTTCGACGATAACGTGCTTGCCGCCGGCGATACAGGCGAGCGCCTGCTCGTAGTGAAGCGCGTTAGGGCTGCCGATGTAGACGGCATCGACGTCGGCAGCGGACGCAAGCTCGTCAAGCGCGGTGAAGTTACGCTCGCCACCGTGCTTGGCGGTGAAGGCGGCGCCGCGATCTGCATCGCGCGAGAGCGTGCCCACAAACGCAGCTTGGTCGTTGGCATTGACGACTTGGATAAAGTCGTCGGTGATCATGGATGTGCCGATGGTTGCGATGCGCAGCATGTGTCCCCCTTGCGTTGTTTGGCCTACAGGACGAGTGTAGCGCGGGAGGACATAAAAGCGTGCGAAAACGCCGTTACAGGTCGCTCTCGCTAAAGCCGGTGTCGATATCGAGGTTGGCTCCGTCGGCCGCGGTGGTGGCGAGCTCGTCGCAGCGCTCATTGAGCTCGTGGCCGGCATGCCCCTTAACCCAGATGAACTCCACCTTATGCTTGCTCTTTGCGGCAAGCAGGCGCTCCCACAGGTCGCGGTTCTTGACGGGCTGCTTGTTGGCAGTTTTCCACCCGCGCTTTTTCCAGCCGTCGATCCAGTGTTTGTTGAAGGCGTTGACGACGTATTGCGAATCGGAATGGACCTCGACCTCGCAGGGGCGGTTAAGTGCCTCGAGCGCCACGATGACCGCCATGAGCTCCATGCGGTTGTTAGTGGTCTTGGCGTAGCCACGCGAAAGCTCGGAGGTGAAGGTCTTGCCGGCGGGGTTGGTGTACTTGAGCACGGCGCCGTAGCCGCCGCGTCCCGGATTTGATCGGGCCGAGCCGTCGGTATAGATGATGACCTTCACATGGTTCCTTTCGTTGGGTACGCTTCGTGTGAGTGACCATTGTAGCGCCATGCCTGCCGGGGGCTAGCAATTTACGATTTCTATCCCGTCTTCCGACAGTTAGTTGGCATGGATGATGCGGTTGAGCTCGTCGAGGTATTGCCGCAAGAGAGGAGAGGGCTTGCGCTCGTCGTGCATGATATATCCTACGTGCATCGTTGGGGCGTCTGCTAACGGGATCGATGCCATACCCCACTGCATTTCATTGGAAAGGACACCGGTCGACAGGGTGTAACCGTTCGACGTGATAAGTAAGTTAGTAAGTGTTCCGCGGTCCGAGATTCGTATGTTGCGGTCGCAAGGGATATAGCTAAAAGGTTCCTCGGCGTAATAGAAGGAGTTTGAGGTTCCCTGCTCAAAGCTGTAGCGCGTATAGGGCGTGAGGTCGGCAAGGGACAGCTGAGGGCGGCGTGCGAGCGGGTGGCGTTCGCTAACGAAGACGTGGACCGTCGCGTCGAAGAGGGGATGGAAGCTTGCGCGGGCATCGGCGAAGGCCTTCTGCAGAACGCGGGCGTTAAAGTCATCCAGGTACAGAATGCCGATATCGCTGCGAAATGCGCGGACGTCGTCGATGATCTGCGAGGTGGTGGTCTCGCGCATGATGAACTCAAACTTACTGTCGCGGCAGCGCTCGACGACGTTGACAAAGGCCTTGACCGAAAAAGCGTAGTGCTGGGCCGAGACGGCAAGGCGCGCCTGGGGTGTGCCGCCGTCCTCGTAGCGTGCCTCGAGCATGTCGGCCTGCTCTACGACCTGGCGCGCATAGCCCAATAGCTCGGTGCCGTCGTTGGTGAGCGTGACGCCGCGGCTGGAGCGCGTAAAGATCTCCAGATGGAGCTCCTGTTCCAGGCTTTTGACAGCGTTTGAGATGTTGGACTGTGCCGTATAAAGGCGCTGGGCTGCGGCGTTGATCGATCCGGACTCTGCCACGGCGATCAAAAAACGAAGTTGCTGGAGGGTCATCGGCGCCCATCCTTTCGATAGCTATCTAAAAAACCGATAACAAGTTAGCGCTTTTAAGTGATTGACCGAGCAAAACAATGCTCGTACTATTCAAAACACACAAAGGCGGTAGGTAATTAAGCCGACCAAGGAACCGGGATGCGAAAGGAGGCCCGCATATGAATTGCTTACCAAGACGAATGCCGGGCTCCTGTTTGCGCCCGTCGGCGTGATCAGGAGACAGCGACTTACTTCTCTTACTCTTATTACTTTCTTCGATCAAGGAGATCATCATGAGCCAGTTTATCAACAACCCCGAGCACACCTTTGGTTTCGATACCCTGCAGCTGCACGTTGGCCAGGAGAGCGCCGATCCTGCATCCGACTCCCGTGCTGTGCCTATCTATCAAACCACGAGCTATGTGTTCCGCAACTCCCAGCACGCCGCCGACCGCTTTGGTCTTGCCGACGCCGGTAACATCTACGGCCGTCTGACCAACTCCACCCAGGGCGTCTTCGAGGACCGTATCGCTGCGCTCGAGGGCGGCGTTGCTGGCCTCGCCGTCGCCTCTGGCGCCGCCGCCATCACCTATACCCTGCAGGCCCTCGCCCAGGCCGGTGACCACGTGGTCGCCCAGAAGACCATCTACGGCGGTTCCTACAACCTGCTGGAGCACACGCTCTCCCAGTTTGGTGTCGAGACCACCTTCGTCGATGCCCATAACCTGGACGAGGTCGAGGGCGCCATCAAGGACAACACCACGGTCATCTATCTCGAGACGCTCGGTAACCCCAACTCCGACATCCCCAACATCGACGCCATCTCCGAGATCGCCAAGAAGCATGGCCTGCCGGTTGTCGTCGACAACACCTTCGGCACCCCGTATCTGTTCCGTCCGCTGGAGCATGGTGCCAACATCGTCGTCCACTCCGCAACCAAGTTTATCGGCGGCCACGGCACCTCGCTGGGCGGTGTGATCGTCGACGGCGGTAACTTCGATTGGAAGGCGAGTGGCAAGTACGCCCAGATCGCTGAGCCCAACCCCTCCTACCACGGTGTTTCGTTTGCCGAGGCTGCCGGTCCCGCCGCCTTTGCAACCTATGTCCGCGCTATCTTGCTGCGTGACGAGGGCGCCTGCATCAGCCCGTTCAACGCCTGGATCCTGCTCCAGGGCACCGAGACTCTGTCGCTGCGCGTTGACCGTCATGTCGAGAACACCAAGAAGGTCGTTGAGTTCCTGGCTGGTGACAGCCATGTCGCCAAGGTGAACCACCCGAGCCTGTCTGAGCACCCCGATCACGAGCTCTATCAGAAGTACTTCCCCAACGGCGGTGCCTCGATCTTTACCTTTGAGATTAAGGGTGGCCAGGAGGCCGCCTGGAAGTTCATCGATCATCTGCAGGTGTTCTCGCTGCTCGCCAACGTGGCCGACGTCAAGTCGCTCGTCGTGCACCCGGCTACCACCACGCACTCCCAGCTCTCTGCCGAGGAGCTCGCCGAGCAGAACATCACGCCCTCCACGATCCGTCTTTCCATCGGTACCGAGAACGTCGAGGATATCATTTGGGATCTGAAGCAGGCCTTCGCCGCGCTGGACGAGTAAGGCGACTTGTGCAAGGACCCCTTGCGACTCGATAGGTATAACTGCATAAAATGCCTGCTCAAGGCGCCTGTGCGAACAATGGTTGCACAGGCGCCTTTTTTGCATAGAGCGGGTGCAAAAACAGGGTTTTTGACACGCTTTATGCATTTGAGTTGTGGAAAACTCCTGTTGAGAGGATGTGAGTTTTACGCAATTGACGTGCGCCTTTTGAGTAAAACCGCAGGTCGCGATTTGCTCGGGGTACTATGCAGCGCGATCGAATCACACGCAGCTCAAACGCAGCAAAAACGCACTACGGAGGTTTCCAGCTACATGAGGATCGATTCACGAAAACCGAAAGCCGCCGCCCTTTCCGCCGCTCTGACCGTGGCACTTTTGGCGGGCGCCGGTGCAACTGATGCCCACGCCGCAACACTGTCCGATACGGTTGGATCTACGCCGTCCGAGACGACGCTGGTACAGCCCGTTGACTATCGCGGCGATGGTTATGGTTCCATGCAGGAGTGGAACGCCTCGATGGAGGCCAAGCGCGATTCCCTGGAGATGCGCGCTCAGATCATCATGAACATGTACGGTGACTATGCCACCGATGACGAGCGCGCTGTGCTGCAGGGTTGCATCGACGGCGCGGGTAGCCTGTTGACGATGGGGGAGGTCGACGCCAAGTCGACCGAGCTCGATGAGCTGCGCACTGCGCTTGAGGATGCCAAGCGCGAAGCGCTCGAGGCTGCCGCCGAGGCGGAGGCTGCCGAGGCCGTCCAAGCTTCGTACTACAACGCCGGTTACACTCCGTCCTACGCGTCTGCCGCGTCCTACGCGAACGGATCGGGCCTGACGCGCTCTGCGGGTGTCAATAACTACAACGGGCGCCGCGAGACCTATTACAGCAGCAATGTGCTTTATCACTATCGCACGGGCGAATGGACTCAGGATTCTGAGGGCTTCTGGCGCGATTCCGACGGCTATTACGTTGTTGCCGCGGGCGATATGGCCCAGGGCTCGACCTTTACGGGCTCCAAGGGCGATTGCAAGGTCTATGACTCCGGCTGCGCTGCCGGAACCACCGACTACTACACCGGTTGGTAATTTTTCTGCATCACGGATATTTGGCGGACGGGCGTCTTTACCGAGCTTTAGGGCAACGTAAGGACGTCCGTTCTATGTATGCGTTTGAGTTAACAGAGCCCTTACCGTGGCGGTACGCTGGGCGTATGGATGCGGGGCACACTGGTTCTTGAGAAATAAGGTCTTTCTCTTGGAGGAAGTGGTCTTGTGAATGCTCGAGATATTGCCGTTGCCGTCGTCGCGTTGATGCTTGGTTGCCTTGGTCCCACGGCCGCGCTCGTCGCGGGCATGCAGGGGACATGCGGGGCTGCTCCTATCGTGGTCGGCGCGCTGATCGCGGCCGCGCTGCTGGGAAGCGTGGGCGTGGTTCTTTGCCGCGATGACGAGGACGAGGTGCCGGAGTCGCAACGCTAACCGTTCTGAAGCTGATTTTTGGCCAAAGATGAAAAAGGAAGCCGCCGCGAGGGGAGTGCCCCTTGCGGCGGCTTTGCCATTGGATCTGTTGGCTGCAGTATGCCGAGCACTACCAGCTGCTTTCTATTTCGCGAATCCTCTGGTAGAGCCAATCGTTTTGCGGCACTTGGATATCGTGTTTGGCGGCCAGGCGGCAAATGGTGCCCGCGAACTCCTCGACTTCGGTTTTTCGTTGTGCGATGCGGTCCTGCGCCATCGAGGGCATACCGGCGGGGTCGATTCCCTCGATGAGGTGCACCATCTGCGTCAGGTCTGCCTCGGTCAGCTCAACGCCTTCGGCGTTGGCGACCGCAAGCGTTTCGCGCATAGCGGAAACAAAGCAGCGACGCTGCTCGGAGCCCGGCTCCGTGGCGCTTCCGTAGGTCCCGCCGTAGGCCATGCAGGTCTGGTTGATGCCGTCGTTGAGCATGAGTTTGGCCCACATGCGGTGCGCAATGTCGCTCTCGACGGTATGGGCGATGCCGCAGCGCGTGTAGAGCTCGTCGATAGCGGCGACGGTCGCGGGGTCGGTGCCGGCGGCTGCGCCAAAGCGGATTTCGCCCGCATTGGTAAAGGTGAGCGCGCCGTTGAGGAACACGGCGTCCATGCCCTGGCAGATACCAAGAACGGTATGCTCCCAGCCAAAGCGTTCGGCAATCTTTTGCTCGCTCGTAATGCCGTTGCACAGCGAGGCGATGGGCGTGTTGGGTCCCACGACACGCTCCATAGTCTTGAGTGCTTGGTCGAGACCGGTGGTCTTGACTGTCAGGATGACCAGATCGGCGGGCGTCGCCTCGCTGGCGCGGACGGACGTGAGATCGCAAGGCTTTCCGTTGACGGTGAGCGCATCGCCCGCGTGACGCTCAAAACGGGCGTCATCCATAACGTATTCGACGGCGTCATTGCCGAGGGCCTTGGCAATGACGCTGCCGTAGAGCAGGCCGACGCCGCCCTTGCCGATAAAGGCGACCTTGTTGATCTGCATGTGAATCATCTCCTCACAAAAAGGCGCCCGCGTGCGGGGCGCCTGGTGGATTGTATGCCGCTGGAGCATGTAGCGTGCACCGGAGGCGGAATTTAGAAGAACAAACGCATGGGAACTTATGCCGCGGGGCAGATGGCAAAAACGCGTGCAGGATATCCAACACCATCACGGACCTTAGGGAAGGTGCAGAAGATGACGGCGCCTGTGGCGGGAAGCTCGTCCAGATGGTCCATGACCTCGATCTGATAGCGGTCGACCGAGAGGATGTATTGCTCGCCGGGGTAGGGGTAGGCGTCCTCACGCGTGGTCACGCTCGTCTCCTTTCATCGGGCTTTTTGCTGATGTTAAAGCGGTGCCGTGACAGCTCGATTTCTGCTGCGTTACGATACGTTCTCGATTGCGATTCCACGATGTTTCGGCTGCGTGACCATTGTGTTTCGCCTTGTCGGGGCGCTGATGGCGAAGGGAGGGGCCGTGCAATACCGCGTTGACCCCAAAAGTGGTAACCGAATATCCGCTCTGGGTCTGGGCTGCATGAGGTTTCCCGGTGCGCCAGGACGTCCGGATGCGAAGACAGCCGATGCCATCATTTCCCGTGCGGTGGAGCAGGGGATTAATTATCTGGACACCGCGTATCTCTATCCCGGTAACGAGGCGTGCGTGGGCGCCTCGCTTGAGCGCTTGAGGCTGCGTGACCGGGTGTTGCTGGCGACTAAGTTGCCGCATGCTTCGTGCAAGTGCGCGGAGGATTTCGATCGGTTCTTCGACGAGCAGCTGCGTCGCCTGCGGACCGACCATATCGACTATTACCTTATGCATAACATTACCTCGCCCGCCCAGTGGGAGCGCGTGGTGGCACTGGGCATCGAGGACTGGATTGCGCGCCAAAAGGCTTCGGGGCGCATTCGCCAGATCGGTTTTTCATACCACGGCAGCGCGGCGGACTTTCTCACGATGCTCGATGCGTATGAGTGGGACTTTTGCCAGATCCAGTACAATTACGCTGGAGAGCGATATCAGGCGGGAACAGCGGGGCTCATGGCCGCCGCCGAGCGAGGCCTCGCGGTGTTTGTGATGGAGCCACTGCTGGGCGGGCGTTTAGCGGGCAAGCTGCCGCCACGGGCCCGCGCTGTGCTCGATAGTGCCCGTGACACGCATTTGCGCACTCCTGCCGCCTGGGGTCTTTCGTGGGTCTGGAATCATCCTCAGGTGACGATGCTGCTTTCGGGTATGACCGATATCGCGCAGGTGGATGAGAACGCGGTGTTGGCCGATCGGGCCCTGCCGGATTCGATGACTGCCAACCAGCTCGACACGATCGCGCACGTGCTGGATGAGTTTGAAAAATCGAATCGCGTGCCCTGCACGGGATGCGGCTATTGCATGCCGTGCCCTAAAGGAATCAATATCCCTGGATGTTTTGCCGCCTACAACGCAAGCTATGCGCACAGCTGGTTTACGGGTCTATCGCAGTACTTTACGGCGAGCGCGGTGCGCACAAGCGAGGCCAAGCTGGTGAGCAATTGCGTCAAGTGCGGCAAATGCGCGCGCCACTGCCCACAGCATATCGATATCCCCGAGCGTCTCGATGACGTGCGCCGACGTTTCCAGCCTGGCCCCGTGACGGCAGTGCTTAAGGCCTTCGGCAAAACGCGCTCCTCGTGACCCTTTTATAACTTGCGCTGGAATAGTTCCTGCTTGCGGCAGAATAGGGCTTAAACAGGGACTATTCCACCGCAACTGAAGGGGGCTGTCGTGGGCCATCGGGATTCATGGGATGATTCGCGTGAGGTTCGTTGGGGCATTTTGGGCGCTGGGCACATTTCTCATCGATTTGCATCGTCGCTCAAGAAGGGCGACGGGGCACGGCTGGTGGCTGCGGCCGGCCGCACTCCTGCACATGTCGAGGAATTTTGCCGAGCGTTTTCGATTGATGCTGCGCATGGCCATGCCTCGGTCGACGATAACGGCGATGCGGCTTATGACGCGCTGATTGCCGACCCCGATGTCGACGCAATTTACTTGGCTCTTCCGCATGGCATGCATACGCGTTGGGCCTGTCGCGCGCTGTGCGCCGGAAAGGCCGTGCTGTGCGAAAAGCCGGCCGTTTTGAGTGAGGAAGAGGCTCTCTCGATTGCCTCCACCTCTCGCGAGCGCGGCGTGCTGTTTATGGAGGCGATGAAGAATCGGTTTTGCCCGATGCGCACTCGCGTGAAGGACTTGCTTGCGTCGGGTGAGCTTGGCCGTATTGTTTCGATTGAAAGCGTGCAAAAGCTCGATTACGGCGAGTCTCCTTCAGACTATCTGCTTGATCCGTTGCAGGGCGGCTGTCTATATGACATGGGCTGCTATGCAGTCGGTTGGTTTGAGGATTTGCTCGCGGGCGCTTGCGAGGTTTCGTCTCGTGAAGTTCGCTGGCGTGACGTATCGGGCGGCCGCGTCGATTGGGCCGACGAGATCCATATGAGCGTCGACGGTATACCCATTCATATGGTGTGCGACGGCAAAGCAACATATGAAAGCCGCTTAACGATTGCCTGTGAGCGGGGCTCGTTGGAAATCGAGCGGCTCCATCGCCCCGAGCTCGCTCATGTGAAGTATTCCGACGGTCGGATACTCGAAATCGATGCACCATTTGAGGTCGATGATTTTTACGGTGAGGCGTCGCATGCGACGCAGCTCATTCAGGCGGGGAAACTCGAAAGCCCCATCATGTCCCTAGCCGCCACACAGCGCTGTGCGCACATCATCGATGCGATTCGCTTGAAACTTTAGGGCGTGGGGGCATGGCGCCAGCGCTTGGAATGCCTGGAGGCCTTTGCTCCTGATGCCCCTTTTATAACTTGCGGTGGAATACGGTCTGCTTGCGCCAAAATAGGGCACCAATAGACCGTATTTCACCGCAACTGATGAAGAGGGAGCTGGAGATGCTGACGATTGGGTGCCATCTTTCGACGACGAAGGGCTATCGGGCAATGGGGGAGACGGCGTTGTCCATTGGCGCCAATACCTTTGCATTCTTTACGCGCAACCCGCGCGGTGGCAAGGCAAAAGACCTTGACATGGATGACGTGGCGGCTCTGCGCGAGCTTATGGCGCAAAACGACTTTGGACCGCTGGTGGCGCATGCCCCGTATACCTATAACCCCTGCTCCGCTAAGGAGCGGGCGCGCGAGTTTGCCTTGGAGGCTATGGCGGAAGATTTGCAGCGTCTGGAAGCGCTGCCCGGCAACTACTACAACTTCCATCCCGGTGCGCATGTGGGACAGGGCTCCGACGTCGGCATTCAGATGATTGTCGACACGCTGTGCCAGGTGATGTTTGAGGGGCAGCAGACGACGGTATTACTCGAGACCATGGCAGGAAAGGGCACCGAGGTGGGCCGTAGCTTTGAAGAACTGGCGTGCATTATCGAGGGCGTTGCCGCCAAGCGCCCAGAGCTGTCCGAAAAGCTGGGCGTTTGTTTGGACACCTGCCATGTGAGCGATGCCGGCTACGACATCATCCATGATCTGGACGACGTACTCGACGAGTTCGACCGCGTGGTGGGTATCGATCGCTTACATGCCGTACACATCAACGATTCGAAGAACCCTTGTGGCGCCCATAAAGATCGTCACGAGTGCATCGGCAAGGGATACCTTGGCAGCGAGGAATTTGGTGGCGGTATGCAGGTTATGCAGAATATTGTATCGAATGGCCGTTTGCGTTCGCTGCCGTTTATTTTGGAGACTCCGAACGAACTTGCAGGTTATGCAGCTGAAATTAGACTATTAAGGTCATTGCAGCAGTAATGACTGTTACAAAGTGGAGTGTTCCATTCACGTTATGGGTTTGTTTCAATCAGTTTTCTCATTGCAGATTCGTAATTCCGGGTGCATAATAGCCAACAGTTTTTGCAGACCTCTGAATCAAACGAGGTCACCGGAAGGAGACTGATTATGAAGCTGAAGAAGCTTGGCGCATTTGCCGCCACAGGCGCCATGGCGCTCGCCCTCGCACTGACGGGCTGCGGCTCGTCCAACGCCACCTCTGGTTCTGATGCCGGTTCCAGCAGCTCTGACGACGCTAAGGTCGAGAAGGTCGACGGCTCCAAGGAGTACGCGCTCGTCAAGGACGGTACACTGACCGTCGGCACCTCTGCCGAGTACGCTCCGTTTGAGTACAAGGATGACAACGGCGATTATCAGGGCTTTGACCTTGAGCTCATCAAGGCTATCGGCGACAAGCTGGGCCTGGATGTCGAGTATGTCAACAATGACTTTGACACGCTGGTTCCGGGCGTCGCTTCGGGCGCCAAGTATGACGTTTCCATCGCGGCTATCACCGACACGCCCGAGCGTGAGAAGGAAGTCACTTTCTCTGATTCCTATTACATGGACGATCAGGCTATCGTGACCAAGGTCGATAACACCGACATCACGGCCGACAACTACAGCGAGAAGCTCAACAACGCTGACGCTACCATCATCGTCCAGTCTGGCTCGACCGCCGAGGCCTTTGCCCAGGAGAACTTCCCCAAGGCCAAGATCGTCCCCTACAAGGACGCTACCGAGTGCTTCAGCGCCCTGCAGTCCGATAAGGGCGACGCCGTAGTCACCAACCGCTCCGTTGCCAGCCAGCTGACCGCCGAGCAGTTCAACACCTGCCAGACCATCAAGCAGATCAGCACCGGCGAGGAGTACGCCATCGCCATCAACCAGGGCAACACCAAGCTCAAGGACGACATCAACCAGGCCATCAAGGACCTGACTGATGACGGTACCGTTGACGCCCTCATGGCTAAGTACAACATCAAGTAAAATAGCTACTTGATTGCGCGCGGGCCCTTTCCGTTTTGGCGGAGAGGGCCTTTGCGCTTCTCTTGACGGAGAGCTTTTCCGTCTCGTTTTGCCGGCAACTTCTACGATAGGAGCCACCTTGTCTCGACTGAACAAAGGGGCCGCGGAGCAGCGTTTTCCACTGCCCTCGATGCTCCAAAAGCTGGCCTGTGCCCTGGCTGTGGCGCTCGCCCTGGTATGCGCGGGGGCCTGCGTGCCCACGACCGCCCAGGCGCTTGAGACCGCAAAGATTACCGCCCGACCCAATACCGGTTCGGGTAGCGATGTGGTCGGCGGCACCGAGACGCGCATCACTTGGGAAGTTCAGGCCGATGCCGACGAGGAGCTGAGCGGTCTTTCGCTGACGTTTGTCGACGGCACGACGTTTGGTACCGATGACACGCGATTGACGATGCTCTCGGGCGAGGACCTCATGGATCGTACGCCCATGAAGCCCACGTGCAAGGCTGACGGCCAGACGCTCAAGATTGACTTTGGCGAGACGGCGCCTGCCGGCGGTTTTTTCCGTGTCGAGGTTTACGGTGTGACGTTTCCCGTCGAGGGCGGCGATGAGGCCTTTAGCGGCACCTATACGCTCGCCGACGGTTCGACCAAGAAGATTTCCAAGATTCCTCCCGTCGAGATTAAGGGCGTGACGGCATTCGATAACTTCCTGGCCGACCTTAAGGAGCAGCCGTGGGTCGAGGCCTGGAACTCCAATATGTTTCTGCGCCTGTTCTTAAACCCGGTCATTTTGGTCCAAAGCCTGCCGATCGTCTTTAAGGGCTTCCTCATGTCGCTCTCGATCGTGCTCGTGGCGTTTCCGCTGGCAATCCCCTTTGGCTTTGCCTTGTCGCTCATGCGCATCTCCAAGTCGCGCATCCTGCGTTGCCTTGCCGGCATCTATGTGAATATCATTCGCGGTACGCCGGCGTTCCTGCAGATCTATATCGCGTTCTTCGGTCTGCCGTTGGCCGGCGTCAAGGTGGACGACTATGTCTTGGGCGTCATCGTCATGGCCATGAACTCGTCTGCGTACCTGTGCGAGATCTTCCGTGCCGGTATTCAATCGATCCCCAAGGGCCAAAACGAGGCTGCTCGCTCTCTGGGCATGAATGCCTTCCAGACGCTGCTCTACGTTATGATTCCGCAGACGTTCCGCAATGTTTTGCCTACGCTGACCAGCGAGTTTATCTTGCTTTACAAGGATACGTCGCTGCTTGCCGCCGTGGGTGTGGTCGAGATCGTCATGAACGCCCGTACCATCGTGGCCACGACGGGCTCCATTACACCGTACGTGGTTGCCGCCCTGTTCTATCTGGTCATCACCCTGCCGCTTGCGCGCTTGGTGAGCGGTCTTGAGGCGAGACTGCTGGGTACGGCCGAAACCAAAAAGAAGCGTCCCACCAAGAGCGCCGGGCAGGTTGTCGCGACGCCTGCCGATCACATCGCCGGTCTGTAAGGAGGTCCTATCATGAGCGAAACCAATAACTCGAACGAGGTCGTCGTCAGCATCAAGAACCTCCAGAAGGCCTTTGGCGATAACGTGGTCCTGCGCGATATCGATCTGGATGTGCACAAGGGCGAGGTCGTCGTAGTCCTGGGTCCTTCGGGCTCGGGCAAGTCGACGATGCTTCGCTGCATCAATCGTCTGGAGCATCCCACGAGCGGCTCGATTGTCGTTGAGGGCGTGGACGTGTGCGCCAAGGGCGTTGACCTCAATAAGGTGCGTACGCACTTGGGCATGGTGTTCCAGCAGTTCAATTTGTTCCCGCACCTGTCAGTCAAAAAGAACGTCATGCTCGCGCAGCAGAAGGTGCTCAAGCGCAGCAAGGAAGAGGCCGAGAAAATTGCCGTCGAGGAGCTGACCAAGGTCGGTCTTGCCGAGCGTATCGACTTTATGCCGAGCCAGCTCTCGGGCGGCCAGCAGCAGCGCGTTGCCATCGCCCGCGCCCTGTCGATGAACCCTCACGTTATGCTCTTTGACGAGGCCACGTCGGCACTCGATCCCGAGCTGGTTCGCGACGTTCTGGGTGTCATGCGCGACCTGGCACGCGACGGTATGACCATGATCGTCGTGACGCACGAGATGGGCTTTGCCCGCGACGTCGCCGACCGCGTCGTCTTTATGGACGGCGGCGTCATTGTGGAAGAGGGTACGCCGAGCGAGGTCTTCGACCACCCCAAGAGCGAGCGTACCAAGGCGTTCTTGGGCAATATCTCGTAGCCGGTTGGTGTAACTGCCGTTACAAAAGAGCGGGGGCTGGACTTGAATCCAGCCCCCGCTCTTTTGTAGGGATAAGGATGCGCTTTGATGCAGACTCTTTTGGAGGTCCTGGGTTCGTTACGCGAGCTCGGCTCCGAGGGCCTTGCAAGCGGTCTCGCCCTCATCGTCGGGCGCATCGTAGCAAATGACGGAATCGACGACGTTAACACCCGCCTCGTCGGCGTCGGCCTTCCAGTTGCCCATCCACTCGCCCTCGGCCCACGAATAGGAGCCAAAGAGGACGACCTTCTTGTCGCCGAGAGTCTCCTTGACCTCGTCCCACATCGGCTGGAACTCATCGTACTCGAGTTCCTCGGAGCCCATGGCGGGGCAGCCGAAGGCAATGGCGTCATAGCTGGCGGCCTTGTCTGCGGAGAAGTCGGCGCAGGAGATGACCTCTGCCTCGGCGCCGGCACCGGTTGCGCCCTCGGCAACGAAGTTTGCCATGGCCTCGGTGTTGCCTGTACCGCTCCAGTAGACGACGGCGATCTTGCTCATATGTTTTCCTTTCGGTTGTGCGGCGTGCGGCCGCGTTTTGTATGCTCTATCGGGTTGCCTGGACAAGTTGTCCCAGGGTGCAGCCCTGTTGATAGATGTAGGTAAGGTATTGCGTGCATGCGCGATAGGAATCGAAGGTCGTGAGCGCCTGCTCAACGTTTGTGTATACCTTCCATGCGCCAAAGACCTTATAGTTTTCGCCGTGCTGGACGATAAACTGATGGACATCTTCGTAGGGATAGCCCAAAAAAATAGCCAATTTCGTGGGGGAACTCGCATATGCACCCCGTATCGCAGTGTCTATTTCGCGCGAGTGCGCAGACGCTGCCGTCATAGGCGCTTTCTGCGGCATTGCTGCTTGCCAGCGTGATGCGCGCGGCGAGATGCACCAGGGATGCGGGCAGGTTGTGGACATCGTAACCTTCGGCGGCTAGCGCCGTCGTGGCACGGGGGTCGGAGAGGTATCGCATGAGGTCCGCAGGGCGGTACACATAGATGAGCGCTCCGCAGGGGCGCCAGACCAAAACGCTCATATGGATCCCGAGTGGCTGGAGCTCGCGGTTGCATTGGGTTATGACGGCGAGCAGGCGAGAGCGTCGCTCTTCGATATGGGCGGCGCTGGGTTTTCCGTTTTGGTTGGCGTAAACGCCGGGATAGGTAAAGAGCGAAGCCGGCTTGATACCTGCGAGCGTAGGGGAGCAGTTGCGCACGACAGCCGTTTGGTATGTTGGAATGTCAATGGTTCGAGTCACGATGCCCCTTTCGGGTCCTCAGCTGTTAGCCTAGGAAAACTTATACACGAAAGTAAGCCATGGTCAACAAAAAAGTTTGAAGAGGGAAACTAATTGACCGAACAGACATGATTTTGGGTTAAGATGGGGGCACCCCATGGGGGTATCTAGATTGTGCTACTTGAAAGGGGAGCGCATGAGTGACTTGCTCAACCCTGCGAATCTCATCGTGCTGGCCGTCATTGCCGTTGGCATGTTTTTTGGACTGCGTCGCATTGCCGCTTCGACACACGGGAAGAGTTGCTGCAGCGATGTTACGAGCGGCAAGAAGGCCAAAAAGGTTGTTGTGGTGGATACCGATGCGTCACACTATCCCTATAGCGATGAGCTGCTCATCGGCGGCATGAACTGTGACGGCTGCGCTCAGAACGTAGCCAATGCCCTCAATGCGCTGGATGGCGTGTGGGCAACGGTGACGTATGCGGACCACACGGCACGCGTGCGCTCTAAGCAGCCGGTTGATCGTGGTGTCCTCGAGACGGCCGTGAAAGACGCGGGCTACTACGTCATGACGCTGTAAGCGCCGCCCTGGATGCGCTTCCTTGGCTAGGCTCGTCCGCGCAGTTCGATGTCTTGGATGTCGTCGAAGTCGATGGCGATGTCTCGGAGCTTGAGGAGCTTGAAGGCGGGGAGCGCCTCGTCGAGGATGCCGGTGCGGCTGCGATAGCCGTATGTATCGTAATAGGTGACACGAACCAAGTCGCCACGTTTGAGACCCTCGAGCTCTTTAGAAAGTACGAGGGCTTTTTCTTCCGTGAGCTCACGTTTTGACTCGACGGTGATTTCCTGCTTGCGCACGAGTTCGTAGTATCCCGTGAGGGCGGCAAAGGGCATAAACTGTGCGGCGCGGTTGGCGCGCACGGCACCGTTGGCAGTGAGCTTGGGGTCGGCGGCGCGGCGTCTGCCCTCGGGGTCCGCCAGGCGCTCGAAGGCGGTCGGCGGGCGCACGGGCTGCTGCTTGGGTTTAGGCACGATGTCCTCCAACTTGGCCGTTGCGTTCGCGCGCGGTGGCGCCGGCGGTAAAGCTTAATCCCTTGACGAGCGCGTTCTTGCCGTACTTGCCTTTCACGGCCAGGACGGCGCGCGCCAGGTCGCGCTCGCGCTCATCGGCCTCGATATCGCTGAACAGATCGATGGTGGCAAATTCCTCGGGCATGAGGTTGCCAAATCCCAGGTTGATGCGCTTGACCGGTCGTTTGGGATCGACTGTTTGTGCCCAAAGGTCATCGAAATACCCCATGATCTTCTTAAACGAATTAGTGCGCTCGGGCAGCTTTCGCGAGGCGTTGGAGTGCGCAAAGAGCGCGGCATAGCCACCACGCGGTTTGCCGCCGTGTTCGCCCACAAAGATGCCATCGATTGCCTGCGCTTCGCGCACCAGACGACGCCTTTCGTCATCGCGCTGGACGGGCTTGGGAGCACGGGGCGCGAGCTCGGGGCCGGCAGTTGCGGTGGGTTCGATGCTCGATGTGCTCGAGCGCAGGTGCCCGCAGCCGTCTATATACTGCGCCGTGCCGCTGGCGTTGAGCCGGCGTATGTCGGCGCGCTCGCTTGCATAGCCCACAAAGAGCGAGATGCTGTCGCACACCACGTGCTTGTCGACTAGATCCAACACGGCGTTGTCGACCATTTCGCGCAAGACGGTGTAGGCCTGCTCGTAGGCATAGCCCTTCGAGAGCACCTGTCCTGTGGTGGTCGAGGTCGCTTGCGGGCGATAGGCTTGGATATCGGCGATGGTTGTCGGCTCGCGCCCGAAGGCGTGGTCGATGAGATATTCGGCATTGACGCCGAGTTCGTCGTAGAGCAGGTTCTCGTCGAGTGCGGCGACGCCCATCAGGTCGTAGACGCCGTATTTCTCGAGACGGGCCGCCACGCCGGGGCCGATGCCCCAGATGTCGGTGATGGGGCGATGGGGCCAGATCTCCTTGCGAAAGGTCCCGTCGTCGAGTATGCCGATGCGGCTGGGTACGTGCTTGGCGGTAATGTCGAGCGCTACCTTGGCCTGGAATAGGTTGGGGCCGATGCCGACCGTCGCCGTGATGCCGGTGCGCGCCAAGACCTCGTCGCGCAGCGTGCAGGCGAACCCTTCCGCATCGGTGTGATAGAGGTCCAGATAGGGCGTCACGTCGATAAAGCATTCGTCGATGGAGTAGACGTGAATGTCTTGCGGACTCACGTATTCCAGATAGATGCCGTAGATTTTCGCCGACACCTCCATGTAGTGCTGCATGCGCGGTACGGCCTTGATGCAGTCGATGCCGTCGGGAATCTCGAACAGACGGCAGCGGTTATGGATTCCGAGGTCCTTCATGGCCTGCGTGATGGCGAGGCAGATGGTTGTGCGCCCGCGCGATTCGTCGGCAACGACTAGGTTGGTGGTGAGCGGATCGAGCCCACGGTCGACGCACTCGACGCTGGCATAAAACGTCTTGAGGTCGATGCAGATATAGGTGTGCTGCTCGTGCGCCATCCGTGTCCCTCCATCAAACACATGTTCTTATCGAATATCTGTTCGATAATACCCGCTCATCCGGACATCGTCAAAACCTGTCAAAAAGGGACTGGTTTGTTTTGGTAGGTATGGTCGTGCGGTTGGATCGGGTTTTAACGCAGCTCTAAAGAGTGCGAAACAGCTCGGAAAACCTCGCTTCGTAGCATGAGCCTAACGATTGATACCGCCTATGCGCACGGAAGGGTTGTGGGAAAGATGGTCAATTATGGGTTTGGTATGCCGACGCGACTTGTTGCGGATGGAGACGTGGCTCGCTGGTGCGGGCGATTGGTCGCTCACTACGGTGGCACCAAGGCGCTGGTTGTACTGGGCGGTGACAAGCATACGCGCGATGAGCTCGTCTCGGCAGCACTCGGCTCGCTTGATCGAGCTCTGCTCGAACGCGTGCTTTTTCGCTGCGGCTCGGTTGAAGGCGACGGGGGAGACGAGCTGATCGACGAGGCCGTGGCCCTGGCGACCGATGAGGGCGTGGACTTTGTCCTGGCGATCGGCGATGCCGATACGGCGGGCTTTGCGCGCGAACTCGCTCGTCGCATGGCCGTACTCGATGCCGGCGAAGACGGTTTTGCCCCTTATGGATGTATCGTCTCGGAGGGCAAAGTGCCTGCCGTCGTGGGGGCCGGCGAGGTTCCCGTTTTTGCCATCATCGCGCCCGAACTGCTGGAGGGCATCGGGTCTCCTCTGCGTGAGTTGCTCGGTAGCGTCTGCGCTGCGGCCTAATATTTGGCATAAAGGGATAGGTTATTTTTGATTGGTAAAGCGTTTGACCTGCCAAATTAAACCTGTCCCTTTTTGGTCGGTTGCCGTTTGGGGGCCGATTGGCAACGCTCGCTGATTATAGTCTTGACCTGCGCTAGAATAGTGGCATCTGAATGTCCGGGCGCATGGAGGCGTGCGCCCGTATGCTGAGGAGGACTCTATGGCAACTGTTGCCGCACCTATCGATGCTACGTCGACTGCCGCTTGGAAGGCGCTCGAGGCCCATCAGGAGAAGCTCGAGGCCGAGGGTATCGACCTCAAGGCCTGGTTCGCCGCCGATGCCGAGCGCGTGAACAAGCTGAGCTTTGACGCCGGTGACCTGCACTTCGACCTGTCCAAGAACCTGGTGACTGATGAGACCGTCAAGCTGCTGTGCGATCTTGCCCGCGAGGTGAAGCTCGAGGAGCGCCGCGACGCCATGTTCTCCGGCGAGCACATCAACACCACCGAGGACCGCGCCGTCCTGCACACCGCGCTTCGTCGCCCGGCAAGCGAGAAGGGCCAGCTCATTGTCGACGGCCAGGACGTCGTCGCCGACGTGCACGAGGTCCTCGACCGCATGTATGCCTTCGCCGAGCGCGTGCGCTCCGGTGAGTGGAAGGGCGTTACCGGCAAGAAGATCGAGCACCTGGTGTCCATCGGCATCGGCGGCTCCGATCTGGGCCCGGTCATGGCTTACGAGGCTCTGCGTCCCTATGCTGACGCCGGTATCGACTGCCGCTACATCTCCAACATCGACCCCAACGACCAGGCCGAGAAGCTTAAGGGTTTGGACCCCGAGACCACGCTCGTGATCATCGTCTCCAAGACCTTCACCACGCTCGAGACCCTCACCAACGCTCGCGAGGTCAAGACCTGGATGCTCGAGCAGCTCAAGGCTCAGGGCGCCATCGACGGCTCCGATGAGCAGAACGCCGAGGCCGTGGCAAAGCACTTCGTCGCCGTCTCCACCGCGCTCGAGAAGGTCGAGGCCTTCGGCATCGACCCCGCTAACGCTTTTGGTTTCTGGAACTGGGTCGGTGGCCGCTACTCTGTCGACTCCGCCGTGGGCCTGTCGCTGATCGTCGTGCTCGGCCCCGAGCGCTTCCAGCAGTTCCTCGAGGGCTTCCACGCCATCGACGAGTACTTCTGCAACACGCCGCTCGAGAACAACGCCGTCGCGCTGATGGGTCTGCTCAACGTCTGGTACGTCAACTTCTTCGGTTCCAAGAGCCACGCCGTGCTGCCGTACTGCCAGTACCTGCATCGTTTCCCGGCCTACCTGCAGCAGCTCACCATGGAGTCCAACGGCAAGCATGTCCGCTGGGACGGCAGCGCCGTGACCTCCGACACCGGTGAGATCTTCTGGGGCGAGCCCGGCACCAACGGCCAGCACGCCTTCTACCAGCTGCTGCACCAGGGCACCGTGGTGGTTCCGGCCGATTTCATCGCCTTCGCCAATACCGCCAACCCTGCGACCGACAGCGGCCAGGACGTGCACGAGCTGTTCCTGGGCAACTTCCTGGCCCAGACCAAGGCACTCGCCTTTGGCAAGACAGCCGACGAGGTTCGTGCCGAGGGCACGCCCGAACAGATCGTCCCGGCTCGTTGCTTTGAGGGCAACCGCCCGACGACCTCGATCTTCGGTGACACGCTGACCCCGTTCGCGCTTGGCGAGCTCATCGCCCTGTACGAGCACATCACGTTTGTCGAGGGCACGGTCTGGGGCATCGACTCTTACGACCAGTGGGGCGTCGAGCTGGGCAAGCAGCTTGCCAAGCAGATTACCCCGGCCTTCCACGACGATGCCGCCAAGGCCGAGCAGGACGCTTCGACCCAGGCGCTCATCGAGTTCTATCGCGCGCATCGCAAGTAGTCGCTGCTGTTAACGTATCGCGCCTTATAGTCAGGGGCCCGTATCCTATCGGATGCGGGCCCCTTTGCTTTTGCCGTGGTCCCGGGGCGCACGGCCTTTGTGGAACATCGCCGGGGCGTCGCGCGCTGCGAGAACCCTGCGCCTAGATCTCGGCCTCCGCATGGCCTCGCTGCGCCTCGGGCAGCTCCCCGTAGAGCGGATGGTCTTCGAGCCTAAAGCGCTCGACCTGTTCGGGAGTGCGACCGCGTACAAAGAGCCACGAGCGATCGATCGGCGTCGCCATGAGCGTGCTGGGCAGCGCGTCGGCGCGGTCGGAAAACACCCGGGCACTCTCGGGATCCTGGAACGCCAGCACCAGATGCGTGTCGCAGTTGCCCATGATGGAGCGTGCGCGTGCCTCGCCATAGAGCGCATCGAGCTGGTTGGTCGACTGCAGCAGCAGCGTTGCCCAGATGTTGCGGCTTCGGATAATCGAGAGCACGTTGTCGATCTGGGGGATCTGCAGATTTGCGAAGTCATCGAGCATAAAGCGCACGGGCACGGGCAGGCTGCCGTCGGGCTGCCTATCGGCCTCACGAATGAGGCCCATAAACGCTTGCGTAATAAAGAGGCCGGTCAGCGGATCGAGATTGCGGTCAATATCGCTTACGGTTACAAACAGGGCGCAGGGGGTGTGTCCCATGGAAGCGAAGTCCACCTGATGGCACTCACGATAGAGCTGTGCCGCACCGTCGAATCCCAGACACATGACCTTTTCGGCAAGGATGCCGACGATGCTCGCGTGCATGCGCTCGGCATTTTGTGTAATGGCGTAGCGCCGCCATAGCGAGAGGGCATAGCTTTGGGGGTCGGTCGTGATCAGGTCGTCAAACAATCGACCCGTGGCACCGTCCTGCAGGTGCTCGATCAGCTTGATGACCGAGCTGATCGTCTGCTCGTCGGCGGGTAGCTGTTCGGTGACGTAGGCGATAAGACACGACAGCAGGTTTGCCGCCGCATGATCCCAAAAAGGCTGGTTGTTGTCCTCGATGGGGCAGATGGCCTTTGCCACCGAGAGGATGTCCTGCTGGTTGGGCCTGCCGTCCGCCTTGCGGCGAATGTGCCTCAGGGGGTTGTAGCCGCAGCGCTCGATGCCGGGCGCAGGGGCCGGGACGGTGTTGAGGTCGGCGAAGTTGAGACATTGCACGCGGTAACCGTGGGCTGCCAGCACGGGTCCCACTTCGCGACAGAGCGTGCCTTTGGTGTCGAGCACGATGTAGCTTGCGTTCATTTGCAGCAGGTTGGGCTTGAGGACGTTTCGGGTCTTGCCGGCTCCCGAGGGGCCGATTACAAGTGCGTTGTTGTTGAGTCCCGTTTGGCGGGTGTCCCAGGAAAGCGTTCGATCCTTGGCGAGGATGGTGGACGATGCGGACTCAGATGCGGCGAGGCGGCTGGCGAGGTTAGACATGGGCGACCTCCTTGGTGGTCGAGAGGATTTCGTGGGCAAAGCCGAGCTCGACGGCGCGCTCGGCCGAAAGGTAGGTGTCTTTTGCAGTGAGGGACTGGATGCGCTTGGGCGTGAGGCCGCTGCGGTCCGAGAGGATTTGCGTGAGGGTCTTGCGGGTCTGCATGAGACGCCGGCTGGTTTCCTGCAGCGCAAGTGCCGAGCCGCCTGCCCCCTGGGGGATCAGCGGGTCGTGAATCATGAGCTCTGCATGGGGCGCCATACGACGATCGTCGCCGCCCATAAAGATCACGGCGCCCATGGACGCGGCGAATTCCAGGCAGACGGTGCGGATGGGGCACGATGCGAGGCGCATGGCGTCATAGATCGCAAGACCCGATCGCACGCTTCCGCCGGCGCTGGCGACAAATATGGTGATGGGACGGCTGGGGTCGGTGGCATCGAGCAGGCGGATCTGCTGGCATAGGTCGTGAGCCATCGGGGTTTCGATGTTTCCCATGACGGAGAGCTCGCGACGGGCGAGCATCTCATCGTAAATGCTGGTGAGCGTGATACCTCGGGCGGATTCACGCATGGTGAGGGGGCTGATGATGGGGGAATGATTGGTGTCCATGAGGACTCCTTTCTGTTGGTTGTGTTGTGGAATAGGATTGTTGCCCGCGGAGGGGCTGGCGGGCTACAGGGTTCGTCCGAGCCTGAGATCGAGCTCGGTTGTGGGGCAGGCTGCCTGTTCGTGCGGCTCGCAAGCGCCAAGGGCTCCAAGGCGATGGAGCGTTGCGACGGGCGTGGTATAGGCGAGCCGCAGCTGATGCTCGATAGGGGCACATCCGTCATTTTTGTAATGAGCCGCGTAGTACTGCGCGATGCTGGCGTTCATCTCGCTGCCATTGCGATGGCGCTCAAACTGGCGTCTGCAGGTCTCGATGATCTTTGCTACCGACTTGGGTGCCGTCGCGGGAACAAGGGCGAGATAGCCCTCAAATAGCTCGTTGATGCTCAGGAGGCACAGCAGGTCGATCAGCGTCCTTATGGCTGCTCCCTCGGCAGAAAAGTGCGCGGTCATGCGGTTATATCGGTTGCGGTCGACGATGGCCGCATGGGGTCTTGGAGTTTTCTGCCCCGTGATCCCGGGCTTTTGCCGCGCCTGTGTATTGAGCTCGACGTTGCAGCGCTTGAGGCCGTCCAACGGAAGGAACATTGCGGTGCGCAGGGTGTTCCGCTTGCTTTCGAGTTCATGACGCTCGTCGGGTTCCCATTCGAGCTTGAGTTTCGTGTCGAGCGCCGTAAGCATATGGGCTAGGCAGCCTACGGTAAGAACGTACGAATCGTTGTCGCGTTTTGGGGCATAGGGGTCTGTCAGCTTGCGAATGTCGGGGTCGCCCATGATCTTTGTGCAGCGCTTCAGCAGTTGAGGGTGGTCGGCCAAGATCGTCGCGAGCGGTAGCGACGCGTAGTTCTTGATGGTCGCGGCGGCAAAGGCGGCGTCATATTCGTTTGCATACGCTCGCTCAATGCGGGCATCCAGAATGCTTTTCTTATCGCCGTTTTCAGCGTGGTGGTTTGTCATAGCTTCTCCAATCGGTTGATGTTCGTGCTGTTTGTTGATGTGTTGGTTGTCGTGAGTGATGTGCTTGCCGTGGGTAATGTGCTGACGTTGGGGTGCTATGCGGTTTTCAATGAGCCCGTGAGGCAGTTGCTGCAGGGGCGGGATGGAACGGCCCATGCAAGGCGGAAGGCATCGTGCTCAAAATCGAGACAGCAATGCCCTAGGTGCCTCACATGTGGCAGTTACCTCATTAAGTTGTCATTACGTTTGGGGTTGTACTTTGCCGATCTTCCTTCTCTTACACGCTAAAACTCAAACTTCATATGCTCGATCTACTTAAAACCGCAACGGCGGTCTTTTATCAACTTATATGTCGGAACGCGTCTTTGCAAGTACTTTTTTGCCTTTGTTTCAAATGGGGTGGTTTTGCAACCGTCACGCGCCACGCTATGCGAACGTGCCCCGGCTCGGATAAGATGGTGCGATCGAGTTCTACCGCGCTCACTGCAAGTAGTCTTTGTTGCTGAGATAGGTCACGGCCGAAAGGGGCCCGTATCCCAACAGATACGGGCCCCTTGCTATTTAAATGGGCATGAGGGTGTATTGAGGGGGGATGTCTTGCTGTCGGCATCCGCGTGCGGTGCCATTCGCTGTCCGTAAATTATACGTTTACGGCTAATTTCATACCACTTGTCGGAATGCGGACGCTGTCCTTGCATGCCGGGCGTACATTGAACGTGGTTTTTCGCGTGAAGCCACGAATCGGTTGCCAGCCCTGAACAAGGAGGCCCAGCATGACGCTTGCCAAACCCATCAATAAATACATCGACTATATCGATGCCCCCGAGGACACGTTTGAGCAGTATGTCGAGAAGGCGTTAAAGTACAACTTTCGCTGCGTATTTGCGAACCTGCAGGAGTACGAGACGGGCCGCGCCATGCTCGAGGGCTCTGACATCATCCTTGCCGGCGCTATCGACTTTCCCCAGGGCACTATGACGCTTGAGGAGAAGCTTGCGAGGTTTGAGGAATACGCTGCGTGTGGCTTTACCGAGATTGACTACGTTTTGAATCAGGGGTCGATCGAGAACCGCGATTTTGATGCCATCGAGCGCGAGATGACTACCATTGCTGATTTTTGTCGCGCGCATGGCATCACTGACAAGGTAATCGTCGAGATGTGCAAGCTGGACGGCGACGACGCCGCCAAGCGCCGTGTATGCGAGATCGCGCTGGAGGCCAAGCCGGGATTCCTTAAGACATCGACCGGCAGAAGCTTTGGCGGTGCTAAGCTCGAGGACGTGCGGCTGATGCACGAGGTGCTCGGCGATGCCGTGGCAATCAAGGCGGCGGGCGGTATCCATAATTACGAAGAGGCTTGCGCATTCATCGAGGCCGGCGCCAGCGCGTTAGGTGCATCGGCGGGCATCGCGATCGTCGAGGGCGCACTGACGGATGAGCGTCGCTAGCAGACGTATTTGACCTGAGCGATAAAGCTTCACGACCACACGCCGTTCATGTTCGAGACAATATGACTTTTTGCCCGTTGTAAACGGAGTCGCGATGGGTGTTCTGTATGATGGCTCAGACAAGGTTGTTCAATGACAGGGAGGCATATATGGCAATCAAAGCCATCGCGATGGATATCGACGGTACGCTCACCAACGATCAGAAAGTGATTAGCCCGCGTACGCGCGAGAAGCTGCTCGCGGCGCAGGAGTCGGGCATTAAGCTCATTTTGGCTTCGGGCCGTCCCGCATGGGGGCTCCACGCCTTGGCGCAGGAGCTCGACCTCCAAAACCATGACGGTCTGCTAGTTGCCTTTAACGGCGCACACGTCGTCGATGCCCAGACCGACGAGGTACTGTTCGATCAGGCTATGCCTGCCGACGAATTGCATCGCCTGATTGATCACCTGCGTAATTTTGACGTGATCCCTATGATTTCGCTCGGTCGCGATTTGCACGTCGAGGACTCGTACCGCTGCATGATCACGCTGCCTGACGGCTCGCAGAAAAACATCGTCAAATACGAGCGCGATGCGTGCGATCTTAAGATCCGCGAGGTCGAGAGCCTGCATGAGGTCGCTGATGCTTATCCCGTGGACAAGCTGCTGACGGCGGGCGATCCGGCCTACCTGCAGGCGCATTACGAGGAGATGTATGCGCCCTTTAAGCAGACGCTTTCGGGCATGTTTACGGCCGACTGGTACTTTGAGTACACGGCGCCCGGTATCGACAAAGCCCGTGCGCTCGAGGGTGCCCTGCCCAAACTCGGCATCGATGCCAGCGAGGTCGTATCGTTTGGCGACGGCCAGAACGACAAGTCCATGATTGAGTGGGCCGGCACCGGTGTTGCCATGGGTAACGCCGTCGATGAGGTTAAGGCTGTGGCCCAGATGGTGACCGCCGATAACAACGAAGATGGTATTGCAATGGCGCTGGATAAGCTGCTGGGTTAGAATCGCCGATAATGCATGGTTTGGGCGCCTGCTTGCAGGCGCCCTTTTGTTAGGGAGGGTGCCGTGTCCGCATTTCCGTTCGACGCCGTTATCTTTGACATGGACGGCGTCATTGTCGATACCGAGTATTACTACCTGGGCGAGACTGCCGCGTTTGCCAAGGAGCTTGGGCTTAATCTGACTCAAGAGGAGTTGAATGGGCAGGTCGGTACCTCGCATCAGTTCTTCCTGCATATGCTGGTCGATTGGTTTGAGCGCGCCGGTAAGGGGCACTTCACTGGCGAGGAAGCGTTGGCCCGTTGGGACGAGTGGGCGCATGAGCGTCCGCGCGACTATCAGGCTTTGATTAACCCAGGCGCCGTGGATACGATTCGAGAGCTGCCGCGCCGTGGCGTTCGCGTGGCGCTTGCCAGCTCGTCTCCCATGGTTAGCATCGAGGAAGTGCTCAACGCATGCGGGCTGTCGGATGCCTTTGAGTATGTGGTGAGCGGCGAGCAGTTTAAGGAGAGTAAACCCGAGCCCGACATCTACCTGCATGCGCTAGACCTGCTGGGGCTGCCCGCGAATCGCTGCTGCTGCGTTGAGGATTCCGTTCCGGGCATTACCGCGGGTAAGCGAGCCGGCCTGACGGTTATTGCCAAGCGCGAGGAGCGCTTTGGCTTTAGCCAGGATGCCGCGGACAAGATTATCGACCAGCTGCCGGAGCTGCTGGAACTCGCGTAGATTCTGGGCGGTACTGCTGTCACAACAGTGGTTCCGTTGGCATAAGAGAGAGGGGCGGCGTCATGGCATTTAACGTGAGCGCACTGGGGTTTGGCGACAACGTCGTCGACTGCTACGAGCATATCCACACAATGTATCCGGGTGGCAATGCGGTGAACTTTGCCGTGTATGCCAAGAAGTGCGGCGCCGCGCGCTCCGCGTATATGGGCATCTTTGGTAATGACGCTGCTGCTGAGCATGTGATTGCGAGTCTTGAGGATGAGGACGTTGAGCTTGCCAAGTGCAAGCAGCTCATCGGCGAGAACGGTGCGGCACGCGTGACCGTCGTTAACGGCGACCGTGTTTTCCTTGGCTCCAATGAGGGCGGCATCCGTGGTGATGCGCGCTATGTGCTCGATCGCTTTGACCTTGCGTACGTGAAGCAGTTCGACGTAGTCCACTCGGGCAACTATTGCTTTACCGAGCGTGAACTTCCCAAGTTGAAGGCCGCGGGCATCACGGTTTCGTTTGACTTCTCGGACGATTCGACCGACGAGTACTACGAGCAGATTGCTCCCTACGTTGACTTCGCGTTCTTTAGCGCGGCAGACGCCGCGAGTGAGGATGAGATTCGCGAGCGTCTGGCATGGGTGAGGAGCCTAGGTCCGCGTTTCGTATCGGCAACGGCTGGCGCTGAGGGCTGCATTGCCTATGATGGCGATCGTTATTACCGCCAACTGGCTAAGCCGGTAACGGATATGAAGGACACCATGGGTGCGGGCGACTCATTCCTGACTTCGTTCCTGATGTGTTATCTCGATTCCGTCAAGCGTGGCGAGGATGGTGCCGAGGCCATCGAGCGTGCACTCGACTTTGCGGCGGGGTTTGCTTCGACCGTATGCGGCATGGAAGGCTCCTGGGGCCATGGAGTGCCGATTTCCGAATAGGTGAGCAGTCCCGGGGAGTCGAATTGTCGCCCCCCGGGACTCCATGGACAAAAAATGCTAAATATGAGTACTGTCACTAATTTAGTAACAGCGAAATTAAGCTATTGAGGGCCTAGTTGGGTGTCTGCGAGTGATTAAAACCTGCTAAAAATGACTTTAACCACCTTAAAGTGCCTTGATAATGGATAGCTGTACATTATCAAGGCACTATTTTGCCGTAAAATAATGTGACTGGATTTGCAACAGTACTCATATTTGGCATTTTTTGCCCACCGGGGCTAGCGAAGGTCAAAAACAGAGTGCGCATTTGCTAAAACTGCCGACTCGATGCACTCTGCGTCGCGGTTTTTGAGTGAGGCGATGCGTTCTGAGGTCCATGTGAGCGATCTGATAAGCGACTGTGCGCTTGTTTCGGTGTTTGCCTCCGCCGGCGCATCGGTCTCGAGCAGTAAACGATCGAGTGGGATCTGTCGGGCGTATTCGCGACCGCGCTTGGTGGCGAGCATCCGCTCGTTCACGGAAAAATAACAGTCCGCATCACGCGCGCGGACGAGTTCGTCCGAAGTGCCGCTAAACCAGTGGAAGATGATAACGGGGGAGTCGGGGTTTGGGATGAGTAGTCCATGCGATTCGAGGATGTCCAGTACGGCTCCTGCCGAACGAACGGCGTGAATTGATATCACGCGCCCGGTAAGAGGATGCTGCACGAGTGTATCGCAGAGCCGGTCAAATGCCTGTATTTGTAGCGGCTTACTTCCGGCAAAGCGTGCGGAAAAGTCGAGTCCCACCTCGCCGATGTAGCGCTCTTGGGCAGCAACTTCGCAAAGCAGATCGACTTCGGCAGGACCGCAGCGGCCGTCGGCGAGCCACCAGGGGTGGAGCCCAACGCCAGCGATGACGCCTGGTAGGCGACGGGCGCGCTCGTTTGCGGCCGAAAAGTCGCGTGGGTCGACCCCGCAGTCAAAGAGCCCCAGACCCGACGCCGCCGACTCACTGGCTGCAGCATCGGGGCCGAGCATCAAATCAAGATGACAATGCGTGTCAAAGAATTGCGGTTCCATCGCAGGACATCCTGCTAGTCCAGGCGTTGGCCGTCGGCGCGTACGCGCTCGGTGCCGCGCCCGCTGATCTGGCGGATAACCTCGCCGGCGATCATCTGACCCATGATGGGCGGCATAAAACTGGCGGTGCCCAACTCGGTGCGCTCGTGGATATTGGAAGGGTCGCGGGGCTGTGTCTTAACCGATTCCTCGCAGCTAAACAGTACATGTAGGCTCTTGATGCCGCGCTTCTTACATTCTTTGCGCATGATGCGGCTCATGGGGTCACGTACCGTATCGAAAATGTCGGCAAAGCGGAGGCACTCGGGATGGAGCTTGTTGGCCCCGCCCATGGAGCTAACCAAACGAATGCCGTGGTCCTGAGCATATTTGGCAATGGTAAGCTTGGCCGAGATGGTGTCGATGGCGTCGACGACGTAGTCGAGCTTGCCACCCGTCTGCTCCAAAACGCTCGCGAAGAACTCGTCGATGTTGTCGCTCAGCAGGTATTCGGTGCGCTTGATAACGGTGGCGGCGGGATTGATATCGCGAATCATGGCATCCATCACGTCCACTTTGCGCTTGCCGATGGTGCTGTGAAAGGCGATGGCCTGGCGATTGATATTGCTGGGCGCGATGATGTCCTTGTCCAGAATGACGAAATGACCGATGCCGCCGCGGGCGAGTGCCTCGCAGCAGTTGGAGCCCACGCCTCCGCAGCCGAGCACCAGCACCGTAGCATCGGCGAGCTTATCGAGTGCCTCGCGGCCCATGATGATCTCGAGCTTGGTGTCGCGTGTCTCGACGAGAGCGGCAGCGGTTTCGGTCATAGACATCCTCCGATGGGGAAGCGAATCGTGTTTTAGCTATCGCCATTATAGGTGTTATCGCGATTCCATTTGAGCCCTTGGGCTTATTGAAATGGGATCGGGGTTCGCATAAGATTGAAGCAGATGGCACCCGTTGCAGCGGGTTGGCCAACTCCAAAACACGTTTGTAGCGTGAGAAGTGGCCGTCTTCGCATTACGCGGAGGCGGCTATTTTTTTGAATACAAGATTAGATAGTTAGACAAACATCTAAATATCGAGTATAGTGTGCGCGTCATGAGAGATGATGAGAGGAGGTCTTATGCCGGGAGAGGGTTTTAAGGCGCTGGCCGATCCTACGCGGCGGCGCATTTTGGAACTGCTGCGCGAGGGCAATTGCACGGCCGGGGAGCTTGCCGAGCATTTTGACATCAGCAAGCCGTCATTGAGCCATCACTTGGCGACGCTCAAAAACGCCGGGTTGGTGACCGACGAGCGCCATGGCCAAAACATCGTATACAGCTTAAACACCACCGTCATGCAGGACTTGATCGGTTGGTTTATGGGCTTTACAAACACGGAAGGTGATAAGGATGAATAACGAAAACAAGGGCATTCACGCCACGGGGGTATCGCGGCGTGTGTGGATTGCGCTGATCGCTCTGTGCGTCGCCAATGTCGTAGCGCACCTCATAGTGATGCCGAGCTTGCCTGCGCAGAT
>JAXJEC010000020.1:0-18767 GCA_036301625.1 Collinsella sp. | reverse complement strand
GTATCGAGCATGGGAGCCCCTTCCATGAATGCGGCGTGGCCGCCGCGGCTGAATTAGACACTCACCATTGTCGGCCTAATCCGCGGTCTTTCATGCAGCAGGGGCTCTCAATGTTTTTATGTCCTGCTCATATCGTCTGTGTGGGGTCCCGGTCTCCACAATTTTCGTCAAGCTATTGGTTAGATTTTGGTCAGTTGGCGTAAGGGTGGAAGGCCAAAAGATTGTTGGCGAAAAAAGCTCAGAGAAAGTGCTGGTAGGGGAGTTGTTGAGCTTTTCGACAGCTTTTGAGCAGAAGAAACTTTGTGGCTATTGCCGGCGATTGCGTTGTCGCGGTCATGGCGGTGCGGGATGCTGGTCGTAAGCGTCGAATGCTCCGATTTTGGAGGCCAGCATGGATCTGTTTCTTGAGACTCCGCAGCAACAAGCCGAGCGCATGTTGCGCCAACAGCAACGGCTTATAGAGATGCAAATGCAAGGGGCGGCAGCCCAGCCCTTTGCGCAAAATGTCGTGCCCGCTGCTGTACCTGCAGCTGTGCCCGGGTGCGAATCGGCACCAGAGGCCTATTCCGTACAGCAAGATTCATATGCGCAGGAGCTCGCGTTCGACAAGCGTCGTGCGCGTCGTCGCCGTGTGGGCCAGCGCTTGCGCATATTGGCGATGATCGTGCTCATCCCGTTAGGGCTTGCGGCCATCTTTCTGGCGTCGTATGCCCTCACGTGCATCCTCAATGGCGCATCGCCCAACGAGGTGCTCCAACATCTAGCGGCCCTGGGCCAGCGCCTAGGCGACGTCATAGCAACCATCCGCACCGGCTGGGAGAGCTAGCGTTTTAGCGTCCGCGGCTCTAAGAGAAATTTGTCTGCAAGGCAGTGAGTGATCCGTGTGTGTGGCGGGGTAAGATTGATCGCGGTTTTGATTGGTGCTCGATTGGGTTTGTTGGGCGGAGTTTATGTCTGCTATTGATATTGTGCTTGTTGTGATCGCCTTGGTGGCGGTGGGGGTTGCTGTGGCTTGCGCCCTCCAGCTCAAGAGCCTGCGTGCCGAGTTGCGGGAGCGTGGCGACAGTAGCGCGGAAACGCTGGCAGCACTCGAGCAGGCCAACAACGCGCTCGATGCCCTGAACGTCGCGCTGGCCGAAACTCGCCGCACGGCCAATGCCATCGCGCAGCAGCAGACGACAGATGCGGCCGTGGAGCAGCAACGTTACCTGACCATCGCACGTGAGTTTTCGCAAGCTGGTGACCGGATGGATGACCTGCGCCGCGAGACGGCCCAACAGCTCGGTGCCAACCGCGAGGGTATCGAGCATCGCCTGGACAAGGTGCGCGAAACGGTCGATGCTCAGCTGGGCGCCATCCGCAAAGACAACAACGTGCAGCTCGATCAAATGCGTGCGACGGTGGACGAGAAGCTCTCCCGCACGCTCAACGACCGACTGTCGGCATCGTTTAAGCAGGTGAGCGACCAGCTCGAGGCCGTGTACAAGGGCCTGGGCGACATGCAGTCCATCGCCACCGGCGTGGGCGACCTTAAGCGCGTGCTGGGCAACGTGAAGGCGCGTGGCATTTTGGGCGAGGTGCAGCTGGGTGCAATTCTGGCGGACATCCTTACGCCCGACCAGTATCTGGAAAACGTCGCCACCAAGCCCGGCGCCTCGGAGCGCGTTGAGTTTGCCGTCAAGCTGCCGGTGGACGAGGGCGATCCCGTGCTGCTGCCGATCGACTCCAAATTCCCGGGCGACGCGTACGAGCACTTGCTCGACGCGCAGGAGTCGGGCGATGCGGAGACCGTGGCGGCTGCGCGCAAGACGCTCGACACCATGGTCAAGCGCGAGGCAAAGGACATTTGCGAAAAGTACCTGAGTGTGCCGGCAACGACCAACTTTGGCATCATGTTCGTGCCGTTTGAAGGGCTGTACGCCGAGGTCGTCAGCCGCTCCGGGCTTATCGAGACCCTGGGCCGCGACTATCACGTCAACGTTGCCGGCCCCAGCACCATGGCGGCCATTCTCAACAGCCTGCAGATGAGCTACCAGACGTTTAGGCTGCAAAAACGCACCGACGATGTACTGCGAGTGCTCTCCGCCGTCAAGGCCGAGCTGCCGCGCTATCAAAAGGCGCTGCGCCGCGCCCAGCAGCAGATCGAGACCGCGGGTAAAACGGTCGAGGGCATTATCACCACGCGCACCAACGTCATGGAGCGCAAACTCAAGGATATCGACGCGCTGGAAGACGCCGACCAAGCCGATGAGATCTTGGGACTCACGCCCGCGGGCCTTTCCACAGACCAAGAAGACGAGGACTAATTGCAACAAGGCAGCGGGGCACCGGCGCAAACGCGGGCACCCCGCTGCCTTTCACATCGCGCTTGCCTGAAGTGCGCTTTAGTGTGCAACAATGGCGTTTCGCCCTATCAGACGCGAAAGGAAGCCCATGTCTCAGAGAAACACCAGTCCGCTGAAACGCTCCACCGTGCGCCGCACGCTGCAGCGGTTTTGGGGTGTCACACGCACGCAGCCGCTGATTGTCTTTCTCTCGGTGTTCTCGTCGGCGGGCTACATCTTTTTGCTGACGTTTGCCAATACCTATGTGATGGCCCTCATTGTCGACCGCGTTCAAGCCGGTCCCGTGGCGGGTGACCAGGTGTTTGAGGTCTTCGGCCCCTATATCCTGGCGCTCGTACTCGTTAACCTGGTGGGTCAGATCCTCTCCAAGCTACAGGACTACACCGTCTACAAGCTCGAGATTGCAGGCAACTATCACCTGGCGCGTCTGTGCTTCGACACGCTCTCCAACCAATCCATGACATTCCATACCAGCCGCTTTGGCGGATCGCTCGTGAGCCAGACGAGTCGTTTTATGAGCGGCTACACGGGTCTGGTCGACGTGACGGTGTATTCGCTCGTCCCCACCATTACCTCGGTCATCTGCACCGTGGCCGCACTCGCCCCGGTGGTGCCGACGTTTACCGTGATCCTGGTGTGCATCATGGTCGTCTACATCGCGTTTGTCTGGCTTATGTACAAGCGCATCATGCCGCTTTCGGCCGCGACGTCCGCCGCGCAGAACAAGCTCTCGGGCGTGCTCTCCGACGCGGTCACGAACATCTTGGCCGTCAAGACCTGCGGGCGCGAGGACTTTGAACGCGATCTGTTCGACGCCGCCGATCGTGCCGCGCGCGATGCCGAGACGGTCTCGATGCACGCCATGATGCAGCGCAACTTTACGACCTCGGGTCTTATCGTCATCACCATGGCCGTGGTGAGTGTGTTCGTGGCGGGCGGCAACGCGTGGTTTGGCATCTCGGCCGGCTCGCTCGTCATGATCTTTACCTATACCTATAACCTCACCATGCGCCTGAACTACGTGAGTTCCATGATGCAGCGCATCAACCGCGCTTTGGGCGATGCGGCCGAGATGACGCGCGTGCTGGACGAGCCATGTTTGGTGGCAGACGACCCGGACGCCCCTGAGCTCAAAGTGACCGAGGGCGCGATTGATTTTGAGCACCTGAGCTTTGCGTACCGTGACGCTGCGGCGGGCGAGACCGTGTTCGATGACCTGACGCTTCATGTGGCGGCGGGCCAGCGCGTGGGCCTGGTGGGCAAATCGGGCTCGGGTAAGACGACGCTCACCAAATTGCTGCTGCGCCTAGACGATGTTCAGGGCGGTCGCGTGCTCGTGGACGGCCAGGACGTCTCGCGCTGCACGCAGCAGAGCCTGCGCCGCCAGGTTGCCTACGTGCCGCAGGAGGCGCTGCTGTTCCATCGCTCCATTCGCGAGAATATCGCCTACGGACGCCCCGACGCCACCGACGAGCAGATCCGCGAGGCGGCTCGCTTGGCTAATGCGACCGAGTTTATCGACCGCTTGCCCCGTGGCTTTGACACCATGGTGGGTGAGCGCGGCGTCAAGCTCTCGGGCGGCCAGCGTCAGCGCGTGGCTATCGCCCGCGCCATCCTAACCGACGCGCCGATTCTAGTGCTCGACGAGGCGATGTCTGCCTTGGACAGCGAGTCCGAGGCGCTGGTGCAGGAGGCGCTCGAGAACCTGATGCGCGGCCGCACCTCCATTGTGGTGGCACATCGCCTGTCCACCGTGGCGGCGCTCGACCGCATTGTGGTGCTGGCCGATGGCGAGATTGTCGAGGACGGCACGCATGCGCAGCTTGTCGAGGCGGGTGGCGAGTACGCGAGCCTGTGGGGCCGTCAGACCGGTGCATTCTTGGAGGCGTAAGCGTCTCGGACGTGGGACAATTGTGCCCATAAGTTTATTGTGCCGTTGAGCCGAGGAGTCGTTATGCCACGCGAGACCAATGCCGCCAAGCGCGAGCGCGCCATCGAGGTGTGTGAGCGCCTCAACCGTCGCTATGGCCCGGTCGAGTGCTTTTTGGACCACGAGAATCCCTTCCGCCTGCTGATCGCGGTGCTGCTTTCGGCGCAAACGACCGATGCACAGGTCAACAAGGTGACGCCGCGGCTGTTTGCCCAGTGGCCCACGCCCGAGGCCATGGCCGGGGCGAGCGTGGCTGACGTGGCAGACACTATCAAGTCACTCGGCTTCTACAAGAGCAAAGCCAAGCATGCCGTCGAGGCCGCGCGGATGATCGTCGCCGACTATGGCGGCGAGGTGCCGGCCGACATGAAGGAGCTCGTGAAGCTGCCGGGCGTGGGACGCAAGACGGCGAACATCGTGCTCAACGTGGGGTATGGCATCGTGGAGGGCATTGCGGTGGACACGCACGTCAACCGCATTGCGCACCGCCTGATGCTGAGTCCCAAGACGCATGCCAAGGAGCCGCTCAAGACCGAGCAGGATCTGCTCAAGATTTTGCCGCACGAGTATTGGGAGTCGGTCAACCATCAGTGGATCACCTTTGGTCGCGAGATCTGCGATGCCCGCAAGCCCAAGTGTGACGAGTGTCCGCTGGCAGATTTGTGCCCCAGCGTGCGCGTAGCGGGGTAGGGCGGAACGCATCTTCGTCTGGCGTTTTTTGCGGGGCTGGGTTTGCCCTTGAGCCGGAGTCCTCTCCATGCGCTACCATGACAGGCAATGTATTTGACGTACGACCCGCCGAGCTTGCCCCGGCGGGCTTTTGGCGTTGCAATGCCGGAGGAACAGCATGCTCATTCACCGTATAGCCGCGCAGCTCTACACTGCCGAGGCGCTGCAGACCGTCGAGGTCGGACTCGATGCCGGCGAGGACGTGACGCTGGCCGTGTCGCAGTCGGGTCGCACGCTTATGGCGGCCGCCCAGTTTGCGCGCCGTCCGCGCCCGACGGTCTACATTGTGAGCGGCGAGGATGCGGCCGATCGCGCCGCGCGCAGCCTTGCCGCCTACGTGGGTCTGGCACACGTGTGCCGTTTTCCCGAGCGCAAGGACTATCCGTGGCGCGAGCAGGCGCCCGACGATGCTGTGGTTGCCCAGCGCTGCGAGGCCCTGGGACGCATCGTTCGCGGTGACAACTGCATCATGGTCGCCTCGGCCCGCGCGTTGCTGCGTTGCGTGCCGCCAGTCGAGAGCCGCTACTGGGAGTCCACGACCTTCGCGGTGGGCGAGGAGATTCCTTTTGACGAGGTGCCGCAGCGCCTGGTGGGCATGGGCTACACCAATGCCGGCGCCGCCGACGCGCCTGGTCTGTTCCGCGTGCACGGCGACACCGTCGAGGTGTTCCCCGCGCAGGAAAAAGCGCCCGTGCGCATCGAGTTCTTCGGCGACGAGATCGATCGCATCCGTCGCATGGTGAGCTCAACGGGGCAGACCATCGGCAACGAGGACAGCATCGAAATCTTTCCCTGCCGTGAGCTGGCGCTTACCGACGAGGCCGTCCACAACATGCATGTGGCGCTTTATCGCGCCAGCCAGGACGACAGCAAACTGGCAGCGCTGCTCGAGATGGTGGATGCGCGCATCGTCACGCCCGAGCTCGACCGCTTTTTGCCGGTGATGTACGGCCAGACCGTGAGCCCGCTGGCGCACGTGAGCGGCAAGGCGCTCGTGGTGCTGTCCGAGCCGCGCTCGCTGTTCGACGATTGCCTGCGTGCCTACGAGGATATCGAGGCCCGTGCCGGCGAGGCGGGGGTCGACCGACTGGATGGCCTGTATGTACGTGCCCAGCAGCTCGATTTTGGTGCTCAGCAGCGCCTGAACTACGTAAGCCTCATCCGTGCCGGCGGTGCGGTTACGGCCGAGCTCAAGATTGAGCAGCCGGCCATCGCGGGTTCGGACAATCGCTTTATGACGCGCATTCAGGAAGTCGTGGGCAAGCGTTACGCCTGCGTGTTTGCCATTCCCGACCGCGGTGCGCGCGAGTCGATGGAGCTCACCTTTGGCGACGAGGGCATTACCTTTGAGGAATCGCTGACCGCGGCGCCCGAAAACGCCGGCGTCATTGGCGAGCGCGTGCGCGTGGCGGCGGCAGATTCTGCCGACCGTGCTGCCCGTCAGGATGCCCATGCTGCAATTCGCGAGCGCAAGGCCGATGCGCTCAACGCCCGCTCGCTCGAGGCAGGTGCCGCCCAGGCAGCCGCCGGCGCCGCCGTGCCTACTATCTCGCGCGGACGCGTGACCTTTGTCGATGCCGCTCTGCCGCAGGGCGTGGTGGTGCCCGATGCCAACCTGGCCGTGTTCTCGATTGCCGACCTCAACGCCCGCATGGACGCCAACCGCGCGCGCAGCCGCCGCAAGGTGGACATTACGCAGATCACATTCCCGTTTAAGCCGGGCGACTACGTGGTGCACGCCACTCACGGCATCGCACTCTTTAGCGAGATCGCGCGCCAAGAAGTGGGCGGCAAGGAGCGCGACTACTTTTTGCTGGAATATGCCGACGGCGACAAGCTCTACGTGCCGCTCGAGCAGGTCGACCGCATCACGCGATACGTCGGTCCCGACGGTGACAAGCCGCGCCTGACCAGGCTCAATACCGCCGACTGGACGCGTGCCACCAACAAGGCACGCAAGAACGCCAAAAAGCTGGCGTTTGACCTGGTCGATCTGTATACGCGCCGCTCGTCGATTACCGGTATCGCCTGCCCGCCCGACACGCCCGAGCAGATCGAGATGGAGGAGAGCTTTCCCTACGACGAGACGCGCGACCAGCTGGAGGCTATCGCCGACATCAAGGCCGACATGGAGGCGCCCAAGCCCATGGACCGCCTGCTGTGCGGCGACGTGGGTTTCGGCAAGACCGAGGTTGCCCTGCGCGCGGCGTTTAAGTGCGTGGACTCCGGCCGCCAAGTCATGGTGCTCTGCCCCACGACCATTCTGGCCCAGCAGCACTACGAGACGTTCTTTGAGCGCTTTGCTCCGTTTGGCCTGGAGGTCGAAGTGCTCAGCCGCTTCCGCACCCCGGCGCAGCAGAAGCGCGCGCTCAAGGCGTTTGCCGAGGGCACGATTGATGTGCTCATCGGCACGCACCGCTTGCTTTCTGCCGACGTGAACCCCAAGAACCTGGGCATGGTGATCATCGACGAGGAGCAGCGCTTTGGCGTGCAGCACAAGGAGCAGCTCAAGAACCTGCGTGAGCAAATCGACGTGCTCACGCTTTCGGCAACGCCTATTCCGCGAACCATGCAGATGGCCACGAGCGGCGTGCGCGACATGAGCCTGATCACCACACCGCCGACCGGGCGTCGTCCCGTGATCGTGCACGTGGGGGAGTACGACCCCGACGTGGTGAGTGCGGCGATTCGCCTGGAGGTGGGCCGCGGCGGTCAGGTGTATTACGTGTCCAACCGCGTCAAGACCATCGATGATGCCGTGGCGCGCGTGCACGAGGCCGCGCCCGAGGCACGTGTGGGCGTGGCGCATGGCAAGATGAGCCCGCGCGAGGTCGAGGACGTGATGATCGAGTTCGCGACCAAAAAGATCGACGTGCTCATCGCCACGACCATCGTGGAAAGCGGCATCGACAACGCGACCGCCAACACGCTCATCATCGAGGACTCGCAGCGCCTGGGCCTGGCGCAGCTCTACCAGCTCAAGGGCCGTGTGGGCCGCTCTGCCACGCAGGCCTACGCGTACTTTATGTTCCCCGGCGAGCTGCCGCTCACCGAGGAGGCAACGGCGCGCCTGACCGCACTTTCCGAGTTCCAGGACCTGGGCAGCGGCATGCGCATCGCCATGCGCGACCTAGAGATCCGTGGCGCCGGTTCGCTTATGGGAGCCGAGCAGCACGGCAACCTGTCGAGCGTGGGCTTTGATCTGTTTACGCAGATGCTGGGCCAGGCCGTGGCCGAGGCGCGCGGCGATGACGACGCCGGCGTGGAGGCGGCGAGCGTGGGTATTAACCTGCCGGCCGACTACTTCTTGTCCGAGGAGTACCTGCCGGCGGTGGACCAGCGCGTGCTCGTGTACCGTAAGCTCGCAGCGGCCGAGGACCTGGAGAGCATTGACGAGGTGCAGGAAGAGACCGAGGCCGCGCATGGTGAGCTGCCGTTGGCGGGACTCAACCTGTTCAATCGCGCGCGCATCCGCATTCGCGGCGAGCGCCTGGGGCTCGAGAGCGTCACGCTCAGCGGCGGTCGCATCACGTTTTTGGGCGTCGACGTGCCCAAGAAGGTGGCCTTTGAGCTTAAGACCCGCTATGGCGCGGTGAACTTCCCCAAGAGCCGCAAGTTGTCGGTGCCCTACAAGGCGGGCGCCGGCGCGGGCAGCGGCCTGGGTCGCGGTCTCGACGCCAACGACGGCACCGGCCCCGTGGCCGCGGCACTCATGCTGCTGCAGCAATTAGGCGCGAGCGACGATGACTAACAAGTAGGGGGCGTGGCGGGGCAGAGCTACCAGTTGTTCTTTGCCCCGCCACCTCGCAGGTTGATTCCAGCCCCATCGAAAGGAAAGCATGTTCGGGTACATCTACAAGAAAGACGCCGCCGCTATCGCGGTTGTCCTGTGTCTTTGTCTGGGCGTGGGCAGTTTCTTCGATTATCAGATCTCGAGCGCGCTGTTCAACATCGGCAGCATGTACGGCCGCTTTATCGAGGCCGCTGGCGAGTTGCCGTTTGAGCTGACGGCGAGCATCGCGGGCGTTATGCTCGTGCGCGCGGTGCGTCCCGACTCCAGGGGCAGCAAATGGCTTGCCGCGCTCGGCATCCTCGTCAACGTTGGCCTGACCGGCTACGAGATCGTTTCGTCCCTGAGGGTTGGCGGTAAACTCATTGCGGCTCAGTTGGTGCTGACGTTTGTGCTGGTCATCGCTGCCAACCTTATCGTCTATCGCCTCACGCGCACGACCGAGCCCGACGAACTCACGCGCTGGGCGTTGATGGTGCTTGCCGTGTGGATCGCTCAGGCCATCATCCTCAACGTGATCGTCAAGCCACTGTGGTCGCGCCCGCGCATGCGCGTGATCGAGGTCACGCCGGGGCTCAATTTTCAGCCGTGGTGGGTGATCGGCAATCCCGACAAGTGGACCTATATCGCCGCCGGCGTGATCAAGGACGGGTTCAAGTCGTTTGCGAGCGGACACACGGCGCATGCGGCGATCGGCCTTATGCTCGCCGGGCTTCCCGCGGCAGCCTTTAAGGAAAAACCGTCGCGTCGCCGCGTGATTTTTTGGGCGGCGGCTGTGATCGCGGCGCTCGTCGCCTTTGGGCGCATCGTGATAGGTGCGCACTTTTTGAGTGACGTGAGCTGCGGTTTTGCCCTGGTACTGGCACTTGAGTGCCTTGCCGCGCGCATTGCCTATCCCAACGGCGTACAATAGCTCCGTTTGAATCATCTGGCCGATACCCGGTAAGAGAGGATTGCCATGCTCGCGTTTAACAACGATTATTCCCACGGCGCACATCCGGCAGTGCTGCAGGCGCTCGTCGACACCAATATGGAGCCGCAGCCCGGCTACGGTACCGATGCGCACACCGAGCGCGCCAAGCAACTTATTCGCGAGGCCTGCCAGGCCCCTGATGCCGACGTGTTTTTTCTGGTGGGCGGCACGCAGGCCAACGCGACGGTGATCGACATGCTGCTTGCGCCCTACGAGGGCGTCGTTGCTGCTGAGACTGGCCACGTCGCCTGTCACGAGGCGGGCGCTATCGAGTTTGGCGGCCACAAGGTGCTCACCATCCCCGGCTACGAGGGCAAGATGCACGCCGAGGACCTCGAGAACTATATCCAGGTGTTCTACGAAAACGAGAGCTACGAGCACACGGTGTTCCCGGGTGCCGTGTATGTGAGCCTATCGACCGAGTACGGCACGCTGTACTCCAAGGCCGAGCTCGCGGCGATTCATGCGGTATGCCAGAAGCGTGAGATTCCGCTGTTTGTGGACGGCGCCCGCCTGGCCTATGCGTTGGCGTCCGATGAGTGCGATATTACCCTGCCCGAGCTGGCGCAGCTGTGTGACGTGTTCTACATCGGCGGCACCAAGTGTGGTGCGCTCTGCGGCGAGGCTGTGGTGTTCTGTGGCATGCACGCCCCGGCGCACCCCATTCCGCGAATTAAGCAGCATGGCGCACTGCTCGCCAAGGGCCGCCTGACGGGCGTGCAGTTTGAAGCACTCTTTACCGACGGCCTGTATTTTGAGATTGGTCGCCAGGCGATTGAAACCGCGCAGGCGCTTCGTCGCGTGCTGCACGAGCGCGGCTACCAATTCTTCTTGGAGACGCCGACCAACCAGCAGTTTGTGATTCTGCCCAACGAGGACATGGCCCGCATTCGCGAGCATGCCTCGATCGAGTACTGGGAAAAGTACGACGATACTCACACGGTGGTGCGCTTTTGCACCAGCTGGGCCACGACGCAGGAGGATATCGACGCGTTGGCGGCTGTCCTGTAGCCTGATGTAATGACAAGGGGCCGCCCTGCGCCTGAGCTTGGCGCAGGGCGGCCTTTGCTTTTGGGGAGAAGGGTTGTATGACCGAGATGTCCGAGCCGACGATTCGCCTGGCGACGCCCGATGATGCGCCGGCGTTGCTTGCCATCTATGAGCCGTATGTGCGCCAGACGGCGATTACCTGCGAATACGAGGTGCCGAGCGTTGAGGAGTTCGCCGGGCGTATCGAGCGTACGCTCAAGCGTTATCCGTATCTGGTGATGGAGCTGGACGGGCGTCCGGTAGGCTATGCCTACGTGAGTCCGCTTAACAGCCGCGAGGCATACGACTGGTCGGTCGAGACATCGATCTACCTGGCACGCGATGTGCGCCATGGCGGGCTGGGTCGCAAGCTGCACGATGCGCTCAAGCAATGCCTGGTCGCGATGGGCATCACCAACATGTGCGCCCTCATCGCCGTGCCGCACGACAAGGACGACGAGTACCTGACGCACAACAGCCAGGATTTCCATGCCCATATGGGATATCGCCTGGTGGGTGCCTTTGACCGCTGCGCCCAAAAGTTCGGCCGCTGGTACGATATGTGTTGGATGGAGCTGGTCCTAGCCGAGCGCACACCCAACCAACCCAAACCAACCTGGTTCCCCGACCTCCTCGCCTAAAACCACCACAAAGGTGCCTGTCCCCTTTGTGGTGGTTTTGGTGGTGGTTAGCCGATGGGTTCGGTGTATTTGGCGCGGTCGGTGCGCTGGATGCGCTTGGAGACATGGAGCGGGCGGCCGTCGGTGTCGTAGACGTAGTCGGTGATTAGGATCAGCGCCTGCCCGCGCTCAACGTTGAGCAAAAACGCCTCGTTTTGCGAGGCGTAGCACACCTCAAAGGTCTTATGCCCCTGTGCCGGTGCGCGATGGAACTCCTGTCGCAGCGTGGCGTAGAGCGAACCGTTGATATCGCGATCGATGAGTGCCTCAAAGCTCGGTGGTAGATAGGTGGTCTCCAGGCACAGCGGCGCATCGTCCAGATAACGCAGACGGACAAGTTTGACGAGCTTGCTGCCCACGGCGGCGTCAAAGAACTTAGCTATGCTGCCGGCCGCCTTGGCAAAGCCCGAGTCCACGGTGCGTGTGGTGGGCTTCATGCCCTGACCTTCGACCTGCTTGGTATAGCTCGAAAACACTAGGTTGTTCTCGTGGAGCGCGGGCGTGTCGGCCACAAAGGCGCCGCGCCCGCGCTCGGTACGAATTAGGCCCTCATCAACGAGCACCTTAAGGGCGTGGCGCACGGTGCTGCGCGACAGCCCTGATTCGCCCATGAGCTCCATCTCGGACGGCAGCTTGTCTCCGCGTGCGTAGGTGCCGGCGGCGATGCGGTCGCGCAGCATGCCCGCCAAGCGCTCGTATTGGGCCAGTTTCTTTTTAGACGAAGCGTTCATGCGATCAACCTGTATCTAACTTGTATACTTACCGAACAAAGCATGTATCCAACATGACAACAAAACCGCTGGTAATGGATTGCCGAAAACCTTACCAACAAAATTTCTAAGACAAATATAGCATACAACTAGTCGACATAACCAAAACATGTATGTAACTTGTATGCCTGTGATGAGCATCAAACGAGAAGAAAGGCTGATGCACGATGACTACTCAGGAACAGGTTAAGGATGTCGTTTCCCAGGTTTTGGCTGACAAGGCAGACAAGGGCGGCATCAAGCGCGTCGTGTGGATTGGCGCTGGCGGATCCAACGGCGGCAACTATCCTGCCCAGTACTTTATGGAGCACGAGGCCACGCAGGTCGTGAGCTCCAGCTACACCAGCAACGAGTTCGTGCACGCCACCCCGGCCTACGTCAACGAGAACACCCTGGCCGTGGTCGTGTCCATGCGCGGCACCAAGGAGACCATCGTCGCCGCCCAGGTCGCCAAGGACCACGGCGCCAGCACCATCGCCATCTATGTCGACGAGTCCGGCCTTACCGAGGTCTGCGACTACAAGATCCAGTACGATAGCCTGGCCGTCGATGAGTCCTGCATGGGCCGCACCAACTCCGCCGTCGTGACCATGATCGCCATGGAGCTTACGCAGCAGACCGAGGGCTATGCCGAGTACGAGACCGCTATGGCCGCGTTCGACTTGGTCGACCCCATCTATCGCAAGGCCGTCGAGTACACCCGTCCGCTCGCTGCCAAGTGGGCCGAGCAGAACGCCGACAAGCCCTGCATCAACGTCATGGCCCAGGGCCCGCTCTTTGGTGCCGCCTACGTCTTTAGCATCTGCAACGTGCAGGAGATGCTGCAGATCGACTCCTGCACCATCAACACCTGCGATTTCTTCCATGGCCCCTTCGAGATTCTGGACAAGCGCACCTCGCTGTTCCAGCTCATCAGCGTCGGCCGCAGTCGCTGCAACGACGAGCGCGGCATCCGCTTCGTCAACCAGTACGGTGGCGAGCGCGTCTATCAGCTCGACGCCAAGGAGCTTGGCCTCAACGACATCAAGGACAGCGTGAGCGAGTATTTCAACCACCTGATCTTTGCCCCGATCCTCAACAATGTGTACATGCGCGCGCTCTCTGCCGTTACCCACAAGGACTACATGACGCGCCGCTACATGTGGAAGCTTGACTACTAGGGGATAGAGAGGGGATAGAGCGGTCTAACAACTCAATGTCCTCATAAGTTGCGGTGGAATAGTTCCTGTTTAGGGGCTTGAAGCCTCTATTCAGGAACTATTTCACCCCAACCGCCCAGTAATCCGCTGGGGGCGGAGGAAAACGGATCACTTATCCGCTCGCCGATTTGTGTCTTGAAAAATGTATATAACGACTATAACGTAGTACGAAACATATTGGAAACAATACCGAGGAGGCTGCGTTGAAGAAGAGCAATCTGGGCTATGTGCTGGTGCTGATCGCCGCGCTTATGTGGGGCAGCATCGGAATCTTTGTAAACGGCATCTCGGCCATGGGTGTTTCGTCTCAGAGCATGGCGGCCTTTCGCCTGTTGTCGGGTGCCGTCTTAATGGCTCCGGTCTTGGCGTTCATGGGTTGCCAGGGAGGCGATCGTGAGGGAAAAGCATCGGGTCCCCTGGCACTGTTCAAGGCAAGTCCTAAAGAGCTTGTTCCCTGTGCGCTTCTTGGCATTATCGGCCTCGCCACCGCTAACACGCTTTATTACGAGTGCATGGGCGAGGTGGGCATGTCCACGGCCTCGGTGCTGCTCTACACCTCGCCGGTGTTTGGCGTCATGCTCGGCCGCGTGCTTTATCGCGAGGATGTGACTCCCAACAAGCTCGTTGCCATCGCTTTTAATATCGGTGGCTGTGTACTTGCAGTGACCAATGGCGACCTTTCCGGTTTCCATTTTTCGGTTTGGGGCGTCACGTCGGGCGTGATCGCGGGCTTTTGTGGCGCGTCGCTCGCGGTGTTTAGCCGGATAGCAACCAAGACGGTCCACCCGCTGGCTGTCACGTTTTGGGGCCTTGTTTTTGGCGGTGCGGTTATGGCGGCTATCGCGGCTCCGTGGCCAGATGTCGCCGCGGCAATGTCGCCACAGCTGCTGCTGCTGTTCTTTGGTTTTGGACTCATCCCCACAGCCGTGGCCTATGTCTTATATATGCAGGGTCTGTCCATGGGGCTCGAGACGTCGAAAGTTCCCGTCGTAATGTCATTCGAGACGGTCGTCACCGTACTGGTGGGCATTGGTGTCTACGCCGAGCCCGCCGGCGCGATTAAAGTCCTGGGCATCGTGCTGGTGCTCGCGTCCATCCTGATTATGAACACCGACTTCTCCAAGCTGCGCAACAGTGTGTTTGTCGGTCATGTCATTGAGAGCATGACCTTTAAGCCCAACGCGTGGTGGACCGAAAAATCTCAGGACATGGATCTGTTTAAGGAACGCACCGGCATTGCGCTGGAACCCACCGTACAGGAAAGCCCCTGGTACTTCGTGCGATAGGGGATTGCGCGCAGGGTCTGACCTGGGGTTATCCAGCTAGCGCCGGCCTACCCAGCCAAACGTTTCGAGTACGTTAAACCCGTCAACGGTCGATTTTCACCCGCGAACGGTCTTTATACTAATTAGCAATATAAGCAACGTATAAGACGTTATAATGACCATAACGAAAAGGAGGAGGCAAGATGAATCAGATCATTCTCGCATCTCATGGCGGCCTGGCCGCAGGCGCCAAAGACACGCTCGAGATGGTTCTCGGCGACGTGTCGAACGTCCACGTCGTGTCGCTTGCTCGTGACGACAAGGAGCCCATCACCAATAAGGTTGAGGCTATGATCGCCACGTTCAACGCGGACGACACCGTCTATGTGCTGACCGATATGCTCGGCAGCTCGGTCAACAACAATATGGTCGAGCTTTCCAAGAACGGCACGAAGTTCACGGTAATCAGCGGTTTCAACATCCCGCTGGCGCTCACGCTCGCTATGAGCCCCGTCCCCGTCAAGGGTGCCGAGCTCGCAGCCCTCATCAACGAGGCCCGCACCGGTCTGACCAACCCCAACGCACCGGTCGAGACTGCCGCGGCTCCCGCCAAGAAGGTCAAGGCGTCCCGTCACAGCTCCGGTCCCGCCAAGATCGTCCTCGCACGTCTTGACTACCGTCTGCTGCACGGCCAGGTCGTCTTTACCTGGACCACCAAGGTCCAGGCCGAGCGCATCATCGTCGTCGACAACGCTGCCGCCAACGATGACATCAAGAAGGGCGCCCTTAAGCTGGCCAAGCCCCAGGGCGTGCGCCTGAACGTCTTCACCGTCGAGCGTGCCCTCGCCAAGATGGATAAGCTCAACACCCTCGGCGAGCGCGTCATGTTCGTCTTTGGCAACACTGCCGAGATGCTGCAGTTCTGCCAGGGCTACAAGCTCGACGCCATCAACCTGGGCGCCACCGCCAACCACGACGGTGCCGATCAGATTGGCGGCAAGGACAGCTCCGTCTTCCTCGACGCCACCCAGAAGGCCGACGTCAACCAGCTGCTCGACATGGGCATCAAGCTCTACGTCCAGCAGACCCCTACGTATCAGAGCGTCGACATCGACGCCAAGCTGTAATCAACCAGGCTTTTGCCTGACTGAAAGGAGAAGGGTATGAATACGTTCATCAGTGCGGTGCTCGTCGGCCTCGTCGGCGTGTTCTGCATGTGGGACTCCCGCCTGCTCGGTCGTCTTAACTTCGAGCAGCCCCTCGTTGGCGCTACGCTCGTCGGTCTGCTGCTGGGCGATGTGCCCACCGGCCTTGCCGTCGGTGCCGCCGTCGAGCTCGTGTCCATGGGCCTGGTGCAGGTCGGCGCCGCCGTTCCGCCCGATATGGTCCTGGGCGGCATCGTGGCCGCTGCCTTTGCGTGCCTGACCGATGCTTCCGCCGAGACCGCCATGACGATCGCCATCCCGGTCGCCGTCCTGGGTCAGCTCCTCGGCATCGTGTTCCGTTCCATCATCGCCGCCCTCACCCATGTGGCAGATAGCGCGATCGATAACGGAAAGTTCAAGACCGCTTACCGTATGCACATCTGCGCCGGCTCCGGTCTGTACGCCGTCATGTACTTCCTGCCGATCTTCCTCGCCGTCTTTGTTGGCACCGACCTGGTTCAGGCCATCGTCAACATGGTTCCCGAGTGGCTGTCCACTGGTCTTAACGTTTCGACCAAGATCATGACCGCCTACGGCTTGGCCCTGCTGCTCACCATGATGATCAAGAAGGGTATGACTCCGTTCCTGTTCATCGGTTTCCTGCTCGCCGCTTACCTCAACCTGTCCGTCATCGCGGTCGCTCTGATCGGTGTGTGCCTGGCTGTCGTCTTCATGGGCTTCAAGTTCAACGGTTCCCATGCAGCCGCCGGTGTCGATTCCGACTACGATCCGCTCGAAGACGACGAAGACTAAGGAGGAACACACTATGGCAACCGCAACCAAGGACGTGTCCCTGAACAAGAAGGTCAGCCAGTTCTTCTGGCGCTCCTGGGCCATCCAGGCCTCTTGGAACTACGAGCGTCAGATGAACATGGGCTTCCTCTACGGCATGGTTCCCACGCTCGACCGCCTCTATCCGGACGAGTCCGACCCCAAGCAGCTCGCTGCTAAGAAAGAGGCTTACCACCGTCACATGGCGTTCTACAACTGCACCCCGCAGACGAGCGCCTTTATCCTGGGCCTCACCGCCTCCATGGAGGAGGAGTACGCCAAGGATCCCGAGAACTTCGATCCCGATTCGATCAACGCGGTCAAGACCTCCCTCATGGGTCCGCTTTCCGGCATCGGTGACTCCTTCTTCCAGGGCACCATCCGCGTTATCGCCTTTGGCCTGGGCGTTCAGCTGGCTCAGCAGGGCTCCATCATGGGCCCGATCCTGGCCATGCTCATCTCCATCGTCCCCTCTGTGCTGATTACTTGGTTCGCCGCCAAGATGGGCTATCAGGGCGGCCACGAGTACCTGAGCAAGCTTCAGGGCGGCGACCTCATGGAGAAGCTCATGTATGTCTGCGGCATCGTGGGTCTTATGTCCGTGGGCGGCATGATCGCCACGCTGATCGGCGCCACCACCCCGCTGCAGTTCGCTGAGGGCACCGTCGTTATCCAGGACATCCTGGACGGCATGATGCCCCAGATGATCTCCCTTGGCCTCACCGGCCTTATGTACTGGCTCATCAAGAAGAACGTCAACACCGGTTGGCTTCTCGTGATCGCCATCGTGGGCGGCATCGCCCTCTCCGCGGCCGGCATTCTGGCCTAGTCGCGACCAAGCGCCTAACCGCTTTCCCCCGGGGGCCTGCCTGGCATCCCATACCCCAGGCAGGCTTCCATCCCCAAAATGCGACAATGGGACAGTCCCCTTGTCGCATCCTCAACGGACCGGCGACTCGGTCCAAACCACGGTAACCCTGCGAGCGCCCGGCAATGTGGCGCCGCAAAAATCGAAAGGAATGTGTCAGATGTACGAGATCGACCTTAACCTCCCTAAGCAGATCGTCGCTGACGTCCTGTCCAACCACGAGATCCACAGTGTCGCCTTCGTCGGCTGCGGTGCTTCCATGTCCGACCTGTACCCCGCCAAGTACTTCCTGGCCAACAACACGGACAAGCTGAACGTTCAGATCTTCACCGCTAACGAGTTCAACTACGACACGCCTTCCTGGGTCAACGAGCACACCTTCGTGATCACCTGCTCCCTCGGTGGCTCCACGCCCGAGACCGTCGAGGCCAACAAGACCGCCAAGAAGCACAACTGCCCGGTCGTCTCCCTCACCAACAAGGATGGCTCCGCTCTGACCGTCGACGCTGACTACGTCATCGTTCACGGCTTCCACGCCAACTTCGCTGCCAAGTGCGAGAAGCCCGGCTATGCCATCGCTCTTGCTCTCGAGATCCTTCAGCAGACCGAGGGCTATGACAAGTACGACGACATGATCACCGGCCTCACCAACGTCTTCGATCTCTGCGAGAACGCTGCTCAGTCCTGCAAGAAGCTCGCCAAGAAGTTCGCTGAGGACTTCAAGGACGACAAGATGATTTACTTCATGGCCTCTGGTGCCTCCGAGAAGATGGCTTACTCTCACGCCGCCTTCCTGTTCACCGAGATGCAGTGGATCGACGCCGCCGCCTACAACACCGGCGAGTACTTCCACGGCCCGTTCGAGGTTTCCACCGAGGGTAAGCCCTACGTCTTCTTCATGTCCGATGGCGCTACCCGTCCGATGGACGCCCGCGCCCTCACCTTCCTTGAGCGCATGGGCGCCAAGGTCGCTCTGATCGACTCCAAGGACTACGGCCTGGCTGACGCCGTGCCCGCGAGCGTCGTCACCTACTTCAACCCGCTGCTGCACCTCGCCGTTATGCGCGAGTACGGCAACCAGATCGCCGAGGCCCGTCAGCATCCGCTGACCATGCGTCGCTACATGTGGAAGCTTTCCTACTAATCACAAGTAAGTAGACCTTACGGGTTGATTGAGAGGGGATGGGGTTTGCGCCCCGTCCCCTTTTTTGCT
>JAXJEC010000019.1:0-8812 GCA_036301625.1 Collinsella sp. | reverse complement strand
CTGCAAGCACGCCGGCTTTACCGCCATCGTCAACCACGCCAAGTCGCTCGGCTTTCCCACCGTCATCGATGGCAGTAATGCAAGCGATCGCGGTGACTACCGCCCCGGCATGCGTGCGGCAGAAGAGCTCGGCGTACGCTCACCCCTTATGGAGGTCGGCTTTACCAAGGACGAAGAGCGCGAGCTGCTGCGCGCATGGGGCTATCCCGTTTGGAACCTGCCGGCGGGAGCATGTCTTGCCACCCGCGTCCCCACGGGCGAGGAGCTTACGCGCGAGAAGGTCGATTTAATCCGCGCCTGCGAGGATTACCTGCACGATCTTGATCTGGCACAGGTACGCGCGCGCTTGGTCGGCGGCCGCATGCATATCGAGGCCGCACCCGCAGATGTTGCCAAGATTGCCACCCTCGGCGGTGCCGCTGTCGACGACAAGGGCAAGACCCCGCTGCCCGCCGCCATCGAGTCCGCGCTGCGCGAGCTGGGCTGCGACCATATCTCCCCCGAGGTCACCCCCTACATTCACGGCAACATGAACCTTTAGGTTACGCCGTTTTACAAACGGCGTAACTGCTCGGCGCTGCGCGGGCTCCGGACACATATGCTCAACCTGGACTGCGTTAACTGACCTGTCAATAAGGGACAGGTTTGTTTTGGCAGGTTTTATCTTGGGAAAATATCGCGAGGCAGTCGCCCCTCTAGCACCCATCAAACTTCGAGAGACGATAGAGGGGCAATTCGGCTGCATCTACTTCTTCCGATAGCGGCGGTTGCGGCTCGTCGATGAACCCATTACTTCGATGAGCCCTTTATCCGTCATTTTTGGCAGATGGTAGCTGACGGACGAATTTTGGCATTCCGTCTCTCTAAAACAAGGCGCTTATCTCTCTAACTTTAGAGAGATAAGCGCCTTGTTTTAGAGAGACATTAAGAGAGATGTATCGAATTCGCTGCTAGATTGCCTAATGCTATCTCTCTAACCAACCTTCTCTTTAGAGAGACATTTAGAGAGATGAGCGCGACCTCTCTAATCAAGGGCTCCACTCTTTAAGGTGCACACTTCCTAACCGTGCCCTAAGTTGCGGTGAAATAACTCACGATTAGCCTGCCAAAAAGGGATAGGTTTATTTTGGCAGGTTTTATCTGGGGAAACGCAAACAGGGCCGCGACACCTATATGGCGTCGCGGCCCTTTTCCTTGGAGAAGGATCGATTGATTGAACGGGATGACCGTTCTAGTCTTCGAGTCCGCTATTGATGAGCTCCGCAATCTCAACGGGATCGGTGCTCGCGCGCACCTTGTCGCGGAAGCCGGCGTCCATCAGCATTACGGCAGCCTTGGAGAGCAGGCGCAGATGCGTGGTTCCAGCCTCGCCGGCAGGCACGTACAGCGCGAGCGCAACATCGACGGGCACCCCATCGAAGCTCGGCCATTCAACGGGCTCGGTCAGTTTAAGCACGGCAACGCCCGGCGTGTGGATCGCGTCGCTTTTGGCATGCGGAACGGCAAAACCGGCGACAAGGCCGGTCTCGGCCTCGTTCTCGCGAGCAATGAAGGCGGCCTCTACGGCAGATGCGTCATCGGCAAAGCCGAGCTCGATGGCCTGCTCGGACAAATAATGTAGGGCGTCCTCGCGCGAGGCGGCGGTATACCCGATTGTCACTTGGTTGGCAGATACAAATCCCATGGAAACCTTCCTTACAACACGGACCTGACCGCAGCTTCGATGCCGTCGGCGTCCAAACCGTACTTGTGCAGCAAATCGACCGCAGGGCCGGACTCGCCATACACATCGCGCACGCCGACGCGACGCATCGGCACCGGATGCTGCTCCGCGAGCACCGAGGCCACGGCCTCGCCAAGACCACCGATAATCGAATGCTCCTCGGCAGTGACCACACGACCGGTCTTCTTGGCGCTGGCAACCACCAGGCGCTCATCAAGCGGCTTGATCGTGTGCATATTGATGACCTCGGCATCGATACCATCGGCAGCGAGCGCCTCGGCAGCCTCAAGCGCCTCGGCGACCATAAGGCCACAAGCGATGATGGTCACATCGGACCCCTCGCGCACGACCACGCCGCGACCAATCTTGAACTCATAGTCCTCGTGATCGTTAATGACCGGCGTTGCCAGGCGTCCGAAGCGCATGTAGACCGGTCCCTCAAACTCATAGGCGGCGCGCACGCAAGCGCGAGCCTCGATGTCATCGGCGGGAACGATTACCGTCATACCCGGGATCGTGCGCATGAGCGCGATGTCCTCGCAGCACTGATGCGTGGCGCCGTCTTCACCGACCGAGATACCCGCATGCGTGGCACCGATTTTGACGTTGAGGTGCGGATAGCCAATGGAATTACGCACTTGTTCATACGCGCGGCCGGCGGCGAACATGGCAAAGGTGCTCGCAAAGGCGACGTGGCCCGTGGTCGCAATGCCGGCGGCGAGCCCCATCAAGTTGCTCTCGGCAATGCCGGCATCGTAGAAGCGCTCAGGGTGCGCAGCCTTAAACTTACCCGTCTGCGTAGCGGCAGCCAGGTCGGCATCGAGCACTACAAAGTCATCGTGCTCATTGCCCAGCTCGACGAGCGCCTCGCCGTAGCTTACGCGCGTGGCGACTTTTTTGACCTCTGCCATTAGAGCTCCTCTCCTGCTGCCGCAAGCTCGGCCATGGCCTGCTCAAACTGTTCATCGTTGGGCGCCTTGCCATGCCAGCCAACCTGGTTCTCCATAAAGGAGACGCCTTTGCCCTTCACCGTCTCGGCGATGATAGCGACGGGCACGCCGGTCACCTCACGAGCCTCGGCGAAAGCCGCCTCAATCTGTGTCATGTCGTTGCCATCGGCTAGCTCGATCACATGCCACTTAAAGGCGCGGAACTTGTCAGCGAGCGGCATGGCCGAGTTGACCTCATCGATCGTGCCGTCAATCTGCAAGCCGTTGTGGTCGACGACGGCAACAAGATTGTCGAGCGCATGGTTGCCGGCAAACATGGCCGCCTCCCACACCTGGCCCTCCTCGCACTCGCCGTCGCCCAGCAACGTGTAGACGCGGTAGCTGTCACCCCAGTGCTTTGCGGCGAGTGCCATTCCAACCGCGGCGGAGATACCCTGACCGAGCGATCCGGTGGACATATCGATGCCCGGGGTGTCGTTCATGTTGGGATGGCCCTGCAGTCGGCTGCCAATATGGCGGAGCGTCTCGAGCTCTTCGACGGGAAAATAGCCGCGATTTGCCAACACCGAATACAGGCCCGGCGCCGCGTGACCCTTGGAGAGCACAAAGCGATCGCGATCGGCCTTGTGAGGGTCAGCAGGATCGATATTCATTTCCTCAAAGTACAGATACGTCATGATGTCGGCAGCACCGAGCGATCCACCCGGATGTCCCGACTTGGCCGCGTGAACCGCAGTCACGACACCCTTCCTGACCTCATTGGCGACCTTCGCCAGCTCCTGGTTGGTCATACGAATTCCTCTCTTGAGAACAACCCCGGCACCGGATGACGCGATGCCGGGGCAATCCACTCGTTAAGCCTGAGCGACGACCTTCTGCCAATCAGCCTCAAAAGAGGCAAGGCCCTGGTCGGTCAGCGGGTGATGCAAGCATTTCTTAAGAGCGGCCATGGGGACGGTCGCAATGTCGGCACCAAGCAGCGCCGCCTGGGTCACATGGTTGGGCGTGCGGACCGAAGCGGTGATGATCTCAACGGTGTCGTCGACGTTCTTGCCGGTCCAGTCATAGTTCTTGATGCAAGTCACAACATTGTCGAGCTGCGAGATACCGTCCTCGGCGATGTCATCGAAGCGCCCCACAAACGGGCTGATGTAGCGAGCGCCGGCGTTGGCGGCCATCAAGGCCTGGGTCGGCGAGAAAACAAGCGTCATGTTGACGCGCACACCTGCGTCGGCCAGGGCGCGGCAGGCGGCAAGGCCGGCCTCGCACACGGGAAGCTTAACCACGATGTTGGGAGCGAGGGCGGCAAGACGCTTGCCCTCCTCGATCATGCCCTCGGCAGTAGTCGCGGTGGACTCGGCAGACACGGGCAGACCCTCGCAGAGCTCGGCAATCTTGAGCATATGGGGCTCAAAGTCGGCAAGCTTGCCGCCGGTCTTGGCGTACAGGGACGGGTTGGTGGTAACACCGGCCAGGCAGCCCCAGCTCTTGGCCTCGGCAATCTCGTCCAGATTGGCGGTATCGATAAAGAACTTCATGGTGAACCCCTTCAAAGGAAGCTAAAACTCAAAAGAATGGGACAAAGGGACTGCCCCTTTGTCCCATGTGCCGGGCCTGCAGCTGGGACATGCCCCAGGCCCGGCGTCGCGTAGGAAAAGCTACTTACTCGGCAAGAGCGGCCTCGATGCGGGTCGTGACGCCCTTGAGGTTAAGACCGACGACGTACTGCTTGATCGGGCGCTTGATGTGCTCGATCACAAAGCGCTTGCCGTCGATGTCCTGGGCAGCGAGGTTGCGATAGAGCTTCTCGACCTGCTCCTTGACCTCAGGATCGTTGAACGCATAGTGGCCGGAGACATCCAGGATCTTCAGGCTGAGCTCATCGTCGGCAAGGATGTCATCGACCTGCAGGTTGACGTCGTCGCCAGTCATCCACTTGCGCCAGCGCTCGGTCTTGATAGCCTTGACCAGCAGCGTGTGATACAGGTCGGAGGGGTCATCGCACAGACCGTTGTCGACCAGGATCTGCTCGGTGGCGCAGAGCTTGAGGTAGGCGCGGGTCTCCTCGGTGCCATACTGCGGAGCGACGTTGGAGGCGGTCACGTGTGCCGGGATGTGCTCGAGCAGCGTCGCGTCGTCCAGATAGTCGGCGTTGTGCTCCTTCAGGCCCACGCCATAGCGCTTGGCCATATCGGCAAGCTCGCGGGCGTTCTTGAAGTTGTAGTGACCGACCTGCTCCGTCCAGCGGGTAAGGGTGCCGGTCTGGCCGACGATAAAGGTGGGCATGGGGCAGCCGCGCTTCTCGAGCTCGGGCTGCAGCTGAGAAATGAACTCCTCGTACTTATCGGTAGAGGTCAAGCCGCCATTGGTCTCCTCGGTACCGACCTCATAGGCGACCTCGGGCAGGTTATGCTCGCGACGGTACTGCTCAAGGTAGTCGATAAGATCGATCGTGCGGCGAAGCACCACGTCGAGCGGAATAACCTTGCCGATCTGATAGGGATCCTTGGTGGGGTCGACCATCAGCAGGTCAAAGCCTGCCTCCATGTCGGCGACGAAGGACTTGCGGGCGAGCTCCATGGCCTCGTCCTCGGGCAGGTGGGCGTTACGCTCCTCGTCGCGCTGCCACGGACCGCCGTGATCTCGGCACAGGTAGTACGGACCGGTGTAACCCACCTCGTCGGCAACCTTCTTGATGTCGGCGGCAAAGCGCGTCTGGTCCCAACCGTTGACGTAGCCGGCGCCCATCTCGTCCATATCGACCTGGTTGCGGCTGACGATAAACATGGGCGGGAAATCCTCGTCCTTGGCAAGCTCGAACACGGCCTGAATCAGGTTGGGGCTCATGGGGCCAATGCCGACCATGGTTGCGTGATCGCCGCTATCCTGCAGCTTGAGCATGCCCTGAACGGCCTGACGGATGGTGAGGTTGGACATTTTGTTCTCCTTCTCCAGAGGATTTTTGACAAAAGTTCCCTGGGACCCAGATGTGGGCCCTATCAGTACGGATGGATTTTGTTGTGTAGGGGCGGTTGTGCGGAGTCAAATCCATCCCTCCGCACAACCGGAGTCCTTAAAGGTTTACTTGGCCTGCTTATCGAGCGTGGGCTTCATGGCAATCAGGATTGCAGCGGCGACCACGGCGCCAATCACGATGTCCAGGCAGAACAGCGCGACGTTGTTGGTGGCAAGGGCGACGATAAAGCCACCGTGCGGGACGTAGCAGTCGATGCCCTGGAAGGCGGCAAGTGCCGCACCCACGGCAGAGCCGATGCAAATGCCGGGCAGGGTGTGACCGAGGTCCTTGACCGCGAAGGGGATAGCGCCCTCGGTAATACCGATGCAGCCCATGAACAGCGCGGAGATGCCCATCTGGCGGTCAGCGTCATCGAACTTGTTCTTGGCGATGAGCGCAGCGAGGCCACAGGCGATCGGGGGAACGGCGACGGCGACGCGGAACATACCGTTAGGACCGTAGATACCGGAGGCCATGATGGCCATGGTGAAGGTCGAGGCGGTCTTGTTGATGGGGCCACCCATATCGAAGGCGGTCATAACGCCAATGACCAGACCCAGGACAACTGCGGAACCGCCCTGCAGCCTGCCGAGCACGCCGGTGAGCCAGTCCATCACAAAGCCAAGCGGCGTGGCCAGGATGTAGATATAGGCCATGCCCAGGACAAGCGAGGTCAGAATCGGGATGATCAGGATGGGCATGATGGTCTGGATGGTGTTGTTGACCTTCCAGGTCTTCATCCAGCGGACAAAGTAGCCGCAGATGACCGCCATGATCATGGCGCCCAAGAAGCCGGTCGAAACGCTGTTGCCGTTAGGGGTAACGACTGCGTTGTTGACCAGGTAGCCCAGGACAAAACCGGGGGCGAGCGCGGGCTTGCCGGCCATCGAGTAGGAGATGTATGCCGCAAGCACCGGGATCATCATGGAGATGCCGGCCATGCCGATGGTGTTAAGGCTCACCATCAGCGGGTTCGTAACCTCCATGCCGTTGGCGCCGGCGGTACCGGATGCCAGCGAGAAGGCAAGAAACACGCCGCCGATAACGACGATGGGGATAAAATAGGAAACGCCGGTATTGAATGCATTGAGCAGCGTCTTGCCAGGATCGGCAAAGATAGACTGCTTGGACGCCGGTGTCGGGGCCTGCGGGGCAGCGGAGACGGCCTTCTTCTCTGCCTTGGCCTCGGCCTTGGGCGCGTCAACGGCGCCACCCGTCGCCTTGATGATCTCAATGGCCTGGTCGATGATCTTTACCGGATCGGCGATTACATCCGAGGTGCCGACCTTCAGGAACTTGCCCTCGGCCATCTTCTGCTCAAAACGGTCCTCGTTCTCGACACCCACGTCGACGGACTCCAGGACCAGGTCGGCGGAGTCCACGTCTTCCTGCGTGAGCTCATTCTCGATACCCAGGCCACCCTGAGCCTCGACCTTGCACTCGATGCCACGGGCGGCGCATTCATCCTGAATCGCCTTCTGGGCCATATACGTGTGGGCGATACCCACAGTACAGGCGGCAACGCCTACGATCTTCATTGCTTCCCTCTTTTCATAGAGTTGCGTGCGCAAGACACCGTTTGCGGAGGCCTCCGGAGCATCCCCTGCCGTTTGGACTTGCTGTCTTTTCGACAAGAACAATATAGGTGCTCGTTTTTCTTAATGCCAGCTTATTTCGGTAAACGCGCAGGTCAGAGCGTTGGTTATGCGATTTAGTTATGCGTTTAACCAAAAATGAATCCTGCGATTTTGCCCTCGATTTCAAAAGTCAAGAAGTATTTGATTTTCTCGGTAGACGGCAGATGCGCATGCCGGTCACAAATTTCGACCCCACCCGTATGCCGCATTTGTTGCATACTCATATGAAAGGAAAAAGCCGCTCACCGAAGCGTATCCTTCACCAAGACTCAAAGTCATCATGTTGGAAAATGCTCATCTGTCGGAAGGAGTCGCTGTGGCAAAACAGCGCGTTACGATCGCAGACGTCGCTCGAGAGGCGGGAACCTCGACGGCAAGCGTCTCGTATTACCTCAACGACAAACGAGAAAAGCTTAGCGAGAAGACGCAGAACAAAATCGCGCGCGTCATTAAGGAACTCGGATACGTTCCCAACGCCCAAGCGCAGACGCTCACCGGCAAGCAAACCCACGTCATTGCCATCATCATTTTGGATAACACCAACAAATGGGCGGGGCTCGTTCTCAATGGCATGGAGCAGGTCATGCTCCCCGCGGGCTACCAGACGGTCGTTTGCACGAGCAGCTTTAACCCCGAGACCGAGCTCATGTACGTCGACAAGATGCTCTCGCTGGGCGTCGATGGCTTTATCATCCAGCCCACGGCAAACTTCAAAGCCGTGCATGACCGCATTAGACGCGCCGGCAAGCCGGTCGTCTTTTTCGATGCGGCCATCTATAGCCCAGGTACCAGCTGGATCAAAACCAACCTTTACGACGGCGTGTACAACGCCACACAGGCACTCCTCGACGCCGGCTACGAAGATTTCTTTTCCATTGCCGCCAACATGACCGAAATGCGCACCCGCATGGAGCGTTTTTAGGGGTATGCCGAGGCGCTGGCAGCGAACGGGCAGCTCTACAAAGCGATTCCCATCGATCACAACAAGCCGTCAATCAACGAGCTCACCGAATACTTTAAATTCAAGTTCAATCCCGCCAAGCGAACCCTTATCTTCGTGCAAAATCAGTGGGCACTTCCCCGTGTCTACAAGGCCCTCCAGCCAATGGCCCATCTGCTTCCGCAGCAAATCGGCCTTTTGGGACTCAACTGCGAAGACTGGACTAATCTCACCACACCGACCGTCTCCACCATCATCGAGCCCGTCGACCAAGAAGGTCGCGAAGCAGCCGAGATGCTGCTCGCCCTACTTGACGGAAGCAGCGAACCCGGCGAGCAGCGCATTCTCGAGTGCAAGCTCAACTGGCTCGACTCCACCTCGATCTAGACCGCGGAACAAATGAATCAGTAGCGTTTGTCTCAAATCTTAAGTATTTGTTCGACAGAACGGCCCTTGCCGGCTCCTGCTAGACTGGTAGATTCCCAACCGTCCATCCAGGAGCCTCAATGTCGCGCAAGCCCGCCTACAAGCAAATACTTTCCATCG
>JAXJEC010000018.1:0-25346 GCA_036301625.1 Collinsella sp. | reverse complement strand
CGTGCCTCGTGAGCCTTCCGTAGGCCCTCGGGACCGCCCTCGCGGAGCCCCTATTCTTCTTTCCGGACATGCCGTCCTCCGATCTCCCGGGGCCGGCCGGTCCGGCCCTCAGGGTATCGGGTTCCCACATTCATCCGCACAGGTGCGGATGAATGTGGGAAGTGTTCGGATGAAGTTGATAATCAAGGAGGCCCACAAAAGCGAACAGACCCATAATCCATGCTGGCTTGGTCAGAATCGATTGGATAAACTCAAGTATGGGAAGGATGACTTGCATCTGGGCTTCCTTTCTTTTTAACGTGGGCGCGTTTCCCTCTTCCACAGGGAACCGCCCCTTTTTGTGCCGCTTTAGGCGTTAGCGGCGGCCGCCTTGATTGCCTCGAGGGCGTCTTCGCGGATCTTCTTCTTGTTCACGTAGCTGCGAACGATCACGACGTTACCGTGAAGCTCGGGAGCGAGCTCCTTAACGGTAATGAACAGATCCGGATTTGCGGAAGAAGCACCGTTCAGGTCCATAGACTCAACGTCGGCCTTGATGCCCTCCTCCTCACAAAGCTCCTCGACTTTGCCAGCGAGCATCAGGCTGGACCCGATGCCGTTTCCGCATACAGTGATGATATGCATGGCAACCTTCCTCTCCTACACGTGACGGATTTTCCGTCTATCCAAAAGCGGCGACGCATCGCCGTGCCATTAAGGCCTAAAAGAATGAACGCATGGTCTCCAAAACCTGCTCGGGCGTACCGCGCGCGCTGAGCTTGGCAACGCAGTCCTCGTCCTCGAACATCTGCGAAAGCTCCGCCAAGCAACCAAGATGAGCCTTGGGGTCGGGCGCGCAAATGCCCACGAGTACGTGAACCGGATCGAAATCCTCGTGTCCAAATGCAACCGCAGGATCAAGCGTGACGATGCAGATTCCCGCTTCGCTCACATTGCCATCGGCCTGGGCGTGGGGCATGGCGATACCCTCTTCCAGAACCATATAGGGGCCAAATTTGTGAACCGATGAAATCATGGCGTCGACATAGCTCTGGTCGCATTTGCCCGCGTCAACGAGCAGCTTGCCACATGCCCTAATCGCTTCCTCCCAATCGGAGGCCTGGACATGGCAGGCAACAAGCTCGGGTTTAAGAAGATCGGTCAGCATGACAGCTCCCTACTCCTCGGGCAGGATATGAAAACCAAGCGCCTGAATGTCGCGGGCAAAGCCCTTGACCGTATCAAGCGAGTACTCGAGCAAATCTTTCCCGAAATTCTTGCGCTTGGCGAGAAGGGCATTGGGGACCGTGATGATCTGGCAGCCAACAGACTCTGCCTGGAAGATGTTGAGTACCTCACGCGTGGATGCCCAGAGAACCTCGGCGGCGGGCTTGACGGCAGCCTTCTTTACGGACTCTGCCATGAGGGGCAGCGGATCGACGCCGGTATCGGCGATACGGCCGGCGAAGATGGACAGAATAGAGGGGGTCTCGGCAGAGACGGCATCGACGAACTCGTCGACCTGCTCGGGCGTGAAGATGGTGGTGACATTCACCTTGATACTATCGGCAGAAAGGCGCTTGACCAACGCTGCGGTGGACTCGCCCTTGGTGTTGAGCGCCGGGATCTTAACGTAGACGTTGTCCGCCCAGGTTGCGATCTCGCGAGCCTCGGCCTCCATACCCGCCTCGTCGTCGGCAAACACCTCGAACGAGACTGACACATCGGTGATGTGCTCAAGAACCGTCTTGGCAAAAGCGCGGTAGTCGGTCACGCCGCCGGCCTTCATAAGGGAAGGATTGGTCGTGAAGCCCTGAACGTTGCCGTTGTCGTGCATGTCAAGCATACCCTCGAGGTTAGCGCCGTCGGCAAACACCTTGATTGCCATGTTCGGTCCTTTCTCATCTAGCACTATTGCTATCGAAAGCCTTTTTCTTTGTTTCAAAAGCTTTTCGGTTTTCTTTTATAAACTATTTCAAAAGATATCGAAAGCTCAATTGCCAACTTTCCGCGAACGGTCGATTATCGGGCGTGAGCGTACCTCACTTTTTGTGAACACCTTCCAGGCAAGACTCTTTACTGGCTATTACAGGCATTCTGCATGTCAGGCCAACTACTAACACAAATAAAAGCAAAGCGTGTCATTCATCTCGTTCACTCGATTTTGCCTTGTTCTTTTCATATCGATACGTTATATTTCGATTACGAAAGGCATTTCTTTCGCCTTTCGTTCATAAGGAGCGACACATGGCATCTACTTCAGACCTTTCACCCGCCGAGCGTCAGCGATTTATCATGAACTGGCTGGCGGAAAAGCCGAATATCTCGGTATCCGACATCGTCCGTCGCTTTTCGGTTTCGGAAGTCACCGCACGACACGACCTCGTCTCACTGGAATCGGAAGGCAAATTGCGTCGTGTACGCGGCGGAGCAGTATCGCTTTCACGTTCCACTGCAATCTCGTATCCCGAAGAGCGCATCAATGTCCAAGTCGAAGCCAAGGAGGCTATCGCCGCGACCGCAGCAACTCTTGTTGACGATGGTGACGTTTTGGTGATCGACATCGGCACCACGGGCTTTTACTTCACTAAAGCCCTCATAGACAAGCGCGACATCACCATCATCACCGGCGATCTTGCCATCGCAAACTATGCCAGCTTCAATCTGCCCAACGCTTCGGTAGTGCTGTTAGGTGGTTCCGTGCGAAAGGGCCACCTTTATCTCGCGGGCGCGCTGACGTTCGACTGCATGAGCAAGCTTCATGCCGACAAGGCGTTTGTCAGCGCCGACGGATTCCATCCCGACCACGGCTTTACCGTTGAGCACGACTTCTCTGCCATGATCAAGCGCATGTATCTAACCAACTCGAACCTGAGCTACATGATGGTCGACCAGGGTAAGTTCAATAAGACGAGCTTTTATCAGTCCGCACAGATCGATGACCTCGACGGCATCATCATCGATGGGGACAGCGAAGGTATCATGACAGCGGCAATCGAGAGCAGCCACAGTCATCCCAAACTCTATATTGCAAAATAGCTCACATGGCCGGGTCGCCCCCAATGCAGGCGACCCGGCCATGTATTAAATCAAGCCAAAGTGGCGCATAGCCGTGACGGTACCGTCGTGTGCGACGTCATCGGTCACGTAGTCGGCGACCGCCTTGACCTCGGGCATGGCGTTGCCCATAGCTACGGCCGTCTCGACGGCGGCGAGCATGCCCAGGTCGTTGCCCGAGTCGCCAAAGCCAAAGGTGCGCGCATTTCCCTCGCGGCCCAGATACGCCAGCGCTCGCGCCACGCCCACACCCTTGTCAATGCCCTTGGGGCTCAGCTCGCGATTCTGACCACCGGTGTTGCACAGCTCAAACTCGCGATCGATAAAGCCGTCATCGTTGGCTACGCGAGCCAGGTAGCTCGCGACGATGCACACCTTGCCCACGCGCAGACGGCCGTCGACGCGCATCTCCTCGGCGCTGTGCACCACAGAAGTGCCGATCAGAGACGGCTGCTCAACACCCGCGGGTTCCAGGGCAAAGGTAGCCACGTTGGTCTCGAAAAAGGCTTCAATCCCTGCCGCGGCCATACGGCGTGCAAGCTCCTCGATAACGTCCTCATCAAAGCAGTCCTCGTGTACCACGCGGCCCTCGACCTCGAGCGTCGCTCCCGCCATGGCAACGACACCCGCCGGGTTCAGCGCGCGCAGGCCATCGGCAATCAGCCACAAGGGACGACCCGTGCAGATAAATGCCTGGTGTCCCGCGTCGCGCAGACGATGAAACGCCTCGACGACCGCCTGCGAGGGGTGAACCGCCGAGAAGTCCTTGTCGGTCATGTTGTCGGGATCGAACGACGTCAGCGTGCCGTCCACGTCAAAAAAGAGCACGGCGGAATCGGGGCACGCATCAATCATATGGGTTCCTTTCGGGGGCGAGAGTAAACGGAGTATCCATCATATAATGGAGCGACGCAACCAGAGAGGTCACCCATGGAATTTTACGCAAGCTGCCCCGAGGGCTTTGAGTCCGCACTCGCCGATGAGCTTAAACGCCTCGGGCTTTCGCATGTCCGCCGCCTGAAGGGCCGCGCCACGTTTGAGGGCGAGCTCGAAGAAGGCTATCGCGCGTGCCTGTGGTCGCGCCTGGCGAGCCGCGTGTTCGTGGTACTCGGACGCTTTGAGGCGCAGGATGCCGATGAGCTGTACGACGGCGTTTACGACATCGCTTGGGAGACCATCATCCGCCCCGGCGCCACCATCGCCATTACCGCCCGCGGCGTGACCGAGCAGCTGCGCAACACGCGCTTCTCGGCCCTGCGCGCCAAGGACGCGCTGTGTGACCGCCTGGCCGAGACCACGGGCCGTCGCGCCGACGTTGATGCCGCCGATCCCGACGTTCATCTGCTGCTTTCGCTGCGTCAGCGCCGCGCGAGCATCAGCCTGGACCTTTCGGGCGACCCGTTGTTCAAACGCCTGCCGCCCGCAGCGGCCCGCGCCGGCGAGGGCGCGCACGTGCTGCGCCCCGACTACGCCGCCCTGGTGCTGGCGCAAGTCAGCTGGACCGCGCTATGCGAGCGCGAGCTGACGGCCGATGATTACGAGAACGAAGCTCTGCCCACGCTGATCGACGCCTCGTGCGCCGGCGGCGGCCTGTTGCTGGAAGCCGTAAACATTCTGACCGACCGCGCCCCGGGCGCCGCACGCGAGCGCTGGGGCTTTGAGGGCTGGCAGCTGCACGACGCCGCTCTGTGGGAGCAGCTGCTTGCCGAGGCGCGCGAGCGCGAGGCGGCAGCGCGCGAGCGGCAGGCGCGCATCGTGGCCGCAGACATCGACCCCGCCGCTCGCAAGACCGCCGAGCGCATGGTCAAGAGCGCTGGTTACAAGCGTTTTGTCGACTTTTGCGCCGCCAAGTCCGCCACCGTGCTGGACCATGCTGGCGCCGTCGCCGGAGCCGCCGTAGTCGCAGACACCACCGAGACACCGCTTTCACTCATGCACGACGCCATGAGGCTGGTCGGCGAGCTGCGCCGCGCGCCCGAGCTTTCCGCGGCGCCGGTCGCCGCACTCACCCGCGATGGCCTTATGGCCCGCGCGCTCCATGCCGAGCCCGCGCGCTCCATCGCCGTCATGCCCAATAACGAAGAGGCAACTATTGAGGTTTGGCCCTCGCTCGACCACGCCGCCGCAGCGTTTGAGGCTGCGACCAGTGCGGATGCCGAGGCCGAGGTTGCGGATGCCAACGAAGCCAACGACAAAGCCGCCGCTTCCTCCATGCCCGAACCTGCCGCCACGCTCGACCTGGGTGACGGCAAGCCGTTGCCCGTGCTCATTCCCGAGTCCGAGCAGTTCGCCAACCGCCTGCGCAAGAATGCCCGCCTGCGCCGCAAGTGGGCAAAGCGCGAGGGCGTGAGCTGCTACCGCGTCTACGATGCCGACCTGCCCGATTACTCCGCCGCCATCGACCTGTACGAGGGTTGCCCGCAGACGCCGGGCCGCTGGCTCGTCATCGCCGAATACGCCGCGCCCAAGACCATCGACCCCGCGCTAGCCCAGGCCCGCATGCTCGACATTTTGGCCATCGCGCCGCGCATCCTAGATGTTCCCGCCGAGCATGTGCACGCCAAGGCCCGCATGCGTTCGCGCGGCGGCTCGCAGTACGGCAAGCAGGGCGCCGGCAAGGGCGGCTCGGGCGAGCGCGGCAACATCGCGCGCCGTCGCCTGCCGCTCATCGAAGAGGGCGGACTCACCTTTGCCGTCAACTTTGATGACTACCTGGATGTGGGCATCTTCTTGGATCACCGCGTCACCCGCAACCTGGTGCGCGAGCACGCCAAACAGGCACGCCGCTTCCTCAACCTGTTCGCCTACACCGGCACCGCCACCTGCTATGCGGCCGACGGCGGCGTCGAGGAAACCGTGACAGTCGACCTTTCCAACACCTACCTGGACTGGGCCGAGCGCAATATGCGCCAGAACGGCTTTGTTGGTCCGCAGCATCATTTTGTGCGCGACGACGTGCTTGCCTGGATTCGCGACCAGCGCCAGACGCGCAACCGCTGGGACCTGATCTTTGTCGACCCGCCCACGTTCTCGAACTCATCCAAGATGGGCCGCCGCACCTGGGATGTCCAGCGCGACCATGTTGAGCTTTTGGCCGGCGTATCGCGCCTGCTCGCACAGGGCGGCCACGCCATCTTTAGCTGCAACCTGCGCGGCTTCCGCCCCGAGACGCGCAAGCTCGCGCGCGCGGGCGTCGTGTTGGAGGACATTACGGCGCAGACCATCCCCGAGGACTTCGCGCGCAACCAGAAGGTGCACCACTGCTACATCGTGCGCCGCCTGCCCATCGAGGACGCCATGGCCGAGGTCGGCTTTAGCGCCGAGGAGATCGCCGAGCGTGTCGAGGAGCTGCGCAACCCCGAGGTCCGCAAGCCTCGCGCGGCAGTGCCCACGCACGCGCAGGCCGGCAACGGCAGGTCCAACTTTGCCGGCAAACCCTCCCCTGCCGGCAAGTCCAAAAAGAAGAAGTTCTACGCCAGCAAGCCCAAAGGCAAATAAACAAAGTTGCGGTGGAATACGGACTGTTTTGCCTGGAATTAGGTAAATTTAGACCGTATTTCACCGCAACTCATATTGGGATGGTGGTTGGCGATCTAGCCTTGGGTGACCAATCGGTAACCGATACCCACGCGTGTTTGGATATAGCGCGGGTGCGCGGGGTCGGACTCGATCTTTTTGCGCAGCGTGCCCATAAAGACACGCAGGCTCGCCAGGTCGCTCTTAGTCGCCGTACCCCAAATCTCGTGCAGGATAAACTGATGCGTCAGCACCTTGTCGGCGTTATGCGCCAGCAGGCACAGGAGCTTGTACTCGATCGGCGTCAGATGCAGTTCCTCGCCATCCATCGTGGCGATGCCGGCATCAAAATCGATATGCAGCTCACCGGTATCGAACGAGCCCTCGGAGGCAACACCGCCCGTTTGCGCATACGAAAGGCGCCTGAGCGTCGTGCGAATACGCGCGAGCAGCTCCTCGACCGAAAACGGCTTGGTCAGATAGTCGTCGGCACCGGCATCGAGCGCGCGGATTTTGTCCGCATCCTCGCTGCGCGCCGAGACCACGATAATCGGCATGCCCGACCATGCGCGCACCGACTCCACCACCTTGACGCCATCCATATCGGGCAGGCCCAGATCGAGCAGCACGATGCTCGGCGTCTGCGACGAGGCGGCGGCGATAGCGGCATGGGCGGTCTCCACGGCCATATGGCGCAAGCCGTGCGCCTCGAGCGCGGCAACAATAAGATTGCGAACGGCAGGGTCGTCCTCAACGACCAAGATGAGCGGTTTTACGGCAGAGTTCGGCACGGCGCTACTCCTTATCAAACGAAACGTCGGCGGCAGGAAGCTCAATCGTAAAGACCGAGCCGTGCGGGTCCGCCGCGGCAACCTCTATGCTACCGCCATGCGCCAGCGCAATGGAGCGGCAGAGCGAAAGACCCAGGCCCACGCTGCGGTGACTGTCAGCCAGACCGTGGTTGGCGGTGTAGAACGACTCAAAGATCCGCTCGCGGTCCTCGGCTGCGATGCCCGGACCATCGTCGACCACCGAGCACGCCACGCGTCCATCGTCGACGCTAATCGAAATCATGATATGCGAGCCCGTGGGCGTATAGGTGATGGCGTTGTTCACCAGATTGACCACCAGCTGCACCATCAGGCGCGCATCGACGTTGACGAGCGCCGGCTCATCGCACGCCACCACCTTAAGGTCGTGCTCGCGCACGGCAGGGTTCACGTGGCGCAGCGCCTCCTCGACGATATCGTCCATGAGCTCGAGCGTGGTCGACAGGCGCATACCGCCACCCTCGAGCTTGGTGATGGCGAGCAGATTCTCGACGGTGGCGTTGAGCCACAGCGCATCCGAGCGAATGGAAAGGAGCAGGCCGCGGCGCGTCTGGGCATCGAGCACCGCGGTGCCGGTCGAGCCCTGATCGAGCAGGACATCGGCATTGCCCGAAATACTGGTGAGCGGCGTACGCAGATCGTGCGAGATGGAGCGCAGCAGGTTGGCGCGCAGCTGTTCGTTTTTGGCGAGCACCGCCGCCTCCTCGCGGGCCTCCATGGCGCGGGCGCGATCGAGTGCCAGCTCGCCTTCGCTCACGATGGCATCGGCAAGTGTTCGCTCCTCGTGCGTCAGCACGTCGGGCTCGGCAACGATAGCCAGCACGCCCACCACCGAGGCGGGGTCGCCCGAGCGCGCGAAGCCGTCGCCTGTGCGAACCGTCAGGTAGATGCCATAAAACGCCGAGCCGCCAAACGTGGCGTCGAGCGGCGTTCCCACATAGGCGGATGCCGAGAGCCGCGGCGGCATCTGCGGCGCCAGTTCGTGCACCGGTGCGGCATCGCCCACGGCCGTGTATGTCGCACGCGGCAGCAGGTCATCGCCCTCGGCGTCGGCGCTGTACCACACGACCGGACAGCCCGAAAGACGCGCCAGCTGCGTTGCCATGGCGTGAACGATCTGCTGCTCGTCGGCGCACCGCTGTAGCATGCGGTTGGTCTCGAGCACCATATGCGTGCGACGGTCGCTGGCGGCAGCCTGTGCCAAGGCACGGCGCAGGGCCAACGCAATCGAGCTCGATACAAGCGAGACCACGAACATGATGAAGAACATGCCGGGATAGCCGCGGTCGATAAGCGACAGCGAGTAGCGCGGGTCGACAAACAAGAAGTTGTAGAGCGCCACGGCGGCAGCCGAGCTCAGCAAGCAATACAGGCGACTCCAGGTAAAGAATGCGCACAGCTGAACGGCGAACACATAGACGATCATGATGCTCGGCGCGAGACCCGGATGGTCGAGCAGCGCGCCCACAATCGTCGCCGCGACCAGCAGCCCCACCGATACGCAGGCGTCATACAGAGGAGTGCGGCGCGTCAGCGTTGTGCGCCGCCACCAAAAGCTATCGGCAATATCGCCGTCCGTACGGACGTCCATCAGTGCCCCGCCCCTCTCTCAAAAACAAAAACCACCACAAAGGGACAGGCACCTTTGTGGTGGTTTCCCTTGTGGTGGTTCCAAGTGTATAGCCTTTGCAACCGGCGGTCGCTAGACAAATAGCACGTGCGCGAGCAGGGCACACACGCACACCGCTCCAAATACCAGTGCCACGATCGAAATTACGCGATCGGCCATATCCATGTTGGCACGGTTCGTAAGGAACCGATCTTCGGCGGCGTCGACACGCGCCTCACGCACCATTTCGACCACCGCCTCGCGGCCATCGAGCGCCTTTGCATCCATGTTTGCCTCCCCGGCCTCAATCTTGTCCATCGAAAACCAACTCCATGCAGCCTGTCGGCGACTACGGCCGCTCGTTGGGAGCCAGGCGCTGCATCTTGTTCACGGCCTTGAACTTGGTGAACAGCGGCACGTACTCAAAGCTCACGTTGGAGTTCTCCAGGCCGTACCAACGCGCGGGCGTGCCGGCGGCACGGCGGATGATGTACTTGAGCGTGATGGCCGTACGCTCGCTCGGCTCCACGTCGCTTTCGGGCGCCAAAAGCTTACGGATCAGGACGAACTTGAACGTGCCGATGTTACCCGGGTCCTTGTAGACCGAGTAGTCATGCGTCTGCGGCGGCAGCTCGCCAGTGGCAGCCAGGTCCTGAACAACCTGACGCAGGTAGGCATTGACGCGCTGGTTGATCTTGTAGCCCAGGTACAGATGCACGCGGAACACGTAATCGGTGCCGAACGTCTCGACCGAATAGGCAAAGGTGTGCGGTTCGTCCATGGTCTCGACATTCACAAACCACCAGGCGCGGGCGCGCTTGGGATGCTTGTCCAAGATCGAATAGACGATATCGCGGTCGATGTAGTCGGTATGGGTGTCCTTGGTCAGGTACACGACGTTGTCGCTCATGCGCTCGTAACGGTCGTCGTCGCGCAGGCGCTTGAGCTGCGGCAGGTAGCTGCGCAGCGGCAGAAGCGTAAACTGGCGCTGCTCAACAGCCGTACCGTTGTACCAGCACACCATGATGCCCATGATGAGCGCGGCCATGAGGATGGTGAAGTAGCCGCCGTGGAAGAACTTGGTAAGTGAGCTCACGAAGAAGAAGCCTTCGAGCAAAAGGAAGAAGGCCGCGAAGATCCACGGAGCAACCTTGAGCTTGCGCTCCTCGTGCAGGTAGAAGAAGAGCAGCAGCGTGGTGCACATCATAGTCAGCGTAATGGCAAGGCCGTAGGCGGCTTCCATATGCGCCGAGTTCTGGAACAGCAGCACCACGATGACGCAGCCGACAAGCATGACGTTGTTGACCATGGGGATGTAGAGCTGGCCCTTGGTCTCGGCAGGGTAGAAGACCTGCATGTGCGGCATGAGGTCCAGACGGCTGGCCTCGGACACCAGCGAGAATGCGCCGGTGATGAGCGCCTGCGAGGCAATGATGGCCGCGACGGTGGAAAGGCCGACGGCAAACGGGCGCAGGCCCGGGGCGAGCATCTGGTAGAACGGGTTGAGGTCGGCAATGCCCATGAGCTCGGGGTTGGCAGCGTTGTTCATAAGCCAAGCGCCCTGGCCCATATAGGAAAGCAGCAGGCAGCACTTAACGAACGGCCAGGTAGCGTAGATGTTGCCGCGGCCGACGTGGCCCATGTCGGAGTAGAGCGCCTCGGCACCGGTGGTGGCGAGGAAGCAGCTGCCCAGAATCATGATGCCCGCGTGGTTGTTGGGGCTCAGCAAAAAGGCGATGCCGCGCACCGGGTTGAGGCACAGCAGCACGGCGGGGTGCTGGAAGACAAAGAACAGACCCGTGCCGCCCAGGAACAGGAACCACAGCGTCATGATGGGGCCAAAGGCGTGACCGATCTTGGCCGTACCGATGCGCTGTACCAAGAAGAGCACGATGATGATGGCGAGCGTAATGGCGACGACGCGGCCTTGGTCATCGCCCAGCACGGCATGGACCGCCGGGATGGTGCGCAGGCCCTCGATGGCCGTGGTAACGGTAACGGCCGGCGTGAGGATGCCGTCGGCGAGCAGCGCGGCGCCACCTAGCATGGCGGGGATGATAAGCCACTTGCCACAGCGCTTGACCAGACTGTACAGGGCAAAGATACCGCCCTCGCCATGGTTATCGGCGCGCAGCGAGATGAGCACATACTTGATGGTGGTCAGCAACGTGACCGTCCACACGACAAGGGAGAGCGCGCCGAGCACGAACTCCTCCGTGACGCTTCCGATGCCGCCGTTGCCGGCAACGAGCGCCTTGGTTACATACATAGGGCTGGTGCCGATATCGCCGTACACCACGCCCAGCGTGACGAGCATCGCCGAGATGCTCACAGGAATCGCAGCGCGCGAAGCTGCCTCCTTGGCCTTTTGTTCCATAAGCCGGTTTCCTCCCAACTTTAATGTTCGAAGGAATTATAGGTAATCGGCCCATGTTTGAATGGCACTGTTTTCCCAGCTAGATAAACATTTATACGGCCTTTAAGCCACCTCGGCGATATGGAATGTGACAAAGGGACTGTCTCTTTGTCGCATCCGTCATTTTCCGAGCCAATTTTTGAACCACCACTCCATGGAGCGGCTCATCTCGGCCATAAAGGGACTCGTGTGCTTGCGGGTATAGATGTCCACGACGCGCTCCCCCACCACGCGGGCATGCGGACGGAACATCGCGTCCATCTCGGCTACCTGCGCGTCCATAGTCGCAGCATCGGCGCGGCAGTAGCGCTCCTCGTGCACCAGGTTCACCACGGGATGCGCAATGGCCGGACGCTCCTTACGGGGCGTGCCGATGATGAGCATCGACAGCGGCATGGTATACGGAGGCAGATCGAGCAGCTCGGCCACTTCCTCGGCATTCTCGACGATATCACCGATGTAGCAGCTCCCCAGGCCCAGGGCCTCGGCGGCGACCACGGCGTTTTGCGCAGCGATCACGGCGTCCTGGGCCGCGATGGCAAAGTCACCCAAACCCGGTGCACGGCGGGGCGCCTTGCCCGTGCGCTCGACAAACTCGGGCTCAAAGCAGCCCACGTGCTCAAACAGATCGATCCACTTGGCATAGTCGACCACAAATATAAGTGCCCAGGGCGCCTTGGCGATCATGGGCTGGTGGTCGCACAGGTCGGCCAGACGATCCAGCGTAGCCTGCTCGCGAATGCTCACGATGGAATACATCATCATGGCGCCCGCCGACGGCGCGCGACTCGCCGCATGCAAAATTGCCGCCCGCTGCTCGTCGGTCACCGCCACGGGACGGTCGTCGTCATCACGCGCGAAGGCACGCGTGGAGGAACGGTGCTCCAACGTGTCCAGCACCGCATTGCCCGTCGTCTCGACCGGATAGCCGCCCGCGTCCATGCCAGCGTCCACGTCACCCGCACTCGTCATACAAGCCCGTTCGTTCATCGCCTCATCCTCGCCAATTCTTTAAGAAGCCTTTACGTTTCCGTGTAATTCCCGTCCATTATCGCGCAGGTCGCCACTACATTGCGCCACACCGTCACACGTGCGCGTTAATATGGCTGGTTGTTGTGCGCAGACACCAATTGCAGCGCATATCTTGGTAACAATCGGGTAAACCCCCGCTTTCGTACGTTTTAGTTTGTGAGGAGTCTCAGCATGTTCGCTGCCGCCATCTCGCTCGTCGGTCTTGCGGCGACCGTCTACCTTGTCTTGCGCGAGGCCAAGGCCATTCGCGCTCAGTCGGGCACCGTTGCCAAGGGCGCCTTCGCCTGGAGCGTCGCCTTTGGCCTGTTCCAGCTCTTTTTGACCGTCTGGGGCGCTATTGGCCTCGTCGCGCAGAACGAGCCGCTCGCCTTCGTGATGCTCATCCTGACCAACGCCATCCTCACCGGCTGCGCTTGGGCCAGCATCGCCCGCGACCGCATCGCCCCGCGTGTCTTTGCGTTCGCCGGGCCCGACGCCCCCGCCCCCACCGGCAAGCTCGCCCGCCTGCGCGGAGCCTTTGTGGGTAAACCGCTCGTCGCCGCCGTCCTGTGCCTGCTGCTCGCCGGCGTCTTTGCGCTGCTGGGCATGGAGGTCTCGTCCAACCACGACTTTACCTGGGTCTACCCCCTGTGCATCCTGCTCGAGTGGGCCATCATCACCACGCTCATGGTCGGCCTGTTCTTCCTGTTCCAGCGCCACGGCGCAGCCCCCGCGGTCTTGGCCTTTGCCCTCTTTGTCCTGGGCATTGCCGAGTTCTTCGTCATCACGTTTAAGTCCATGCCCATCCAGCCGGGCGACCTTTCGGCCATCTCCACCGCCGCCGCGGTCGCCGGCACCGGCTACACCTTCTCCATCTCGCTGTTCTGTGTGCTGTCCATGGGCTTTACCGCCATCGCCATGCTGCTGTGCGAGTACGCTGGCCTGGTGGCACCGCACCGTCAGAAGGGCGCCGCCAACGCCAAGCGCATGCTGCTCACCAACCTGCTCGTGGCCGTGCTGTGCCTGGGCGGTGTGACCGCGCATGTTACGCTCATCGACTACTACAACACTCTCGGCATCACCGTCTACACCTGGCGTCCGCTCGAGAGCTACTGGCGCGAGGGCTACCTGCCCGCCTTTATTAGTGCAGCGCAGTCCATCAAGCCGCCCAAACCCGCCGACTACTCCGTCGATGACGCCAAGGCCACGCTCAAAAAGTACGCCAAGGCCTACGACAAGTCCGACGCGGCCAAGAGCGACGAGCGCGCCGCCGCAAAAGAGCAATTCGACAGCGAGAAGCCCACGGTCATCGCCATCATGAACGAGACGTTCTCGGACCTATCCATCTACCAGAACATGCGCGCCGGCTACGAGGGCCCGCAGTACTTTAAGAGCCTGTCCAACTGCCTCAGCCGCGGCAAGCTCTACGTGAGCGCCTACGGCGGCGGCACCGCCAATACCGAGTTTGAGTTTATGACCGGCAACTCCATGGCCAACCTGGGATCGGGCGTGTACCCCTACACCATCTACAACATGGAAACGACCGGGAACTTGGCAGAGCAGTTCAAATCGCTCGGCTATTCCACCACGGCCATGCACCCCAACCACGCGACCAACTGGAACCGCGAGAACGTCTACAAGGACTTTGGCTTTGACCAGTTCCTGTCCATCAACGATTTCCAGGGAGCCGACACCCTGCGCGGCATGGTGACCGACCAGGCTACCTACGACAAGATTCTTGAGCTGCTCGACCAGAACGCCGATCCGCAGTTTATCTTCGACGTGACCATGCAGAACCACTCGGGCTACGACACGGGCCTGCTGCCGGTCGACAAGCAGATGCACCTGAACATCGACGCGACCGACCTGGACGCTAAGACCGTCGAGGACGGCACGCTCTCCGATGTCGACGAGTATGTCTCGTGCATCGAGCAGTCCGACCAGGCGCTTCGCTACTTCCTCAACGCCCTGAGCAAGCTCGACCGCAAGGTGGTCGTGGTGTTCTGGGGCGACCACCAGCCGTTCTTCCCGTCCAAGTTCAATGACAAGTGGTTTACCGGCGAGGACGACGCCACGCATCAGGAGCGCCTGTGGCAGACCGACTACATCATTTGGGCCAACTACGACGTTGCCGGTTGCGACCAGACGAGCGAGGTCGACGACCTATCCACCAACTACCTGTCCACGCAGCTTATGCAGCTGATCGGCGCACCGCTGACCGACTACCAGAAAGCGCACATGACGCTGCGCAAGTCGCTGCCCGCCATCAACTCCGTCGGCTACGAGGACGCCAGCCTGCGCTGGGCGCTCTCCTCCAACGTCACCGGTGACGACGCCGCTGCCGCAGCCGCCACCAAGGCGCGCGAGGATTACGCCAAGATGCAGTACTACGAGATGTTCCGCGACGGCAAGAACGTGTATACCGAGCACTTCCAGACCGAGGCCAACGAGACCGACCCCAACCTGGCGCCGGGTACGACCAAGATCAAGTAGCGGGTCTATCGACCTGGTTCGTCTGCCCGGCGACGCGGAACATAAGATTCCCTGCTCGGACAGTCCTGCTCGCACGGAGAGCACATTAAGTGCTCTCCGGCTCGTGCGGAACTCGCGATGAACCTTACGTTCCGCGTCGCCGGGCAGACGCCTCGGTGTTGAATCGCGGCTTGTCATGGGGGCATCTGCTGAACATATATAAGTCGAAGGCCACGTCTTGTGGCCTTTTTTGCATCCGGAAAGCATGTCCCAGAATTCACGTCCGGAACGGGATGCAGTTTCCGCTTGGGACCTGATTGGGAAAGTGTGCCCCACTATTCAGCTGGATTCCGGGATGTATTTTCCGGTTGAGGCTCGTTGGGAAAGTGCGTCCCGGTCTGGGCGCTAATTGTGGGATGCAGTTTCCGCTTGCGGAGTCTCCACTCAACAGAAAACCCGGGTGGCCTGTTTTTTGGCTACCCGGGTTTTTGGGTTGTCGATATGTTCGACTGGCTACTAGTGGGTCTTGCGGCGCTTGATCAGCATGATGAGGGCTATCACTACGAGCGTTGCTCCCGCTGCTGCTGCGGTGGCGACTAGGGCGAATGTTTGGTCGCCGGTGTTTGCGAGGTTCTTCGCTGTGGTCGTAGTCTTGACCTTGGTGTCGATCTTAGCTCCGTTGTCGGACTTGGGCTTGTCCGGGTTCGTCGGGGTCTCAGGAGTCTCGGAGTCCTTTGAGCCTTCGGAATCGGTTGGGCCGGCGGTGTTTACCAGCGTATGGTCCAGGAACTTCTTGGCGCCCGCACTTGCCTGTGAGAACAGGCGGCGCGTGCGGATCGGGGTGGCGTTCACCGTTGTGGGCGCCGTCTCCTCGGCCTCGATATTCACGAGCGTCGTGCCGGTGTCGAGGCCCACGTCGTTGTATCCCACGTGGCAGTAATACTGCGCACCGTCATCGTCTGCGGTCAGGTCAATCTCGAGCTTTGAGGCCGTTCCAGCCGCGAGGTTGCCATCGGCACCCACGAGCTTAAACTCTGTCTCGCCGCGGCCCTTGCGGTACCACATATAGGTCGGTGCCAGCCCTGTTTCGCTATCGTCGGCACCGAGTTGCTTCACATAGCCAATCGCCGAGAGCGTCAGGTGGCTTCCCGCCGTGCGCTCAACCGAAGAGTCGTATCCAAGATCCGACCCCTCCGCAGCATCCGCTGCAGGTCCGCCCACGGTCATCGTCATGCCATCGGGCATGGTCTTGACCGTGATGATTGCCGAGCGAATACCTGTTTCGGTCGTGGATCCATTCTTAACGGCGGCGATGGCGAATCGATACTCCGTATTGGGCTGCAGCCCATCCCACTTGAGCGAGGTCTGCGTGTTGTCGGCAATCTTCCAGCTATTGACGACCGCATCCGCCGCATTGCTCTGCAGCATGCCCACGCCGTAGCTAAAGCCACTCTTGTTTGCGAGCACATCGTCCCAGCTAAACGTAACGCTGGTCGAATCGACGGCGTTTGCCGTAAAGCCCGTCACGGCCGGCGCGTCGGGCATCTCGACGTCCTTAACGTCATAGCCCACGATCCAGAACTGGTCGGTGTCCTTGGTGCCGAGCTTGTCGCCCGAGTCTGCCTCGAACTTGTCGACATCCACCGCGTTGACGCCCAGACGCCACACAAAACCGTACTTGCCCTGCGCGGCCTCGGGCAGGTTGTCGACGGTGCCGCCGTATTCGGTCGATTCACTCGAGGAGTTACCCGTAGTAAAGCCGGCGTTGGCACCAAAGCACAGGCCGCCAAACAACTCGTGCTTTGCGAGCTTCGCGCCCATGACAACGCTGCCGTTCAGCGTCAAGCCGAGCTCGAGCTCCTGCTCCTTGCCCTCCTCGACTTCGATGGTCTGCTCAATGCTCGCCCCCGGCTGCGCGGCGGCGCCGTTAAACCCATCGTGCGTGTAGGCGCGCGTTACGCCAGGCTTGCCCAGGCCAAAGGAATCCCCAACGGGAGTCTCGCCGTTGAGCGTCGTTTGATAGGTTCCGGGTTCTCCCGACCGGTTGGTCAAAAAGTAGCTGAGCGGCGTCATATTGTGCTGTTTGGCAATGCGGTCATAGGCCTCGACATTAACGACCGAGGTCTGCGCGCCGAGCGACACGGGCGCCGCCATCACGCCCTTGCCACCAGTTTCCTCATTTTCGATCTCATACTCGTAATAGACCATCGGAATCGTGTAGAGCACGGCCTTGTCACCCTCGCCGGCATGCGACTCATAGCTTACGCTTGCGCTGACCGTGCGCTCGCTCCGGTAGTCATAGCATCCCTCGGCGGCAAAATCGACTGAAGCATTCATCGCGACCAGGGGCGGACCGGTCTGCACCTCGACGGCAACGCCCAACTCGGCGCCAATGGTATAGCCCTGGGATGTCCCCGTGCCCTTTTCCTCTCCGTATGACGTGCCGCCCAACACCAGATAGCCGTATGCCTGCTCCAGATCCTCAACATAGGGCGCATCCTGCAGCACGGCAAGCACGCGCGGGTTGGTATAGACCTTGTAGCGGTCCTTGTACGTGATCTTGACGCTGTCGTTGTCGACATCGGGCAGCGCGAGCGAGATAAATGTGCCGTAGGTAGTGCCGCGACGGTTGCTCTCGCTAATCACCTGCTCCTCGCCGCGGCGCACCTTTCCGTTCTCGTCGAGCGAAAAATGCGAGGCGGTCATCCAATAGTAGTCATCGTTCTTGCGCAGGTCCTCGTCGCGGTGCTTGCCCACCACGGCGATAAAGCTCTCGTTATAGCGGTCCGAACCCGAGACGCTGCCCGCCTTGACGTCGCTGATCCACACCTGCTCTATACCCTTGTGGTCATGCTTGTTGCTGCTGTTGTATTGCTGACCGCTCATGCTCATGGTTCCGACCATGGACCCCAAGCCCTGAGCCCCGCTCTGTGCCGTGTTGCAGGCAAAGTCGCGGAACACATCGCCGCCCACGAGCACCTCGTCGACCGCCAGCTGCTCGGACAGGCCGTCAAGGTTGGCAGTGGCAAGGGCAATAGGCGCCAAGGTGCACGGATAGCGCTTATCCTGAGCGCTATCCTTCCATGCGCTGTTGGGCACATGCATCAACCCATAGGAGGCGAGGAGCCCGTCTCTGTATTCCTTGCAATCGGAAAGCTTGAACTCGCCAGACTCCGAGTCAAAATACGCGTAGCGGTACAGCGCGCCGTACAGCCCCTTGCTGCCGTCAGAAGCGCCGTAATCAAAAGCGCTGCGTTGCCAGTCATAGCCCGCAAGAATAAGGCCCGTGACGGTTTCACCCGTCTTCTTTCCTTCTTCATCGTAGGCGGCAAACGTGCCGAACGTCGCATTCGCAGCGACCATGGTCTTGCCGTTCGCGGAGAGGGAGATTGCGCCCGCGTCGCCCAGAGCATCGACATGGACGAGCGCACCCTTGGATGCATCCCACGAAAACAGCTCGCAATGCGTCGACTTATCAATATTCTTCTTGCCGTAGGGTGCCGAGACCACGATGGCGAGGTCATCGCAAAAATCGCGATCGAGGTCGCCGGCCGCTAGCGAAACGACAGGAGCTGACTGAAGCTGCGTCCAGGAGTCGTTCCCGCCCTTGTTGTGCGTGGTGTAGTCCGCGGCGTTACCGGCATCGATCTTGACGACACTTTGCTTCCAGTTGCCGCCCTCCAAGTCATACATGTCGACTACAGCCTTGCGCACGCCGTTCTCGTCGACATAGCAGCCCGCGTAGACAAAAAGCTCGTCGACGCCGTCGCCATCGACATCGCCCGCCTCGACATCAAAGACGGCGTCGTGCTCTTGCAGGTAACCGGCATCCAGGTACTTAAAACGGCCTTCGTACATCATACTAGTGTTGACCGTCACCGGCAGGTGTGTGTCGAGAGTGCGCGTACGCCCGTTGCTAAACGAGTAGAGGACCAGCTCAACCTTTCCGGCGTATGACTTGCCGTCAATCGTCGTGGAGGAACTGTCGCCGTAGGCACGGAGCTCGGCAACGCGGCTCTTTTTGCCCGTGCTGGCGTCGCTGCAGAACTCAACACTCGTGGCGTGAATGCCCGAGAAACCGTTGTTGTCGTTGGCGAGTACTGTTGAGGACTCATTGTTGCTTAGGTACGACCAGGTGCCGCCACCGTAGTCGCTATGCTTGTAGAGATCGCTGTTCGTATCGAAGTTGTTGACGTTTTGCCAGAACTTTGCGGCGCCCCACACATTTCCATAGCCATCGGTGAGTTTGCTGCTGCCGCCAATGTCACCGCGCTCGACGTTCTCGAGCTTGTCGCGCAGAGTGTAGCGATTGCCATGGCTACCGTTAGCTGCCATATAGACCTCGCTGCGCGTGGCAAACGTCGTGGGGGTATCAGTGGAATAGGGGCCAACGGTATCGGCCGGAATGTCCTCGCTCGCGCCCAGACCCAGGGCTTGATAATCCTGCTCGGTCATATCGGTGATTGCGGGCGCGTCTGCCGCCTGGGCAACCTGGGGCGTGGCCGTGAAGCAGGCGACGCTCATGGCGATCAACGCAGCAAGCGCCGCCGTCCCAACAAGCGGGATTTTCGACAGCCTACGGATACGGGGGTGTGGAACGTACATGAGGGACCTCGCTTTATTCGAGTGGAGTGGACTCATTTTTACAAATGATACGTCCGATGCCCGATATCACGTGTCTCATTTTCGCCAACGGCGTGTCTCATTTTTGAGAATCCGAGATGCCGCGGAAATCTTATCCCAGCTCAAAGGCCATTTCTGGGATGTATTTTCCGTCGAGTGCCGGGACTGCGGACGATTTCCTGGACCGCTAAATCGCGGCCATCCCCAGCGACTACCGGTCGTCGCTGGGGATGGCCGCGATTTAGCGGTCCAGGAAATCGTCCGCAGTCCCGACCGAATAATGGGACGCAATTTCCCGTTGGAGCGCCTTTGGGAAAGTGTGTCCCACTTCGACCGCCCAGAGTGGGATGCACTTTCCGCAAAGCACCTCAACGGGAAACTACGTCCCATTCCAAAGGCAAATTCCGGGACACACTTTCCGAAACCCCATCCATCCGGAAAGCCCGTCCCACTTTGAATACATCCAGCGAACGCATGAGAGCGTGTTGTCCAGAACGGCCTCGTCATCGGGGTGATGGAAAATATCGTCCCAGACGCTTGCCATCGTTGTGCCCACAAGTGTCAAGAAAAAAGCCTCGAGAACTTCGAGGCTTTCACATTTGTATTGTTTTGCACGAAGGATCGCGGACGGCGAAGCTACTCTCCCAGTACGGCCTTCTTGGCGGCTGCGGCCATGTTATCCAGATCTTCCTTGGTGGGGTGATCCTTTGCGGCGACCCAGTTATCGAGCAGCATCTTAAAGCGGACATTGTCGGGATCTTGCTCGAGCATGGCCTCGTAGCGCTGCTTGACCGCGGGACCCATCTTGCCCTGGCACATTGCCCAACCCACAAGCTCGGCATCCTCGGCCAAATTGGAGGTCACGCGATTGATAATCTGCTGATAATAGCTCTGGTCGGCGCCAAAACCGCAGGTACCAAAGAGGAAAACGCGCTTGCCGTGCAGAGCGGAGAGCAGCGCGGCAACCGAAGGCGTGCACGCGCCCTTGTCGCACCAAAAACCGACGAGCACCGTGTCGGCCGCGCAGGCGCCCTGCGCCTCGAGCGCAACCTGATCTGCATCCGCATCGTCGCTCAACGCCGCGGCATGGACAAACTCAACACCCGCAGCCTGCAGAGCGCGCTTGATCGCACCCGAAACCATCCTGGTATTACCGCTCTTGCTGTTAACCACCAAAGAGCACGTCATAGTCACGTTGCCTCGTATCCCCCAAAACTAAAGCCACTAATGCAATTTATTAGATGAATATCTTAGTACTAACGTGACAGATGTAAACCACCGTCTGTCGATTGATTAATTTGCCCCACGGGCTTGCTCACTGGGCGAATTGGCTGCGGTAGAGCTCGGCGTAGAAGCCGCCTGCCGCTAGCAGCTCGTCGTGCGTGCCACGCTCGATAATCTCGCCATCGCGCATTACTAGGATGCAGTCGGCATTACGAATCGTCGACAGGCGGTGTGCCACGACAAAGCTCGTGCGGCCAGCCATGAGCTCGTCGAATGCCGCCTGCACCTGCAGCTCGGTACGCGTATCGATGCTCGACGTCGCCTCGTCCAGCAGCAGAATCGCCGGATCGGTGAGCATGACGCGCGCGATGCACAGCAGCTGCTTTTGACCCTGGCTAAACGTGCCGCCGTCCTCGCCGATCACCGTATCGTAGCCGCCTGGCAGCTGCACGATAAACTTGTGCGCGCGTGCGCGCTTGGCGGCCTCGAAAATCTGCTCGCGCGTGGCATCGGGGCAACCGTAGGCAATGTTCTGGGCCACCGTGCCCTCGAACAGCCAGGTGTCCTGCAGCACCATGCCAAAGGCGCGGCGCAGGCTCGCGCGCGTGTAGTCACGCGAGGAGCGACCATCGACTACGATGCGCCCAGCATCGATATCGTAAAAGCGCAGCAGCAGGTTGATGAGCGTCGTCTTGCCACAGCCCGTGGGACCGACGAGCGCATAGCGCATACCGGGCTTGGCATCGATGCAGATATCCTTCAGCAGTTTGCGGTCGGGCACATAGCTAAAGTCCACATGCTCAAAGGTCACCTCACCCTGCGGGGCGGCAAGTTCCACGGCATCCGCCGCATCGGGCTCCTGCTCGCGCGCATCGAGCAGCGCAAACATGCGGCGCGCCGAGGCATACGCCGTCTGGATCTGCGTAATGACGTTGGTGACCTCGTTGAACGGCTTGGTGTACTGGTTGGCGTAGGACAGGAAGATCTGCACGCCGCCCACCGTAAGCGCCGCAGGCACGCCCGTGATCACGCCCGCGCAGCCGATCACGGCAACCACGGCGTAGATGATGTTGTTGATAAAGCGCGTACCGGGGTTGGAGAGCGAGCCCATAAACTGCGCGCGCTCGCCCGCCGTATAGAGCTCGGCGTTAAGGGCATCAAAGCGCTGTTGAGCGTGCGGGCCGTAGGCGAAGGCGTCCACGAGCTTTTGCTCACCCACATACTCCTCGATATGACCGCCGAGTTGGCCCTGGATGCGCTGTTGAGCAGTGAAGCTCTTATTGGAAAGCTTGGCGATGGCGCCGGCCGCAAAGATGGAAAGCGGCGTAACGAGCACCACCACGAGCGTCATGGTCAGGTTGATGGAGAGCATAAATGCGAGCGTGCCCACGATGGTGATGACGCCGGTAAAGAGCTGCGTAAAGCCCTGCAGCAGGCCATCGCCCACCTGGTCGACATCGTTGACCACGCGGCTCATGAGGTCGCCGTGGGCATGGCCGTCAATAAAGCTGAGCGGCATGCGGCTGAGCTTGTCGCTCGCCTCCACGCGCATGTCGCGCACCGTTTCGTAGGATAGACGGTTGACGCAGTAGCCCTGCAGCCACTGGAAGGCTGCCGCGCCCACCACGACGATTGCGAGCTTGGTAACAAGCGGCAGCAGCGACCCGAAGTCCACCTGCCCGGCGGCAACGATGAGGTCGATGCCCTCGCCGATGAGGATGGGCGTATAGAGTTGCAAGACCACCGAGATGGCGGCGCTCACAAACGACGCCGTAAACGAAATGCGATGCGGACGGACGTAGCCCAGCAGACGGCGGGTCACCGCGCCCACGGGGTAGCGCTCGGGGTCGCCGGGCTGACGCGGGCCGTCGCCCAGGTCGTTAAGGTTATCGTTGCCGGACACGTTGGCCGTCATCGTGGCGACCGAACCGGAAGAAGTATACGGATTCATTTAGCAGCCCTCCTTTGCGCAAGTGGATGCCGGGGCAGCCGGGGCGGACGCGGGCGTCGTGCTCCCCTGCTGACCCTCGAGCTCCTCGCGACGAAGCTGCGACTGGCAAATCTCGCGATAGAGTTGGCAGCTTGCGTACAGCTCGTCGTGCGTACCCAGGCCCGCGACCGAGCCGTGGTCGAGCACGCAGATCATGTCGGCATCGCGCACGGTCGAGACGCGCTGGCTCACGATCACCGTGGTTAGCGGGAGTCCGCCCGCGGCGGCACCGCGTACGCTGCGCTCGCGGATGGCGTGGCGAAGCGCTGCATCGGTCTTAAAGTCGAGCGCCGAGGCGGAGTCATCCATAATCAGAATCTGCGGCGAGCCCACCAGGGCACGCGCAATGGTCAGGCGCTGGCGCTGGCCGCCGCTGAAGTTCTTGCCGCCCGCCTCGACCGGGGCGTCGAGGCCCTGGGGCTTGTTGTGCACGAACTCGCTGGCCTGCGCCATATCGAGCGCCGCCCAAAGCTCCTCGTCGGTCGCCGACTCGTCGCGCCAGGTTAGGTTGCTGCGAATCGTGCCGCTCACGAGCGACGCGCGCTGCGGAACAGTCGCAACCACATGACGCAGCTGGTCGAGCGGCCAGGCGCGCACGTCGGCACCCATTACGCTCACGCTGCCGGTGCCCGTGTCGTACAGGCGCGGGATGAGCGAGACGAGCGTCGACTTACCGCTGCCCGTGCCGCCGATAATGCCGAGCGTTTTGCCCAGCGGCAGCTCCAGGGTCACGTCATTGACGGCGTTGGCGGCGCCCGCGCCAAAGGAGAAGCTCGCATGGCTCAAGCTCAGCGCGGGGACCGGAACAGCGCCACCCGCCAGCGCGCCCGGCTCGGGCAGCGCAGCCGGCTGGTTGCCCTCGTCGGTAATGCTCGGCACGCAATTGAGCACCTCATTGAGACGCGACGCACTGGCGCTCGCCTTGGTAAAGACCACGACCAGGTTGGCGACATACACGATGGAGGTCAGGGTCTGCGTCATGTAGTTGACGAATGCCATGACCTGGCCCTGCGTGAGCTCGCCCACGTTGACCTGGATGCCGCCCACCCACAGGATGGCGCACACGCCCAGGTTCATCACCAAAAACGTGACGGGGTTGAGGATCGACGAGAGCTTGCCCACCGCGATTGCGACACGCGCCTGGTCATCGGCCGCCTGGGCAAAACGCTCACGTTCGTGACCCTCGCGCACAAACGCCCGGACCACACGAGCGCCCGAAAGTCCCTCGCGGCAAATAAGCGCGATGCGATCGAGCTTTGCCTGCAGCTGCTTGTAGTACGGGATGCAGTGCGCCATGACAAACCAAAACACCAGGCCGATGGCGGGCGTGCAAATCAAAAAGATCATGCCGAGCTTAAGGTCGATGGCAAGGGCCGCGACCATGGAGCCCACCGCCAGGAAAGGCCAGCGGATGAGCATGCGCACGCCCAGCGCCACGGCGAGCTGCACCTGGTTGACGTCGTTGGTAATACGCGTAATGAGCGACGGCGTGCCAAAGCGATCGAGTTCGGCATAGCTCAGCTTGTTGATGTGCTGGTAGAGTGCGCCGCGAATGTCAGTACCCATGCCCTGCGAGGTGAGCGCCGCCATCTTTTGGCAGACGAGCGTAAACGAGATGCCGATCACGGCCATGGCGGCGAGCACCATGCCGTAGTGGACGACGGCACTCACGTCGTGCGCACCGATACCTTTATCAATCATCTGGGCAATCACCAGCGGCGTCAGCAGGTCAAAGATCACTTCAATCAACTTGCACGCAGGGCCAATCACCATATACCGGCGAAACTTACCACCAAAACGCCTGAGCAGCTCAATCATAAAAAGGCGCTCCCTATCATCATCTCAATTCAATCTGATTCATGATAGTACGGAGAACCCTGGAGATGCGTAAGCAACTCGTTACAGATGTAAGGGCAACGGTCACTAGCGCCCAAGGCACGTAGCAGCCGATGTTTTGGCAACGCCAGCGAGCGGCATAACGCCGGGGATTCAATTATCAGATAAATGTGACCCTTCAGGCGGTTTTGGTCGGCTACCCGCGAGTGCCGGCAGGGCGCTTGGTAGTCGAGCGATCCCGCAGGCGAAGCCGAGGACCAGCGAGACACCAAGCGCCCTGCCGGCACTCGCGGGTAGCCGCGGCACCAAAAAACGCCTGCGCACTCGATGGATTCGGATGCCCGACAGAGGCTCCTTATGGCTGCTTCCTTCCGGACCTGACCAGATTCGGAACATGTCGTCATCCGAACCCATCGAACGCGCTAGGCGCTCGGTATATCTTACCCGCTCCAGCCCGATGGGGCAAGGTAGCTAATTTGGGACGGGGCTTTTTTGACTACTTGGGCAATCAGATCGACAAGTGGTCAAATAAGCCCCGTCCCAATTGGACTGGTCTGACGCTGTGCCACGAAAGGGGCCTATCTACTACGTTTAAGCCGCAGGAGCCAACCATAGCCGGCTTTTTCAAAAATCGGCAAGCTTTCTACCTGCACTGATAATTGTTCTCGGGGGAAGCGGGCACTGCGGGGCGCGGCAACGGCGCGCGATTTCCGCGTCGCAGCGCTACCCTGATGCTGAACGCCGGGGCGATGACCCACTGACCTGCTGACGCCTCTTCGGCCG
>JAXJEC010000017.1:0-9789 GCA_036301625.1 Collinsella sp. | reverse complement strand
TAGCGCCGGTTTGACCGGCCCGTCACGGGTCAATCTGCAGTGCGGCCCGAACCCCGTGAGGGCCGGCGCCTTTAGACGCGTGCCGGAAATCCAAGAGTTATACCCTAAGAGCAAACCACCCCTTTTAGGGGTGGTTTTGATGCAAAAGCGGGTGACGCTCGAGTGTTCTCGCAGATGTTTTGCATGGATAAGGGCGCGCGTTGTACCATATGGACGTATATGTGTGCATATGAAAGGGGCCCCGTGGCCAAGACGGTATATTCCGATAACCAAAATAATGTCGATGCCCTGGCTGAACGTCTGAGCAGCCAGACGTCGCTTTCTGCCGAGCGTGCCAAGCTGGTTGCCTACGACCTGCTTTGCCGCAAGGCGCTCAAGATTAGGTCGAGTGCGCTGGCGCAGATTTTCCGCTCCGTCGATAAGGAATGTGACACCAAGGCGATGCGCGATGAGCTTATCGCGGCCAATATTGTGACCAAGATCGAGGGTAGCGGCATTAACGGGCGCCCGGCGTTCTATACCATCAATGCCGAGATCCGCGATGCCCAGGAGCAGCCTGCCGAGTCCGTCGAGGATTCCGCTGACGTGCCTGCTGTGGAAGAAGTTGCTCCGCGTGAGCATGTCGATACCGATGAGTTGCTCGATGAGAACGTCGTGCGTGCCTTTACGGCCAAGGCAGGACGCGGCGGTTTTGGCGGGGGTGGCAAGCGCGATGCGCAGCGCCGCGCCCAGCAGGAGCGCTTCCGTCGCGCCGTTGCTCAAAAGGGTGAGACGGATGCCGAGGCTGTTGAGACCGAGGTTGCTGCCGAGTCGCAGAAGCCCACGAAGGAGCAAAAGCCCGTGGAGGCCCAAGAGCCCAAGCGCCGTCGCGGTGCTCACTTTAAGGCTGCACAGCAGGATGCCGCGCGTGAGGTTGAAGAGTCTTCTGAGGTTGCAGACGATGTTGAGGAGTCTGCCAAGAAGGCTCCGGGTTCATGCCGTCCCGGACGTGGTTTTGCGGGGCGCGCGTATCCCGTAAGGCGTCAGGAGAAGAGCGAGCCGGCTTCGACCACTCAGGGCGAGAAGGACGAGAAGACCGTTGAGCCGGCGGCTCGCGAGCAGAAGCCTGTTGAGCCGCAGCTTGAGGTTGATGCCGAGGCCAAGGGCCAGCAGCCTACTGATGAGCAGGCGGAGCAGGGCGCGTCGAGCAAGCCTCGCCGCCGTCGCCATCGTGGGGGCCGCAGTTCCCATGCCGAGACTGCAACCGAGAAGACCACGCCGCAGAACGAGGATGCGAAGGCCGAGGTTTCTTCGGGGCAGCCTAAGCGCCAGTCAGCGAAGGAGAGCAAGTCCGATCGTCCGCAGAAGCAGGCGTCTATGCCGAAGCGCGAGCGCAATTCCCAGGGCGATTCTAAGCGCAAGTCTCAGAAGAAGCCGGAGTCTGCCGCAGTAGATACTGCTGCCCAGCAGCCCGAGTCGGCCGCCCACGGCGAGGTCTCGGCGTTTGCCCTTGCCCGCGTTTTAGGCAGGCAGCTGCTCAAGGTTGTCCCTACGCCTACGGCGCTCTCTAAGATCAAGGAGCAGCAGACACAGATCGTAAAGGTCGAGGGCAAGGACGGCAAAAAGGCTCCGCAGCGCACTCAGCACAACGAGATGTCCAACCGCAAGATTGCCGAGGAAATCGCAATCATCCAGGCTTGGATCGAGCAGAACCGAGGTGCCGATACGCCGGTTGCCTCGCGCCGCCAGCGTGCCTACCAGATCTTTAACGATGAGAAGGCCTTTGACGGCAAGCACGGCGAGCGCCTGATTCGGCGTATGACCGAAAAAGGTATCAGCATGCAGGCGATTAAGGTCGCCCCCAACCGCCCCGTGCACTTTACGGGTTTCTTTACGCTGGGCGCCGACAAGCCGTTCATTATGGTCGAGAACCTAGACACCTATGACGAAATCGTCAAGCTCCTGCGCGGCCGCAAGCACGCCAAGCTTTTTGGCACCAAGGTGGGCGGCGTGATCTTTGGCGGTGGCTGCAAGGCGAGCGTTTCGCACGCACTGGATGATTATCTGGCCGAGATCGGCTATCGCTTTAACTATGTCTACTACGTGGGCGACATCGACCGAGAGGGTGCGCGCATTGTCGAGCAGACCCGTAACGCCAATGTGGTAGAGATTCGCCTGCATGCCGGTATGTATCGCGCCATGCTTGCCGAGCACAAGCGTCGCGTGAAGGCCGGCGGAGAGTGCGAACCCGCAGCTGCCAACCAGGGTGTGCCGCAGAACCTGGCGGCGACGATCAAGGATCTGCCCATGGTCACGCGCGTGCAGTTCCGCAACGTGCTGCGCGAGGGCGGACGCATTCCACAGGAGATTCTGATGACCGCCGACTATCGGGATGGCGACTCGGGAAGCTTCGACCGCATGCTGAACAATTAGTTCCGCCGTTCTACCGAACGGCGGTCCTCTCGACGCTGCGAGGGGCCCTGGCACGGCAATCTGACGTTCAACTTCGGCGGCGCGACCAGAAGGTCGGCGCCGCCTTGTTTCACGTCACCTTGCCATGCCAGGGCCCCTCTCGCTGTCACGTCCAAAACATCGGGGCTAGTGGCCTCCTGTTCGTGCGGAACTCGCGATAAACCTAAGCCGGTGCCCCCGCTCTCCCGGGGCCTGTGGCTACTTGGTTGTCGCAAGCGGCTCGCTTTTCGGAACTGGGCTGATGATTTCTAGATGTAAGGCGCTCTTGGTCCTAACGGGCCTGGGGCGCCTATCTTTTGGAGGTAGATTTTTGGGACATGCCTGAAAATCTACCTCAAACTTCTAGTGTAGGACGAGAAGTTGTAGCTGAAACTTCTCTTGTAGGACGAGAAGTTATATACTCAAGATGTTGAAAGGAGAGCATTATGGCGCCTACAGCGTTGGGTATTGCAGAGATTGTTGCCGAGGCCCGTTCCTTTGAGATTCCTCACGTCGTGCATCGAGACGATGCCATCAGTGATCTTCCTGAGCCAAAGCCGTTCAATCTTGTCCATATCATCACGGGTATCAGGCGCTGCGGCAAAACGTTCTATGCGTTTCAATGGATTCGTCGCCTTATCGATCGCGGTGTCGATGCCGAGCGTATCTTCTATTTCAATTTTGCTGATGACCGTCTTCGACCGGCGCCGGACACGCTCATGAGCGACATTTTGGAAGAGTATTGGCGGCAGGTTCCCTCAGCGCGAACGAAAGGCTGTTATCTCTTTCTGGATGAGGTGCAGGAGACCGATGGCTGGCAGGGCGTTTGTCAGCGTTTGGCGGAGCACGAGAGCGTAACGCTTGTTATCACCGGATCGTCCTCAAAACTATCTGCCGATGAAATAGCGACGCAGTTTCGCGGTCGCTCGCAAGAGCACGCTATGCATCCGCTTTCATTCCGCGAGTATTGTGCGTTTCATCACATTGAAACGCCGGATATGTCTACTAGTGCTGGGGCTCCAGCTGTTTCTCCGCAGCGGCGAACTGATCTGGAATCGGCATATGACCGTTATCTCATAGAGGGTGGCTTTCCTGGGGTTCAGGAGCTTGATGCCGGTTCGCGTATTCAGATGCTTCAAGCCTATTTGCGAGATGTTGTTGCACGAGACATTCTCGAGCGGAGCGGGCGCACGGATATCGCTCTTGCCAACCAAGTAGGGCTCTTCTGCCTTCGAAACACGGGTTGCGACCTTTCGGTTAACAGTTTGTTGGAAGCCTTAAAGTCTGTCGGATATCGAGCGTCATGGGAAAAAATAAACGAACTCGTTCGTTTATTCCAGCAGGCTCATCTCATTGGATTACTTCCGGAGTATTCAACTTCTTTGGCTCCTAAGACAACGACAACAGACAAGGTCTATGCCGTCGACCAGGGGATGGCATATGCAACATCGCGTGCTAATCAGCAGGATATAGGAAAGCGTTTGGAGACTGCGATTTATGCTGAACTCATGCGCCGTACGGCAAACGGCCGGTTGGAAACGGTGACTTCATTTACGGCTCCAACGCAAGCACGAGAAAAAGTTGATTTCTTGGTCGGCGACGCTTTGGCATCGGAACCATACGCGCTTTACCAGGTGACAGTCGATATGACGGCAGAGAAAACGCGCAGGCGTGAAGTTGGTTCCCTTGAGGTTGCTATGGTAAAAACCGGTATCAAGGATGCCAATATCATCACGCTGCGCGAGGCGACCCAGATCAAAACGGAGCATGGCGTCATCGAGGTTATTCCCGCATGGAAATGGTCGCTTGGTCTGTAATGCTACGCCGGCCCGCCGGGGCCGCACGGCACCATGTTGATGACCGGCGCTTTAGGAACGTCCCTAAGTGCCGGTTTGGCTGGTAAGTCGAGATGTGGGGAGCCCGTTGCTGGTATGGGACGGAGGGATTCCGCGTCCGCCTGGTCGGCGGCCGCGCTCCGCTGCGTCGCTTCGCTCCTTGCGTGCTGCGCTGGAAAACGCTTCGCGTTTCCTCAGCTCCGCACCCTTGCGGGTTCGAATCCCTCTGCTTGCCCACAAGAAAGCGCCCTGGGCCGTTATGGGCTCAGGGCGCTCAATTTTAATGGCTGGGACGGAGGGATTCGAACCCCCAACAGCCGGCACCAAAAACCGGAGTTCTACCGTTGAACTACGTCCCAATGTGTGGTGTTGCCCAAAAGCAACTCGTTTAGTTTACCTAATCTGCGAGGGCATCGCAAACGCCATCGAGCAGGCGTACGGCGAGTGTCTGCGCGTCGCTGGCCGTGAAGGTGCCGTTGTAGCGCGTCATGCCCGTGAGCTCAATGCGAATGCGTGCCGGCTTCTGCTGCGCGGCGACATTGGCAGTGCGGATGCGCTGGGCCAGGTTATGGCACTCGGCGAGGGCGATCGTGGCGCGCGGCGCTGCATCTGCGGGCAGCTCATCGCGTGCAATTTCGAGTACCAGGTCCACGTCGGTCGGAACCTCGGAATCGCAAAGCATCATGCCGCTACTATCGGTCGTCGCCGTGGCGATGTTCCACATGCGCGATGCAACGCTGCGCGCGATGGGGTCCTCACCGATGACGGCAATCTGGAAGCGCTCGAGCACGTTGGCGGCGCGAGCAAAACCGATGCGGGACTCGGCTTCGGTGACCGAGGGCTTGCCCTCCCACACATGGTGCAGGCGGTTGATGTAGGCGTAGGTGTCCTGGAAGGCCATGCCGTCGGCAAACAGGCCGACATTTTCCTGGAACTGCTGCAGGGCGGCCTCGGTATGCGGACCAAAGTAGCCGTCGTCTTCGCCACAGGCAAAGCCCAAAACGTTGAGAGCGCGCTGCAGGGCCTGCACATCGGCGCCATGGAAATTGGGCATGCGCAGATAGAGAGTGCGGTCGCCCAGCTTATACGAAGCGTCTACAAGGGCGCTCCAGCAGGGGATATCGACGGCATGACCGGCAGCAAGGCCGCTGTCGAGCCTGAAGGTGCTGACGGCCTGCTCAGTGGTGGCTCCAAAGTACTTGTCGGTGACTTCGGCGGCATCAATCGTGTAGCCGAGCTGCAGGAGACGAGACTGCACGTCCTCGACGGCTGCTCCTTGCATGCCCGTTGTAATAGGTTCCATGAACGAACCCCTTTCGGCGTACCATTCGTACTATTTGAGCGTCTGTCGGATAGACAACGCAAAGGGATGCATAAACATGCACTCAACAGTGTAGCAAGTTGTGCCTAAATACGCTGCTGACAGGTTTTATAACCCCCGTTAGTTAAGGCGCTCCACAAAGAAATCTGCCATGGAGAGGAACAGCTCGCGTGCGTGCGGATCAAGCTCAACGTTCTCGATGGCCGCTTTGGCCTTAGCGGTCAGGTCGAGCGCGTAAGTGTGGGCGTAATCGATGGAGCCGGTCTCCTGGAAGATCTCCACGGCGCGTGCGAGCTGCGCGGGATCATCGGTGCCCGAGGAAAGAATCGCCTCGACCTCGTCGTGGTGGCGCTCATCAGAGAGGGCGTGTACGGCGACAAGCGTGCGCTTGCCCTCGGTGATGTCGGTGCGGAAGTCCTTGTTGGCGGCTTCCTTAGTGCCGACAAGGTTGAGCAGGTCGTCCTGAATCTGAAAGGCAAGGCCCGTATGCAGGCCAAAGGCGCGCAGCGCTTCGATTTGCTCATCGCTGCCGCCGCCGATAATGGCTCCGGCGGCAAGCGGCGTGGCTCCGCTGTAAAACGCGGTCTTGTGCGTCGCCATGTCCAGGTAGTCATCAACCGAGATATCAAAGCGCCCGTCACGGACCCAACCCAGGTCGAGCGCTTGACCCTCGATGGTGCGGACGATCATCTCGGTAAGCTCGTGGAGCACACGCAGCTTCACGTCGGACTCTAGCGTGGGGTCGTCGAGAACCGTCTTGGTGACCATGGTGAGCGCCAGGTCGCCACAATTGATGGCAAGGCCCGTGCCCTCGGTAAGGTGCATACAGGGCTTGCCTCGACGAAGCTGTCCGTTGTCGGCGATGTCGTCGTGGATCAGTGCGCCCGACTGGAAATGCTCGATAGCTGCCGCGGCGCTGCGGGCGCTCTCAAAGCTACCGCCCACTGCGGTTGCGGCGAGCATACAGATAAGCGGGCGGTGGCGCTTGCCGGCGTTGGCCGTAAAAGCCGAGAGCGGCGCGTACAGGTAGCGCTCGATATCGGCAGAGGTCGCCTGTCCGTCAGAGAACGTGGCCAGATAGTCGTTAATCTGGTCAAAGTGCTGGGCTAAAAAGCTGGTAAACGGACTGGACACGGGTTCTCGCATTCTTTCTTGGGTTACATCGTTGCGGTGTGCAGATACCATATTGCCACATTGGAGTTGCCGGCGCGTCTGTTTTGGCGATTTGGAGAAACGGGACGCGTGCGCGTGCCGGCTGCTTATATAAGCCTAAAGTGCTCGAGCGCCTTGACGACGCCATCTTTGTCGACCGAGTCGGTGATGTAGTCGGCGCGCTTTTTGAGATAGTTCGGCGCATTGCCCATGGCGATACCGACATCGACGGCGTTCATCAGCGAGACGTCATTGCTGGCGTCGCCGATGCCGTATACGGTTCCGTGGTGGGGATCGAGGGCGTCGAGTACAGACTGGATGCCCCCGCGCTTCGTGCATTCGCGGGGCGAGATTTCGGTTACCTCGAGTTCGAGCTCGTTAAAGCACAGCAGCGGCTCAAGTGCCTTATCTTGAGCGATGTGGTTGGCGAGCGATGTAGACATCAAGATCTTGTAGACACTGTAATGTTGCAGCTGCGTGACTGCGTCGCCCAGGGTGCGCGCGTATCCGGGAGCATCGGGGGCATCGGCACTCATGCGCACGACGCCGTTGAGGCCCTCAAAGCGGATGACCTCGCCCGATTGCTCAAGGTAGGGGGCAAGACGCTGCAGCATACTGGGCGTCATCGACAGATCGCGAATTGCGTGTCCGTTGATCTCGGCGTAACCGCCCGCAAGACAGACGATGCCGGTCCAGGGCAGCTCAAGAAGTTTGGGGTGGATGCAGCTGAGGGTGCGTCCTGTGCAGATAAAGGCCATGTTGCCGTTTGCAACGAAATCGCGGATGGCCTGCGAGACCGCCTCGTTGGGATAAGGGGACAGGTCACGCTCGTCTTCGGGAAGGTCTTGGGCGAGCCTGGGGTCTTGCCAGGCGAGCGTTCCGTCGATATCGAAGAAGCAGATATCGCCGCGCTTATGGGCTGCGCTGGCGGCAGGGGAGGCCGAGGTGGTGGGCACAAATCCCGGCTCGAGGCCCATGATCTGGTCAAAATGCTCTTTAACGCGGGGAACGGAGATGCCGATGATCACCTGGGCGGTCTTGCCCGTAATGATGAGGCCCTTGGCGCCCACCGCGACAAACGACGCGTTATCTGCAACGATGGAAGGGTCTGCGACCTCGACGCGCAGGCGCGTGGCGCAGTTGGTTGCGCCCACGATATTGCCAACGCCACCTAAGAGCTGAATTACCCGCTCAGCGAGGACGTGATCTTGATCGGATCGACTATTGACTTCGTCATTGGGAGATTGCTCTTTGGCAAAGTCGCTTCCCGTTAAACGATCGATTGTCGTGCGATTGGCGACATGATTCTCGCGGCCCGGCGTCTTAAGGTCATAGACCAAGATGAGTGCTCGAAAACTAACAAAGAAGATGAGGCTAAAGGCAAGGCCGATGCCGAGCGCCAAAAGGTAGGAGCCGGCATGCATTCGCATGAGTGGGATGAAGTTGAAGGCCGTCATTTCCATGAGACCGCCCGAGAAGATGCCGACGATGCCAAAGAAGTTCATGGTCATGGCAAGGCAGGAGGATAGGACGGCGTAGAGCAAAAAGAGTCCGGGATAGGTGAACATAAAGAGAAACTCGAGCGGTTCGGTGACGCCGCAGACCACCGAGGCGACGATGGCGGGCAAAAGGATGACCTTAAGGCCGGCGCGGCGTTCGGGTTTGGCGGTGAAATAGAATGCTGCCGCGATGGCGGGAAGGCCAAAGAGCTTGCCCCAGCCGGTGGCGGTAAAACCTGCCCACGGTGCAAGTTCATTTAAAGGGCGCGTGCTATGGGAGAGAATGGGGAGCAGGTTGGTCCACGTGGCGTAAATACCGTCGTGAATGACCAGATTGTCGTAATAGATGGGCATATAGAGCAGGTGGTGCAGCCCCATGGGCTCGAGTGCTCGCTCCAAAAACACAAAGATGCCCACGCCGAAGGGGCCGACGCCTGCAAGTGCGTGGCGCAGCGTTTCGGTCACAGCGTATGCGAAGGGTACGATGGCGGCCGAGATGGCGGCAAGGGCAAACACGGCAAAAAAGCTGATGAGGTAGACCAGTGAGGAACCCGAGAAGGTGCCGAGCCAATCGGGAACCTTGGCATCGTAGAAGCGATCATGGATGGCGACGACGGTTGCCGATACCGCCAGCGGGCCGATAATGCCGGTGTCGAGCGTCTTGATGCCGTCGATGACGGTGATGCCGCTGGCGGGGGTCAAAGATGATGGGTACTTAAGTCCAAGGTTGTCGCCGCTCAGCTTAATGATCTCGCTCAAAAAGAAGCAATAGGCAAAATAAGCCACGAGTGCCTCGAGGCAGCAGCGTGCCGGTTGCTTTTGGGCAAGACCGATAGGCAGCGCTACGGCAAAAAGGAGCGGGAGACGTTTAAAGACCGTCCACGAGCCGCGCTGGATGATGGTCCAGAAAACGTACCAAGGGGTTCCGTATACGGCGAGATCGCCGACGATGTCCGCAGTCGTTGCGAGAGCGGAGATGCCGACCATGAGGCCTGATATAGAAAACAGCATGGCGGGCGCGAACATGGCTCCGCCAAAACGTTGGATTTTCTGCAGCATAATATGCCTTTCGGATGCAACATGCTGTGCGAGCAAGAACGTTTAAACAATGAACTCATTGTAGAGGACTGGCTGCTTGCCGCATTGACGGTTTTGATTCGGTCCGATTTGGGTTTCGGGGGAACCGTCGACGGTAAATAATCCGTGCTTTACCGATAATCGGTTTAAACAACCCAAAGAAATGCTATCGTGCCTAGCCATACATATTCATTAGAGGTGAAACAATGCCAAAAGCGATTTATGAAGGAATCTACCGAGAAATACGCTCGCGCATCATTAATGGGACCTATGCGTTTCAGGAGATGCTGCCAACCGAAGCCGAGCTGACCGCGGAGTTCGGATGCACTCGCAATACCGTCCGTCGCGCCTTGAGTATGCTGGCCGACGGGATGTTTGTGCAGCCCATACACGGCAAGGGCGTGCGCGTTATTTGGCTTAAGGGCGAAACCGACATGTTGGGCGCACTCGAAGAGGTTGAGTCGTTTGGCGAGTT
>JAXJEC010000016.1:0-3814 GCA_036301625.1 Collinsella sp. | reverse complement strand
GTCGAGCAGTTACGGCGTTTGGTAAAACGCCGTAACTTAAACGGCCTGTGCCAGCTTCTCGGCTCGCTCGGCGGCGGCGAGTGCCTCGATGACGGTGCCGAGCTGATCGCCCAGAAGGACGCCGTTGTAGGTGGAGTTGAAACCGATGCGGTGATCGGTCACGCGGTCCTGGGGCTGGTTGTAGGTACGGATCTTCTCGGAACGGTTGCCGTGGCCGATCTGGCTCTGGCGCTCGGCACCAAGCTCTGCCTGCTGCTTCTCGAGCTCCATCTCGTACAGACGAGCACGCAGCATCTGCATGCAGACCTCGCGGTTCTGAATCTGGGAGCGCTGCTCCTGCGACTGCACCACGGTGTTGGTGGGCAGGTGGGTGATGCGCACGGCGGAGTAGGTGGTGTTAACGCACTGACCGCCAGGGCCGGAGGCGCAGTAGGTGTCGATGCGCAGGTCGGACTGGTTGATCTGGACGTCGATCTCCTCGGCCTCGGGAAGCACGGCGACGGTTGCCGTGGAGGTCTGGATACGGCCCTGGGACTCGGTCTTGGGAACGCGCTGGACACGGTGCACGCCGGACTCGAACTTCATGACGGAGTAGACGCGGTCGCCCTCGACCTTGAACTCGATGGACTTAAAGCCGCCGGCCTCGCTGGGGCTGGAGTCGAGCACGGTGGTCTTCCAGCCGCGCGACTCGCAGAAGCGCTGGTACATCTTGTACAGATCGCCGGCAAAGATGGCCGCCTCGTCGCCACCGGCGGCGGAGCGAATCTCGACGATGGTGTTCTTGTCGTCGTTGGGGTCGCTCGGGATGAGCATGTACTTAATGTCTTCCTCGAGCTGGGGAAGCTTGGCCTCGTTTTCGGAGATGTCCATCTGGAGCATCTCCTTCTCATCGGCATCGGTAGTATCGTGGAGCATTTCCTTGGCAGCCTCGATGTCGTCGAGCGCGCCGATGTACTCGCGCGAGGCGGCGATGAGGTCGGACTGGTGCGCGTACTCCTTGTTGAGACGCGTGAACTCCTTGATGTCGGAGGCGACGGCCGGGTCGGAAAGCTTCTTCTCGAGCTCCTCGTAGGCCTTGATGATCTTTTCGAGCTTGTCGCGCATGGCGGGACTCCTTTATATGCGTGAAGGTGAAAATCGGCAGAGTTGATGGGGCGCGCGGCGCCACTGCGGGGGTAAGCCCGGCTAGAACATGTCGATCTTCAGATACATGCGCATCCCTTCGCGTATGGGGTACATAGTTGCGGTCTAACCCATACATGATAGCGTGCGCAGGCAAACCTGCATATAACCCGCACGGATTGGTGCAAACAAACCTGACCCCATTGCACCAAGAGCTTGCTTTTTGGCTAGAGCGTCTGAAGCAGAGCGACGAGGAAGCGGATGCCCTGGAGGTAGGCGCGGCGGGTGATGCGCTCGTTGGTGCCGTGGACGCCGCGATCACACTCATCGTCATCAACCACAAAGGCCGAGAAGCGAATGCACTCAGGGCAAATGTGCTGGTAGTTGGCAGCGTCGGTCGCACCGATCACGGTCGAGGGCACAATTGCCACTGGCTCGAATAATCCGTTTTCCGCCGTCCCCTTTGGATCACGGAAATAGCGGGCGGCGATGGAGCGAACCGCCCCGAGGCCGGGACCACCGATGCGCGGGGACGGCGAGGGTTCGGAGCTGCCGGGGCCCAGCTCCACTTCGACACGACCGGCAAGATCCGCCCCGGCAACCGCCTCACGGCAGCGCGCCACAACGTCGGCCACGCTTGTGCCCTCGAGCATACGGAAGTTGATGTTGGCCCACATATCCTGCGGCATCACGTTGGCGCCGGTGCTGCCACCCTCAATCTGGGTCGGCGCGCAGGTGGTCGTCACCAGCGGATAGAGCTTCTTGCTGGCAAGGCAATCGCGGACAATGGCGCCCCCGTTGGCGGCAATTTCATCGGCCGTGTACAGCCCTAACTCGACAAGCTGGGCGGCAAGCAAGTCGGTCACGCGCGTCGGCCACTCGATATCGCAGATTGCGGTGATGGCACGGCTGAGCACCTCGAGCGATGTGCCGCCGTAGGGGTTGGAGGAATGCCCGCCCTCACTCTTCGTCTTGAGCACGATATCGGCATAGCCCTTCTCCGCGAGGTCGGCATGCATAAGCCAGCCCTCGCCCGCACCGTACTCGACAGCCGGAACGATGCGGTAGTCGCCCTCGTCGATCAGGTACTCAAGCTCAATGCCGCGCTCCTCGAGCGCGCGGCCGATGGCGCCTGCGCCGTACTGCGTCGTCTCCTCGTCCTGGCCAAAGGCCAGGAGCAGCGTGCGCTCGTGCTCCCAGCCGTGCGCCAGCGCATACTCAACCGCCTCGAGAATGCCTGCGACCTGGTCCTTCATGTCGATCGCGCCGCGGCCCCAGATGTAGGTGTCGTCCACGTGCCCGCTAAAGGGGGCATGTGTCCAGTCGGCCTCGGTGCCCGGCACCACGGGGACCACGTCCATGTGGCCCATGAGCATAACGGGCTTAAGAGCCGGATCGCTGCCGGCAAGCGTCACCAGCAGCGAATGGTCGATAAGCTCGACCTCGCCCGCCGCAAACACGCGCGGCCAGGCCTGCTGCATATAGGCGCGCAGGTCGTCGAAGGGCTGCCAGTCCACCGCCTCGGCATCCATGCTCGAGATGGTCGGAAACGACAGCACGCGGCCCAAGCGCTCGCACGCGCCTGCCTCGTCTATATCGGCAAAATCGTCCTCATGCGCAAAGAAGCGCCAAACCTCGGCCATGACATCCTTTCGATTGTGACGACAAAGGCCGCCCCACGGGAGCGGCCCTGCAACGCAAGCGTTTGCGGTCGGTTATTTGTCCTCGAGATAACGAGAGAGGAACTCGCGAGTGCGCTGGTGTTTGGGGTTGCCGAAGAGCTCGGCCGGCGCGGCGTCCTCGAGCACCACGCCCTTGTCCATAAAGACCACGCGGTCGGACACGGTTCGGGCAAAGGCCATCTCGTGCGTGACGACGACCATGGTCATGCCGTCGGCAGCGAGCTTGCGCATGACCTCGAGCACCTCTCCCACGATCTCGGGGTCGAGTGCGGAGGTCGGCTCGTCGAACAGCATGATCTGCGGATTCATGCACAGGGCGCGCGCGATGGCCACACGCTGCTTTTGGCCACCGGACAGGCGACCCACGGCGGCGTGCGCGAACTTTTCGAGCCCCACGCTCGCCAGATGCCCCATCGCGACCTTCTCGGCCTCGGCCTTGCTCATCTTTTTGAGCGTGACGGGTGCAAGCGTGCAGTTGTCGAGCACGTCCATGTTGTTGAACAGGTTAAAGCCCTGGAACACCATGCCGATGTCCTCACGCAGCTTGTTAATGTTGCAGCGCTCGGCCGTAAGGTCCTGGCCGTGGAACCAGATGTGGCCCGCGTCCGGGGTCTCGAGCAGGTTGAGGCAGCGCAGGAAGGTCGACTTGCCCGAGCCCGAGGCGCCGATAATGGTAACGACCTCGCCGGGGTTAACGGACAGGTCGATGCCCTTGAGCACCTCGAGCGAGCCGAAGCTCTTGCGCAGGCCCTCGACGCGGATGAGCGGCTCATTGGTCTGTGCGGCGGCCGCGGTGCCGGTAGTGGCGATATCTGCCATGATGATTCTCCTCGTCTTGAGCCTAGTTGGAGCTGGGCAGCGTTGCCGGGGCCTCGGCGCCGAGCTTTTTGCCAAAGGCCTCGAGCAGGCGGCTCGCCACGAGCGTCAGGATCAGGTAGACCACGAGCGCCACGCAGTAGACCTCCATCTGGCGGTAGTACACGCCGGCGACGGTGGTGGTGGCGTACATG
>JAXJEC010000015.1:0-82240 GCA_036301625.1 Collinsella sp. | reverse complement strand
TGCTGCTCATCTGCGTCATCGGCATCAATCTTCAACTTGTTTAGGCGCGATTCGAGCGCAAGAAAGGGGTCCCTATGACCGACAACGACCGCACGGCTCAGCTTGAGCGCGCCTGTTCGTATCTCAGGCGCATTCCGGCGTGGTATCTGGCCACGACCGATGTGGCCGACGGACATCAGCCCCGCGTGAGACCGTTTTCGTTTGCCATGGTCGATGACGGTAAGTTGTGGTTTTGCACGTCGCGCGATAAGGATGTGTGGGCGGAGCTGAGTGCGAATCCCAAGTTTGAAGTATCGGGCTGGAAGCCGGGGGAATGTTGGATCGTGTTGACCGGCGAAGCCGCACTTGAGGACGACGCAGCTGCGAGCGACAAGGTGCGTCAAGCGGGTTTTAAGCACATGGTGGGCATTGGCGAGCAACACGATAGTGCCAACGACGGCCGCCTTGCGTTTTTCTCGGTCCGCAATATCGTCGCCCGCTTCTGTGATATCGACGGCAGCGAGGAGCGCCTGGAGCTCTAGCTCACACAAACCAGGCTCTCAAACTGGCTAGTACAGGAGGAAACGTGGACGGATTGAATACGGTTTTGGAGTATCTGACGTCGGTGCCGGCGTGGTACTTGGCGACGAGCGTGGACGGGCAGCCACATGTACGTCCGTTCTCGTTTGCACAGATTCAGGACGGTAAGCTGTGGTTTGTGACGGCGCGCACCAAAGACGTGTGGCAAGAGCTGCTGCAAAATCAGCGCTTTGAGGCCACGAGTTGGTGGCCGGGCCATGGCTGGCTCATCTTGCGCGGGCATGCGGGTCTGGATGACCAGGCCGCTCCCGATATGCGCGAGGCTGGATGGAAACATCTTGAGCGCTTGAGCGAGCACTATGAGGGGCCTAACGACCCCACGCTCGTCTTCTTTAGCGTGGAGGAACCCGAGGCCTTTATCTGCAATCACGACGAATGGGTGCCGGTCGAGCTCTAAACGAGTCTCTCAGCAAGCTTCGACAATTCAAATTCTCGCATATAGCGGGCCCCACATTGCAACGTCACCGTAAGGTGCACTGGGTAATATGGGGCCCGCTCCATTTGTCAATTCCTTCAAGCGAATGTGTCGGGAATGTTTCAATGCATGAATATGCAAGCCATTTACGTATTCATGCATCTTTTGGTGCTAAAGTTTCAACCCACTTCATAACGACCGCTGCGAAATGCGCATCGGTGCATAAATCGCAGACAAGGAGTCTGATATGTCTTTGAAGGTTGGAATCGTCGGCGCGGCTGGATATGCCGGAGCCGAGCTCATTCGCCTCGTGCTCGGTCATCCCGAGTTTGAACTTGTCGCCATTACGTCCAACGCCGATGCCGGCCAGCCGTTGTCTGCGGTGTACCCGAGCTTCACCGGCGTAAGCGATCTTGTCTTCACGACGCATGATGCCCCCGAGCTCAAGAACTGCGACGCGGTATTTTTGGCCGTGCCGCACACCGCCGCCATGGCGCAGGTGCCCGCCCTGCTTGCCGCAGACGTTTCCTGCTTTGATCTTTCGGCCGATTACCGCCTGAGCGATCCGGCCGTGTTTGAGGCATGGTATGCCGCCGAGCACACGAGCCCCGAGCTACTCAAGACACGTGCCTTCGGCCTGCCCGAGCTGTTCTGCCAGGACTTGGAGACCGCTGCTTCCAGCCATGCTGCTGGCAGGCCCGTGTTGGTCGCCTGCGCCGGCTGCTATCCCACCGCAACGAGCCTTGCTGCCGCTCCTGCCGTGCGTGCGGGCTGGGTGGCCGAGAACGGTCCCGTGATTGTCGATGCCATCAGCGGTGTGACGGGTGCCGGCAAGTCCTGCAACGCTCGTACGCATTTTTGCAGCGCCGACGAGAATTTGGAGGCCTACGGCGTGGGCAAGCATCGTCACACGCCCGAAATCGAGCAAATCCTTGGTCTAACAGATCGCGTCGTCTTTACCCCGCACCTGGCACCCCTCAAGCGCGGTCTACTCTCTACGGTAACGATGCCGCTTGCGCCGCAGGCTATCGATACCTTGATCCTTGAGGACGTTGTCGACTATTACAAGCAGTTCTACGCTGGACGCACCTTTGTGCGCGTGCTCGATGCCGGCCAGCAGCCCAAGACGGCTTCGGTCGTCGGCACCAACGCCGCCCAGATTGGCCTTGCGTTCAACAAGCGCGCGGGCGTGCTGGTGGCGACGGGCGCCATCGACAATTTGTGCAAGGGCGCTGCGGGCCAAGCAGTCCAGTGCGCCAATATCGTCTTTGGCTTTGACGAGCGACGAGGCTTGCCCACAGTGGCGTGCCCGGTGTAGCACATTCGATTGTTAACGATTTGGTAGTCGGGCATCGAGTGGGGCGCCACTCTTAAGCTGGTCTCATGATTGCGACTGGCATGGCGCACCAACCGATGTCCGTTTTTTGTTTGACATAAGGAGTCATAAAGACGATGAATACCGACCTGATTGATATCAAGATTCGCGCCGTCGAGGGTGGCGTTACGGCAGCGGCCGGCTTTAAGGCCGCAGGCATCCATGCGGGATTCCGGAAGAATCCCGAGCGCTTAGACTATGCGCTCGTCATGCCCGATAAACCCTGTCCCGGCGCCGGCGTGTTTACGACCAACCGCTTTTGCGCGGCGCCCGTGCAGGTGAGCCGTGCCAACCTGGGCGGTGCGGACAAGGGCTACGGTATCATCGCCGGTGTTTCAATCAACTCCGGCAACGCGAACGCCGCCACGGGCGAGACCGGCCTTGCCTGCGCGCGCGAGACCTGCAACATCGCATCGCAGGTTATCGGCTGCGAACCCCAGCAGATCCTGGTTGCCTCCACGGGTGTGATTGGCCAGATTCTGCCGATCGACACGTTTGAGACAGCCATTCCTGCTGCCTACGAGGCGCTCTCCGCCCACGGTGGCGCCGATGCCGCTCGCGCCATCATGACGACCGACACGCACTCCAAGGAGTACGCCGTGTCCTACGTCAGTGAGGCTGCGGGTCATGCGGGCAATGTCTATACGGTAGGCGGCATGTGCAAGGGCTCGGGCATGATCATGCCCAATATGGCCACCATGATCGCAGTTATCACCACCGATGCCCCCGTCGAGCCTGCGGCACTTCATGCCCTGCTGCTCTCGACCGTCAAGCAGACCTTTAACAAGGTAACGGTCGATTCCGACACCTCGACCAACGACACCTGCATCATGCTTGCCTCCGGCGCCGCTGCCGCAGATGCCGAGCCTATCGTCGAGGGCTCCGATGCCTTCGACGAGTTGGCATTTGCCGTGCACGAGGTGTGCGAGAGCCTGGCGCGCAATATCGCCGCCGATGGTGAGGGCGCATCCAAGCTTGTTACGGTCAACGTTACCGGAGCCGCCAACGACGAGGAAGCTGATATCGCCGCTCGTGCCGTTGCCAACTCGCCGCTCGTTAAGACCTGCATCGCCGGCCACGACTGCAACTGGGGCCGCGTTGCCATGGCGCTTGGCAAGTGCGGCGTGAAGTTTAATCAGGAAGACGTTTCCATCGACATGATGGGCATGCCCGTCTGTCGCGACGGTCTGACTGTTCGCTTTGACGAGGACGAGGCTCTACGACGTTTCGAGGCGCCCGAGATCGTGATCTCGGCCGACCTGGGCGCAGGCGACGCGGCAACGACCGTGTGGACCTGCGACCTCACGCATGAATACATCTCCATCAACGGCGACTACCGTTCCTAGATTCCAGGCACGCTGCGCATCTTGCCGCGATTGCGGACAGCGGAGCACGGCGCGATAACGATACGAAAGACGAGGCAGATTATGAAATTCGCACGCGATTGTCGTTCGAGCGAATCCAACGAAGCAACCGCGCAGCTGCTGTTCGAAGCGCTGCCGTGGATTAAGAACCTGACCGGCAAGACGGTTGTTATCAAATATGGCGGAGCCGCCATGGTTGATGAGCAGCTGCGCCGCGACGTGATGAGCGACATCGTTTTGCTCAAGATCATCGGTATGCGCCCCGTCATCGTGCACGGCGGCGGCAAGGCTATCAACGAGGCGCTGAGCCATTACGATATTCCCGTCGAGTTTAAGAACGGCCAGCGCGTGACCACGCCGGCGACTATGGATATCGTGCGCGAGGTGCTGGGCGGCAAGGTTAACCAGGAGCTGGTTGCTGCCATCAACCACCACGGCAACCTGGCCGTGGGCGTGTCGGGCAGCGATGCCGGCACGCTCATCGCCGAGCCGCTCGACCCCGAGCTCGGTCGCGTGGGCAAAGTGATGCACGTCAACACCGACTATATCGAGCGCTTACTCGATAGCGAGTACATCCCCGTCATCGCTACCGTCGCGGCGGGGGAGGACGGCGGTTTCTTCAACATCAACGCCGACACCGCCGCCGGTGCCGTTGCCGCGGCGCTCCACGCGCATAAGGCGATCTTTTTGACCGATGTCGATGGCCTGTACAAGGACTTTAGCGACAAGGACTCGCTTATCTCCAACCTAACGCTCGACGAGGTTAACGAAATGCTCTACGGCGGCGAGGTCGATAAGGGCATGATTCCCAAGCTGCGCGCGGCCGTCGATGCGCTTACCGGCGGCGTATTTCGTGCCCACATCATTAACGGTACCACGCCGCATTCGCTGCTCCTGGAGCTGCTGACCGATGCCGGCGTCGGCACCGTGATCCATTCCACCGAGACGGCTTACGAGTTCGATACGCATCCGCATCCGCTTTCGACGTTTGCTGCGCGTCTGACCGAAAACCTTGACGAGGTCGAGAAGCTTCAGACGGTCTAGCTGACCCGCAGCCGCCCCATTCCTGCACCCATAGCCCCGCGCCGTCTGGCGCCCAACGAAAGGCATCCCATGTCACTTGCAGCTCAGCAATCGCTTGAATCCCATTACGTTATGCATACCTTTGGCCGCTCTCCGGTCGAGTTTGTCGAGGGTCACGGCATGAAGCTCACCGGCGACGATGGCCGTGAGTACCTCGACTTTCTTGCCGGCATCGGCGTGTGCAGCCTAGGCCACGGTAATCCTGCAGTGCTCTCGGCGCTCGAGGCACAGACCAAAAAGCTTCTGCATGTGTCTAACTACTTCTACATCGAGCAGCGTGGACAGGTCGCGGCGCTGCTGTCCAAGCTCGCTAACGACGACGTGGACAGTGCACGCGTGATTGCCGATGCCATTGCTGCCGGCGATGAGACCACGGCAGCTGCGCTCGGCGCTCCGACGGCGGGCGAGCAGGTATGGGAGACGTTCTTTGCCAATTCTGGTGCCGAAGCCAACGAGGGCTCGATGAAGCTCGCGCGTCTGTACGCCAAGCGTGCTGGTAACGGTGGCAACACCATCGTGTGCATGCGCGGCGGCTTCCACGGCCGTACGCTCGAGACCATTGCCGCCACCATGCAGGATTGGCTGCAGGATAGCTTCCGTCCGCTGCCGGGCGGTTTTGTGGCCTGCACGCCCAACGATGTCGACGAACTGCGTTCGATCTTTAAGCAGCTGGGGAGCGAAATTTGTGCCGTGATGCTCGAGCCGATCCAGGGTGAGAGTGGCGTGCACCCCATGACCGAGGAGTTTATGGCTGAGGCGCGCGACCTGGCACACGAAGTGGGCGCCGTTCTTATCGCCGACGAGGTCCAGTGTGGCATCTTCCGCTCCGGCAAGCCGTTTGCATTCCAGACCTATGGCGTGGAGCCCGACATTATGAGCCTTGCCAAGGGGATTGCCGATGGCGTTCCCATGGGTGCCGTGGTGGCAAAGAAGGAGATTGCCGACGTGTTTAAGCCGGGCGACCACGGCTCGACCTTTGGCGGTAGCTGCTTGGCTGTCGCGGCGTGCGCCGCGACGCTCTCTGCGCTCGTGCGCGGCGATTTTGCCGAGCATGCTGGCAAGGTGGGTGCTTATATGGAGGCAAAACTCACCAAGCTGCCGCATGTGGTCGAGGTACGCGGTCGCGGCTTAATGCTCGGCTGCGACTTGGATGACGCTGCGGGCGATGCGCATGATATTGTTGCCCGCGCGCTGGCCGCCGGCGCCGTGATTAACGCTACTGGTGTCCACACGCTGCGTTTCCTGCCGCCGCTTGTCTGCGAGGAAGCTGACGTGGACAGCCTGATCGAGATTTTGTCGGACGTTTTGGCCTAACACAGCGCAATAACTCAATTTGGACCGGGTTCCGGACTGCGGACGTGCCATATGCGGCACGATTCAGCGGTCTGGAGCCCGTTTTGTTATCGATTTACCATGGCTGGGATAGGCCGTGTGCAAAAAGTGGCAAATATGAGTACGGGCACTAACTTCGTAACATATAAATTAGGCGTTTTTAGATGAGTTGGGCCACATATGTCCAGTTCTGCAGTAACTAAATTGGCTTAACTGGACTATCAGTCGTCGTTCTAATGTCGGATTTGCCTTTTATGACTTCGAAAACGCTGCTACCAAAAAGGTAGCAGTACTCATATTTGGCATTTTTTGCACATGGGTATTCGCCAAGGGTCCATTTCGCCGCCCGCTTTCGCTTCGGGCCTCCGCTCCTCGCGTGCTGCGCTGGAAAACGTTTCGCGTTTCCTCAGCTCCGCACCCTGGCGGGTTCGAATCCCATGCGCTGGGCACAAAAAAGAAAGGCCCCCATCGCTGGAGGCCAAACAATTCAATGGTGGGCGATGAGGGATGTCCGCGTGTGGCTGGCGCCGCCCGCGCCCCGCTTCGTCGCTCCGCTCCTCGCGTGCTGCGCTGGAAAACGTTTCGCGTTTCCTCAGCTCCGCACCCTGGCGGGTTCGAATCCCTCTGCACGGGGCCCAAAAAGGAAAGGCCCCCATCGCTGGGAGCCTTTTCAATCAAGTGGTGGGCGATGAGGGATTCGAACCCCCAGCCTTGTGCGTGTAAAGCACCTGCGCTAACCGTTGCGCCAATCGCCCGCAGGGATTGAGTATAGCGGAAACCCTGGGCTGTTCACTGCTAATTCATAACGAAACTTACGCGGCGACTTCGGCGTCCGTGTCCTCGTCGATAAAGAAGCGCTTATACCAGATGAGGAACGTCAGTGTGGTATAGATCTTGCGCTGGTTGAGCGCGCGACCCTCAAAGTGATCGTCAAGCAGTTTCATGAGCGCATCGGTGTCAAAGAAATCGGCAGCCCATGGTGCGGTGAAGTATTCCTTTACGTAGTCGTAGTACTTTTGCTCGCGCAGCCAGAACTTGACCGGTACGGGGAAGCCCACCTTCTTGCGCGTTGCCCACTCGTCGGGCAGCGTGCGGTTGGCAGCGTGACGCAGAACGAGCTTGCAGCCTTCTTCGTTAACACGGTAGTTGGCGGGAATGTGCTCGGCAAACTCCATGACCTTCTTGTCCAGGAACGGGACGCGAAGCTCCAGAGAATGCGCCATGCACATCTTGTCTGCCTTGAGCAGGATGTCGCCCGGCAGCCACATGTTCATATCCAGGTATTGCTTCTTAGAAAGCTCGCAGCAGTTGGGAACCTGCTTGTAGTACTCGGCGCACATCTCCGCGGCGTTCTTGCCGGTGTCATAAGCGGGCTTGAGCACCTTGTCGACCTCGGAGGGATCGAACACCTTTGCCTGACCCACATACCAGCGCTCGGGAACTTCGGCGCACTTGGTCAGGAAGTTGTGACCCTTAAAGTAGGGGAGATGCTGAACGAGCGAGCCCAGGGCACGACGCACGCCGAGCGGCACGCGCTTCTTAAAGGAGCGCATCTCGGGGGTGTCCTCGTACCACTCGTAGCCGGCAAACAGCTCGTCGGCACCCTCGCCCGAAAGGACGACGGTGACCTCCTCGGAAGCCATCTGCGCCAGATAGTACAGCGGCACGCTGGACAGGTTCGATTGCGGCTCGTCCATGTGATACTGGATATCGGGCAGTGCATCGAAGAACTCGTCGGCGGTAATCATCTTGCGCACGTTCTTGATGCCCAGCTTGTCGGAAAGCTCGGCAGCGTAGTTGGTCTCGTTGAAGTTCTTGTAATCGAAGCCGACAGAATACGTGGTGTCGGGCATAAGGCAGGCGGCAATGTAGCTGGAGTCCACGCCGCCAGAAAGAAACGAGCCCACCTTAACATCGGCGATTCGGTGCGCAGCGACGCTTTCGTGCACGACCTTGTCGCACTCGTCCACGTACTCCTCGAAGGTCTTGGAGTTGTCGTCGGTGAAGTCACAGCTCCAGTAACGCTTGATGTCCATGGTGTTGGTCGTCAGGTCATATGTAAAGCAATGCGCCGGGGCAAGCTTGAACACGCCCCTAAAGAAGGTCTCCTCCGTGGCGGGGAATTGCAGCGTCAGGTAGGGGCGCAGCGCGTCGTGGTTGACAGCCTTCTCAAACTTGGGATGGTCCAGGAAGCTCTTGATCTCGGAGCCAAACAGCAGCGAGCCATCGGATGCCTGGTAGTAATAAAACGGCTTGATACCAAAGATGTCACGAGCGCCAAAGAGCTTGTTCTTGTTCTGGTCGTGGATCACGAACGCGTACATGCCGCGTAGGCGGTTGACCAGGTCCTCGCCCCACTCCTCGTAACCGTGTACCAGGACCTCGGTATCGGCGTTGCAGTGGAAGGCGTAGCCGGCTGCCTCCAGCTCGGCGCGAAGCTCCTGGAAGTTGTAGATCTCTCCGTTGAAGACGATCGTGACCTTGCCGTCGTCGCTCGACATGGGCTGAGCTCCAGCTTCGGAAAGATCGAGAATCGAAAGACGACGGAAGCCAAGGGCAACGTTATCAACGATATGCTGGCCGCCCATATCGGGACCACGGTGGATGATGCGATTCATCATGGCCGTGAGAACCAGCTCACTCTGTTCATCTGTACCGGTAAAACCGACAAAACCGCACATGCAAGATCCTTTCTGCTGACGGCTCAGGTGTACTGCCGCAAGGATTGCGGCAGCTGATGTCAAATAATCTTTACTATCATGCCAATCTTTTGTTTCGTGATAGGGCATAAGCGCCGAGCGAACCGAAAAAACCACGGCCCGATCTTCAGATGAAGCGGCGGGTCGTGGTTGTGAACGCTATGTATGAGCGGTTAGCGCTTGCTGCGCTCGGCGAGACGGTGCTCCACCTTGGTGACGATGTGGATGAGCGGAATCGTCACGACCAGATAGTAAAGTGCGGCGCAAATGTAGGGCGTAATGTTGCCCGTGGTGGCCGTGAGGTTTTTGGAGAACAGCATGAGCTCCATGACGCCAACGCTCGAAAGCAGCGACGTGTCCTTGTACAGCATAACGAACTCGCTGGTCATAGTCGGTATAGCGCAACGTACGGCTTGTGGGATCACGATGCGCGACATAACTTGGGACCAAGTCATGCCAAGCGAGTAGGCAGCTTCCGATTGACCAGGTGGTACGCTCTCGATGCCGGCACGGAAAATCTCGGCAAGATAGGCCGAGCAGTTGATGGCTAGCACGCCAACGCCGAGCGGCAGATTGGGCACGTTGAGACCGATCATGGGGAACCCAAAGAACGCAATGTAGATCTGCAGGAAGAGCGGGGTTCCGCGCAGGACGTTGATGTATGTCACGGCGATGCCGCGCAGCATGCGACTATGACTGATTTTCATAAAGGCAAACAGCAAGCCGATGGGGATGGCGAGCGGAAAACCGATGGCAGTCACGGCAAGTGCTATGCCCCAGCCCTTAAAGAGCGAGGCGATTGAGGTGACGATAATCTGCGGCTTGCAGAACATGCCCAAAAACGGGTTGGAGTTCCACGCGGCAACCCAAGGCTGGGCATCGAGCCAAGCGACGATTTCTTGCACCATGGTGCTCTCCGAGACGCTGATGGTGGGGCTCTCGGGAAGATTTCGCTTGTCGTCGTCGGCGACATAACTGCCGGTGACGGCATAGGCACCCGCGTTGCTCGGGAATACGACGTCGGGGACAACAACGCGAATCTGCGAGCCGGCAGCGACGGGATCGGCGAACTTGATGACGAGCTTTGAGCCGTTCAGCGAGCACGATGCCTTGACACCCGTCTGGTTCAGTCCGTCGAGCAGCGTGACCTTAACATCGGTGCTTTCAAACGATCCGCCCTCGGGCAGCTCAAGCTCAATTTGCGAAACGTCGCCCTCGTCGCTACCCGTTGTCGCTTCCCAGGTCAGGCGGGTTGCGATGCCGCCGAGCACGCCGTTACCGCTGTCTTCGTTTGACTTGGCGGTCGCCGAGGTGACGGCGAGTGAAGCGTCCGTCGCGTCGTCTGAGCTCGAGGCATCCTCGTTATCGGCCCCGCTCGTGGGTGCCATGCCAAACCACTTCTCGTACAGTTTGTCATAGGCGCCGGAGCTCTTGATCTTGGTGAGGGCATCGTTGATGGCCTGTGTCAGCCCGGGGTTGTCTTTAGAGACGGCAATGCCAAACTGCTCGCCCGTCGGAACCTCTTTGATGATCTCCATACCGGTAAAGGAGTTCGAAACCATCCACTGCTCAACGGGCAGGTCGCATACGACCGCCTGGCACTGACCACTCATGACGGCGGTGAAGGCTGCCGTCCAGTCGTCAAAGTTGACGGTGGTTGCCTGCGGCAGGTTCTCGATTGCCCACTCCTCGGACGTGGTGCCCGACTGCACGGCAATTTTGACGCCCGGTGCGTTGAGGCTATCGACCGTGTCGTATCCAGTGTTCTTTGCAACTGCGACGCCCTGATTGGAGTCGATATAGGGGTCGGTGAAGTCGACCTCTTCCTTGCGCTCGTCGGTAATCGTGATGTTACATGCGCCGACATCGGTCTTTACACCCTGCTTGACCATGGGGATAATGCCGTCGAACTTTTGCGCCGGCAAGTAGTTGAGCTCCAGACCGAGCTCGTCTGCGATCATACCCATGAGTTCATAGGTAAAGCCCTGGTCTTCGCCGGAATCGTTGACGTATTCAAACGGGGGTGTGGCCAAGTCACTTGCGACGGTGAGCTTGCCATTCTCGACGAGTGTGTAGGTGCTCGAGGCGTTCTGGGAGGACGAACAGCCGCTCGCGCCGATGATGGTGGCAAGGGCCACAACGACCGTCGCGAAGGCGCAGACGATGTGCCGGGTCAACTGGACGCGTGCCGAGCGGCGGCGACGTTCGAAATGTCGTTTCATCTGGAATCCTTTGCTTGGGCATGATGGGTCGGCATTGTGAGTCAATGAGGCACATCAAGACATTTGGATAAAGAATAGCACCCAGATTTCCTTGTTTTTACACGGGGTGGACACTGTTGTCATTTATTAACCCACGGCACAGTCCATGCAATTTTTTAGAAGGCTGCAGTGCGCGCAAGGTCAGGTGGCATATTAGGATGGTTGATAATACAGAATGTTTCATCGTTTCTGCCGCGGGACGTCTTTTGCCCTTTAAGGCTGAATTTAGCGAGAGAGGTCTTTGTATGTCGAGTCCGACACAAGAGAAGCTAACTCTGATGCGCTATATAGAGTTGCTCGAGGAAGATGACCTTGTTGTTTCCAGACCGAGCGCTTCGTGCGCCCAGCGCATTGAGTTTGCGACTGACGACTCGCGCCAGGTGCGTCCGGGCACGTTGTTTGTCTGCAAGGGCCGCGCGTTTAAGCGCGAGTACCTGCTTTCGGCAATCGCCGATGGCGCCGTGGCCTACGTTTCCGAGGTCGATTACGATGTTGATCTTCCCGCGGTGATTGTGAGTGATATTCGTCGCACGCTCGCCGTGGTGGCAGATGCCTTTTATGGGCACCCGTCGGGTAGGGTGAAGGTCTGCGCCTTTACAGGTACCAAGGGCAAGTCGACCTGTAGCTTTTATCTGCGCGGCATTCTCGCCAACGAGGCCAAGCTTACGGGCTGTCATCGACCCGCTCTTAATACGGGCATTGAGTTCGACGACGGCATCGAGACGGGTCCTTCCAAGCTGACGACTCCCGAATCCTTTCTGCTGCAGTCTCGCATCGCACATGCTGCGGAGGCGGGTGCCCCGTGGCTGGTTATGGAGGCATCGAGCCAGGGCCTCAAATACGAGCGCACGGGCAAGATCGCCTTTGAAGTCGGCGCCTTTACCAATATCGGCGAGGATCACATTTCGCCGATTGAGCATCCGACGCTCGAGGATTACTTTGCCAGCAAGCTCAAAATTATCTCGCAGAGCCGTTTTGCCGTGGTCAATCTCGATATGGATAAGGTCGATCGTGTGCTCGAGGCGGCATCTCGTTGCGAACGTACGGTGACGTTCTCCCTGACCGACGAGCGTGCCGACGTGCTTGCGCTGGCGATTCGCAATGGTGACTGCGGCGTGGTGGCAACGGTGCGCACGCCCCGCTTTACGCGCGACATTGTGATTCCCACGCCGGTTAAGTTCAATGTGTCCAACGCGCTTGCCGCTATTGCCTGCGCCGAGGCCCTGGGCATTTCCGAAGAGGGTATCGTCCACGGCTTTGAGGGCGTCTTCGTTCCCGGCCGTATGGAGCTCTATCCGTCCGTATCGGGCAAAATCTTGGGTATCGTCGATTTTGCACATAACGGCATGAGCCTCGAGACGCTCCTGCGTGACTTGCGCGAGAACTATCCCGAGCGCGAGCTGGCGGTTGTATTTGGCGCTACGGGTGGTAAGGGTGTCGATCGACGCACCACAATGGGTATCGCCGCTGGCAAGTATGCCGACCGAATCGTGATTACCGAGGATGACCCCGGCCCCGAGGATGTCGAGGATATTTGCGCCGAGATCGCGCGCAACGTTCAGGCGCAGGGAAATGATAACTGGCAAATCGTGACTGATCGCGTTGCCGCTATCGAGACTGCCGTGCGTGAGACCGTCCGTCCTGCCGTGGTCATCGTGACCGGTAAGGGCGAGGAAGAGCGTATGCTGCGCAAGAACGGACCCGAGCCTTGTGAGCGCGATGGTTCGATTCTCAAGCGCACCCTTGCGGCGTACGACGCCTAAGACCAGAAGCCCCTTCTACGTAATGGAGTGACCATGTCCCACAATACCCTGCCGACCGTCGCTGAGCTTTCGGGCGAGATGCGCGAGCGTCTTGCCAAGGTTAAGTACGTCTTTACCGACCTGGACGCCACGATGCTCGCACCCGGCTCGTGCGTGCTGCGCGACAACGACGGCAACCCCTCGACCAAGCTCGTCGAGGCTGTCGTGGCACTTGCCCGCGCCGGCATCCAGGTGGTCCCCACCTCGGGTCGCAACCGCACTATGATCCACGAGGACGCGCGCGTGCTCGGCCTCAACTCCTACATCGGCGAGATGGGCGGCCTGGTCATGTACGACCTCAAGGCCAACGATTGGGAGTACCTGACCGGCGATATGCCCTACGACCCCGCCTGCGGCCTCACGCCGCATCAGGTGATCGAGCAGACCGGCGTGTGCGAGAAGATTCTCGCCCGCTGGCCGCATAAGATCGAGTACCACAACGACATGTCGACTGGCTACAAGTACCGCGAGGTCACCGTCGGCATGCGCGGCGATGTGCCCGACGACGAGGTCCAGGCCATTCTTGACGAGGCCGGCTGCGGCCTGGTCTGGGCCTGCAACGGTCACCTGACCCATCTGTCCAAGCCGACGACGCTCGAGCTCGAACGCGTCGAGGATGGCCGCGCGTTTAACATCAATCCCGCCGGTCTCAACAAGGGCGTTGCCATCGCACGTTTCTGCGAGCACCTTGGTATCGAGCGCGAGGAGACGCTGGCGCTCGGCGATTCCGAGTCCGACTTCTACATGGCTGACCACGTGGGCACGTTCTGCCTGGTCGAGAACGGTTTGACCAGCGCCGGCGCGCCCGAGTTCCTGGATACCTGCGATAACGCCTACGTCACGCGCGGCAAGATTGTCGACGGCTGGGCGGCAACGGCAGAGCTGCTCGTCGCGGCTCGTTCGTAGCGCGGCCCTATAGTTCTGAGCCATATCTTTTCGAGAGAGAATCTGGTGAGGTAATGTCCGATATCGAGAATCTGGCTGGCGACACACGCCCCATTGGCGTATTCGACTCGGGTCTAGGCGGTCTGACGGTTGCGCGCGCCATCGCAACGGCGTTGCCGCACGAGTCCGTCTACTACTTTGGCGACACCAAGCGCTGCCCCTACGGCACCCGCACCGAGGACGAGGTGCGCTCGTTTGCACTGCAGGCGGGCCGTTGGCTGTCGAAGCACGACGTCAAGATCATGGTCATCGCCTGCAATACGGCGACCGCTGCGGCCTTGCGTTTGGCCCAGCAGGTGCTCGACGTCCCCGTCATCGGTGTGATCGCACCGGGCGCACGCGCGGCAATCAACAGCACCCGCACGCGCCGGGTGGGCGTGCTCGCCACCAACCTCACCATTCGCTCAGGCGCTTACACGCGTGCCATTCAGGACTTGGATGCCGGCGTCGACGTATACGGCTGCCCTGCCTCGAGCTTTGTCGAGGTCGTTGAGCACGAGCTCGCCTCGGGCGCGCATCTGCAAGAGCAGTGGCTCGAGAACGAGGACATCTTTGATACGCCTGCCGTACGCGCGCTGGTCGGCGCCACGGTTGAACCGCTGCGCGACCACGGCATCGATACCGTGGTGCTCGGCTGCACGCATTTTCCGCTGCTCGTGGGGCCTATTCGCCATGCGCTGGGTCCCGGAGTGCGCGTGGTGAGCTCCGCCGAGGAGACCACGCGTGAGTTGACCGATATTCTCACGCGCCGCGAGCAGCTGGCGGGCGACGCAGCCGAGCCGCAGCATCGTTTTGCAACGACGTCCGATAACATTGCCGAGTTTGCGGTGGCGGGCAGTTTTATCTTTGGCCAGCCGCTCAAGAGCATTGAGCATATCGATATCGACGAACTGAAATAGATACAAGGTCACCGACCAAAGGCTCACGTTCACCTTTTGCCGAAAGGATTTTTCCATGGAGTATATGCAGGTCAATCGCGCCAACGGCCGCGCCGCCGATGAGCTGCGCCCCATCAAGCTTACTCGCGGCGTCATGAAACACGCCCACGGTTCGTGCCTGGCCGAGTTTGGCGATACTCACGTGCTGTGCGCCGCCACCATCGAGGAGGGCGTGCCGGGCTGGCGCAAGGGCGCCAAGGCCGGTTGGGTAACGGCGGAGTACGCCATGCTGCCGGCATCGACCGGCAAGCGCTGCAAGCGCGAGCATGCCAACCGTAAGGGCCGCTCCATGGAGATCGAGCGCCTCATCGGTCGCAGCCTGCGTACCGTCGTCAACATGAAGGCACTCGGCGAGTACACCGTTACCGTCGACTGCGACGTGATTCAGGCAGACGGCGGCACACGAACGGCGAGCATTACCGGCGCCTGGGTGGCACTGCACGACGCCCTTGCCATGTGGGTCGAGGCGGGTAAGCTCGAGCGCATCCCGCTCACGGGCCAGGTCGCCGCGATTTCCATGGGCGTTGTCGACGGCAACACCCTGCTCGACCTGGATTATTCCGAGGACAGTCACGCCGAGGTCGACATGAACCTTGTCGCCACCGATACCGGTGAGATGATCGAGCTCCAGGGTACTGGCGAGCAGGCACCCTTCGACCGCAAGCGCCTCAATTCCCTGCTCGATTTGGGCGACAAGGGCATTGCCGAGCTCATCGAGCTCCAGCGCCAAGTCCTCGCCTAACCTGCCAAAAAGGGACAGGTTTATTTTGGCAGGTTTTATCTGCGGAAACGCCGATAGATAAGGTTGATGCCACATGAAAGGGGAGATGCCGACAGACCGGTCCCTTTTACGTGACTTTGCTATACGGACAAGGAGGCCACTCATGGCACTTGAGAAGATCGACATCGACACCCTCGACCCGGCGGCGACCATCGTCGTGGCAACGGGCAACGCCCATAAGCTCACCGAGATCGAGGCCATTTTGGGCAAGGTTATGCCCGAGGTTCGCTTTGTGGCGCTCGGCCAGCTGGGCGATTTTGAGGACCCCGAGGAAAACGGCACGACGTTTTTGGAGAACGCCATCATCAAGGCGCAGGCTGCCGTCGAAGAGACGGGGCTCATGGCCATTGCCGACGATTCGGGCCTGGTCGTCGACGCGCTGGACGGTGAGCCCGGTGTATATAGCGCGCGCTACGCGGGCGTTCACGGCGACGATGCCGCCAACAATGCCAAGCTCCTCGTTAACCTGGAAGGCGTGGCCGACGAGGACCGCACTGCGCGCTTTATGAGCGTCGTCGCGCTCATCGACACGGACGGTTTGGTCACCTATGGTGAGGGTGCCTGCGAGGGCGTTATCGCACACGAGGGCCGCGGCGATCACGGCTTTGGCTACGACCCGCTGTTCCTGCCGGTCGACACGCCGGGCAAGACCATGGCCGAGCTGACGGCGGACGAGAAGAACGCCATCAGCCATCGTTTCCACGCGCTCGAGCACCTATCCGCCAAACTGACGGGCGAGGAGTAGGCCGTGCGTGCGGTGGTGCAGCGCGTGCTCAACGCCGGCGTGACGGTCGACGGCGAGTGCGTGGGCAAAATTGGGCGCGGCTATCTGGTGCTACTGGGCGTTGGCCACGACGACACGTGCGCCGAGGCCGATAAGCTGTGGGGCAAGCTCCGGGGCTTGCGCATTAACGAGGACGAGAACGGCAAGACCAACCTGGCACTTGCCGATGTCGACGGCGAGGTTCTCGTGGTGTCGCAGTTCACGCTGTTCGCCGATTGCCGTCACGGCCGCCGCCCATCGTTTACGGATGCCGGCGCCCCCGATGTCGCCAACGAGCTCTACGAGTACTTCCTGACGCTTGTGCGCGAGGACGTCGAGCACGTAGCGCATGGCATCTTCGGCGCCGACATGAAGGTCGATCTCGTCAACGATGGCCCATTCACCATCGTCTTGGACACTGATAGTCTGTAAGTAGTCAATTTGGGACCGGGCTTTTTTAGCTACTTGCGTATGGCCACAACAGGGTGCTATAGTATTAGAGTTTTGTCTATCTTAGGGGTATTATCCCCTTTTTGAATTGCACCTTCTGGAGGCCCTGTTCATGGAAGAGATGGAAGTCAATCACGTCGACGACATCCACGAGAAGCTGACCGATATGGTGGGCGATCGCGTTAAGGTGAAGGCCAACATGGGCCGCACCCGCGTCGTCGAGCGCATGGGCACCATCAAGAGCGTCCATCCGGCAGTCTTTATCGTCGAGGTCGACGAGCGCCGTGGCCGCAAGTCGCGTCAGTCCTACCAGTATATTGATGTTCTCACCGGCCAGGTCGAGCTGTTCGACCCCGAGAGCGGCGAGCACATTTTTACCCCGCTCGGCAATCAGCTCGAGGAGCACTAGCGGTGACCGATTGGTCCCTGATCCTTTCCGCGCCGGCAAAGATCAACCTCTATCTGGGGGTTCATACCGAGCGTGACGACCGCGGCTACCATAAGGTCGATTCCCTGATGGCAGCCGTCGGTCTTGTCGATACCGTGACGGTTACGCCGGCACAGGCGCTGACCGTCCAGACGATTCCGGCATCCGACTATCCCATGCAAAAGAATACGGCGTATCGTGCGGCCGCTGCTATGGCCGAGCATTACGGTCGCGAAGCCAATGTCTGCATCACGATTAAGAAGCGCATCCCGCTGTGTGCCGGCCTGGGCGGTCCTTCGACGGATGCCGCGGCGGTCATTGTCGCCTTGGCAGAGAGTTGGGGTATCGACCGTGCCGACCCCGCACTGGACAACATTGCGCGCGGCATTGGCGCCGACGTTCCCTTCTTTTTGCATGCCAGCCCTGCATTTTACGTGGGTGGGGGAGACGTGCTGGCAACCGAGTACCCCGCACTACCCGCGACACCCGTCGTGCTGGTCAAGCCGCGCGAGGCAAGCGTTTCAACAATTGAAGCCTATCGACGTTTTGACGAGACCCCAGTGCCTGCGGACAAGCCCGGAGCGATCGCATCTGCCCTTCGCTCGGGAGACGCAGAGGCGGCCTACGCGCTCGTCCACAACAACCTGGGTGTCATTTCCGCGCAGATGGAGCCGCGGATTCAAACGGTGCTCGACTGGCTTCGTTCACAGGACGGTACCATTACCGCAAACGTGTGCGGTTCGGGTGCCTGCTCGTTTGCTCTCTGCGATACTGCCGCCACGGCAGTCAATCTTGCGGCAGCCGCTCAACAAAACGGCTGGTGGGCTTATGCAACGGAGCTCGTTTCCGACACGGTTCGCATTGAAGCGCCAAAGAAGTAAAAATTTCTCTGGCACACGACGGAAATCTTTGTTACTATAGTCGAGCTAACGGGTTGTGGCTCAGTTTGGTAGAGCACTGCGTTCGGGACGCAGGGGTCGCTGGTTCAAATCCAGTCAACCCGACCAGAGCATGAGGAGGGACCGCTTCTTGCGGTCCCTTTTTTTAGCTATTGTTGTGATACCGCGATACCCGCGGTATACTCATTCGAGCTTGTCTCGCTGTATTGTGGAGGTCTACATGTTTGGACTGAGGGCTCCTGAGCTCATCATTATTCTCGTCGTTGTCCTGATTATCTTTGGGCCCAAGAACCTGCCGAAGCTCGGCAAGTCCCTCGGCTCTACCGTCAAGAATATCCGCGAGGGTATGGAGGGCGACGATAAGGGCGAAACCAAGCAGGCCGAGGACGTTGTGGTCGAGGAGTCCAAGGAGGACAAGGAGATCGCAGAGCTCGAGGCCAAGCTCGCTGCTGCCAAGCAAAAGAAGGCAGAGGACAGCGACGCGGACGCAGAGTAGTCCCATCCCTTTGGGGTGAGCACCTGACCGGCTTGCCCGCAGGCTAGCCGGTCTTTTTCGTTTTTGTTGACAGTTGATCGTTACATCATAGTTGGGGAGATATCCGTATGGACGCAAGCCAGATCGTACTGACCGCTGAGGGCCGCCAGAAGCTCGTCGAGGAGCTCGCTTGGCGTGAGGGCGATTACGCCAAGGAGATCGTCGAGGACATCAAGGAAGCCCGCGCGTTCGGCGACCTTTCGGAGAACTCCGAGTACGATGCCGCCAAGGACAAGCAGGCCCAGAACGCCGCTCGTATCGCCGAGATCCAGGCCATCCTCGCCAACGCTCAGATCGCTGCCAGCACGGGCGACCTGACCGTCTCCATTGGCTCGACTGTTACCCTGGTCGACCCCAACGGTGAGCTCATCGAGGTCACGCTTGTCGGTACCACCGAGACCAACTCGCTCGAGCACAAGATTTCCAACGAGTCTCCGGTCGGCCACGCCATCATTGGTCATGGCGAGGGCGACTCCGTCGAGGTCGTTACGCCTTCCGGCAAGACTCGCGTCTACACCATCGCCAAGATCGCACGCTAGACCACGGTCCCGCGTAAAGGTATGTTTTCGCTCCCTGGGACCGAATCCTGGGGAGCGTTTTAGTTTGAGGAGCTAACTATGGCAGAAAACCAGAACGCCGCCGATCAGGCATCGACGCTCAACGACGAGCGCGCCACCCGCCTGGCCAAGCGTGCCTCCCTGTTCGAGGCGGGCCAGAACCCGTATCCCGAGCACTCCGAGATTGAGGACTACGTCGTCGACATCGAGACTAAGTACGCCGAGCTCACCGATGGCGAGGACACCGAGGACGTCGTGAAGATCGCCGGCCGTGTGGTCGCCAAGCGCGGTCAGGGCAAGATTATGTTCATCGTCGTGCGCGACGCGACCGGCGAGATCCAGCTGTTCTGCCGCATCAACGATATGGACGAGGCCGCCTGGAACACGCTCAAGGCACTCGACCTGGGCGATATCCTGGGCGTAACCGGCGTAGTCGTGCGCACCAAGCGTGGCCAGCTTTCCGTTGCCCCCAAGAGCGCGACGCTGCTCTCCAAGGCCGTTCGCCCGCTGCCCGAGAAGTTCCACGGTCTCTCCGACAAGGAGACCCGCTATCGCCAGCGCTATGTCGACCTGATCGCCAACGACGACGTTCGCGAGACCTTCCGCAAGCGTTCGCAGATTCTCTCCACGTTCCGCCGCTTTATGGAGTCCGATGGCTACATGGAGGTCGAGACCCCCATCTTGCAGACCATCCAGGGCGGCGCTACGGCTAAGCCGTTCATCACGCACTTCAATGCGCTCGATCAGGAGTGCTACCTGCGTATCGCCACCGAGCTGCACCTCAAGCGCTGCATTGTCGGCGGCTTTGAGCGCGTGTTCGAGATCGGCCGCATCTTCCGTAACGAGGGCATGGACCTTACCCACAACCCCGAGTTCACCACGATGGAGGCCTACCGTGCCTTCTCCGACCTCGAGGGCATGAAGGCGCTCGCCCAGGGTGTCATTAAGGCGGCTAACAAGGCCATCGGCAACCCCGAGGTCATCGAGTACCAGGGCCAGACCATCGACCTTTCTGGTGAGTGGGCCAGCCGTCCCATGACCGACATCGTCTCCGACGTGCTCGGCAAGCAGGTCACCATCGACACGCCGGTCGAGGAGCTTGCTGCCGCCGCGCGCGAGAAGGGCCTGGAGATTAAGCCCGAGTGGACCGCCGGCAAGATTATCGCCGAGATCTACGATGAGCTGGGCGAGGACACCATCGTCAACCCCACGTTCGTGTGCGATTACCCCATCGAGGTCAGCCCGCTTGCCAAGCGCTTTGAGGACGACCCGCGCCTGACGCACCGCTTTGAGCTGGTTATTGCCGGTCACGAGTACGCCAACGCGTTCTCTGAGCTCAACGACCCGGTCGACCAGGCCGAGCGCTTTGCCGCTCAGATGGCCGAGAAGGCCGGCGGTGACGACGAGGCCATGGAGTACGACGAGGACTACGTGCGCGCCCTCGAGTACGGTATGCCTCCTGCGGGCGGCATCGGCATCGGCATCGACCGCGTGGTCATGCTGCTCACCAACCAGGCTTCTATCCGCGACGTGCTGCTGTTCCCGCACATGAAGCCCGAGAAGGGTTTCCAGTCCGGTGCCGCTGCCGCCAAGGCTGCCGAGGCCGGCAACGCCGCGAGCCCGTTCGTTAAGTCGCTTAAGCCCACGCTCGATTACTCCAAGATCGCCGTTGAGCCGCTGTTTGAGGAGTTCGTCGACTTTGATACCTTCTCCAAGAGCGACTTCCGCGCTGTGAAGGTCAAGGCATGCGAGGCCGTCAAGAAGTCCAAGAAGCTGCTGAACTTTACGCTCGACGACGGCACCGGCACCGACCGCACCATCCTCTCCGGTATTCACGCTTATTACGAGCCCGAGGACCTGGTTGGCAAGACCTTGCTTGCCATCACCAACCTGCCTCCGCGCAAGATGATGGGCATCCCCAGCTGCGGCATGCTCATCAGTGCCATCCACGAGGAGGATGGTGAGGAGCGCCTCAACCTGATCCAGCTCGACGCCTCCATCCCCGCCGGCGCAAAGATGTACTAGGGGGTTACGGCGTTTTACCAAACGCCGTAACCGCTCGACGCTGCGCGCCGCCCAAAGCGACAATTTGTCATTCAAAAGGCAAGGCATGACCAGAAGGTCTATGCCTTGCCTTTTTCATGCCAACTTGTTCGCTCTGGACGTCGCTCGCTGTCCGTCCTCTATCTGCGGCGTTGACTTGGTTGACACTTAGAACATCGATGTAGTCATTGGGGACGTTCTTAAACGATTACCCAACGGCTATTGCGCGCATGGTTCGCATGACAGCCGTCTCTTTTATGTTTCCTTTAGCCGTCGCTGTCTAGGATGGGGGTTAGTCGATAGGAAGGGAGCACCGGGATGGACGACGCGAGCGAGCGCGCAATCGAAGAGGACATGCTCGATCAGTTCAACTACTTTGATGATGAGGATGAGGAGCTAATCGACCGTCGCGAGCCAGCGCCGCTTGATTCCTTTGATCTGGTCGATGAAGAGCCCAACGAGGACGAGGGTGAATCAACGGAGCCCCCACAGTCTTCGCGCCTGGACTCGCTGCTTTCGAGAGTCCCTATGCACCACGGCGCTCGTGCCGGTGCACTCCATATGAAAACTGACTGGCGCCAGATCGTGACGGCAGGCGATGAGCTTGCCGTCGATGCGCCGCTCACCGATAAATCATCCATCATTTGCCGCACCGGCATGCTTATGCTGGCAAGCGGAACGGGTGCCTGGCGCGTGCGCGATACCATGAATCGTGTTGCCGCTGTACTCGGCGTCACGATTCACGTCGACCTGAGTCTTCTGTCGTTTGAGTGCACCTGCATCGAAGATGGCCACTGCTTTAACGAGGTTGTCAGCCTGCCCACAACGGGAGTCAATACCCATCGCATTTGGATGATGGAGAGTTTCCTCAAGGAAATCGAGACCTATGGTCGTCGCTTCACGGTACACGAGTATCACGAGATGCTCAGGACCGTTGAGAGCTCGAAGCCCGATTACGCTTCCTGGCAACAGGGCCTTGCGGCAGCCTGTGCTTGCGGCGCCTTCGTCTTTTTGCTCGGCGGCGGCCCTATCGAGATGGCCTGCGCATTCGTAGGCGCTGGTGTCGGTAACTTTGCCCGCTCCCATATTCTCAAGCAGGGTCTTGGCCAGTTTAGCGCGCTGACGACTGGTGTTGCGCTCGCTTGCGTTTCGTATCTGCTGGCATTGCTCGGCCTTGGCCAGGTCGTACCGGGGGCAATGTCGCACCAAGAAGGCTATATCGGCGCCATGCTCTTTGTGATTCCCGGCTTTCCCCTCATTACGGCAGGCCTCGACATCGCTAAGCTCGATATGCGAAGTGGAATCGAGCGTCTTTCGTATGCTGTGTCGATTATTGTGATGGCGACCCTCGTAGGTTGGATGGTTGCCGAGTGCGTGGGACTGGCGCCGGATGACTTCGCCCCGCTCGGCCTCTCACCGTTGGCTCTTACGCTCTTGCGCATACTGATGAGCTTCGTTGGCGTATTCGGCTTCTCGGTGATGTTCAACAGCCCGGTAAAGATGGCCGCGGCAGCTGGGTTGATCGGCGCCGTGTCCAATACCCTGCGTCTGACCCTTGTCGATGTGCCGACGATGATTCCCTTCCTGGGCCTCAGCACGGGAATGCCTCCCGAGGCAGCAGCGTTTATCGGCGCGCTGGTATCGGGGCTGCTCGCAAGCTTGGCTGAAGTCAAGCTCACCTACCCGCGCATCGCCCTCACGGTGCCTTCGATTGTCATTATGGTGCCGGGCTTGTATCTGTATCGCTCGATGTATTACATGTGCACCTTCGACACGGTCAATATGCTCGGCTGGTTTGTGCGCGCAGTGCTCATCGTAGCGTTTCTGCCCGTTGGACTGGGTGTGGCGCGTACGCTCACCGACCCTCGCTGGCGCCACACCAGCTAATTGGTGCAAGGGGGACAGGTTACTTTGCACCCCCAATGAGTTGCGGTGAAATAGGGACTGAATTGCTGCTTAAAGGGTCAAAACAGTCCGTATTCCACCGCAACTTATGGGGTCGGGGGGATTATTGGTGCCCTGCATCTCCATAAACTCAACGCTTACGAAGCGCGCGCCGTTCGTGTTAGGGTAGTTCCACCACATAAGTAGTCGCAGACGCACGTACCACGGGCGGGCGAGATGAAGTCCCAACAGCTCCATCTTGCCCGCCCGTTTTTGTTGCGTGGTGCCGCGGCGTAACACAGAAAGGATTTTGTCCTTTATGCCTATCAACAAACGAGAGAGCCTGCTGTTCACCTTTATCATGTGCTTTTGCATGGTGCTCTGGATGAGCATCTACAACGTTGCCCTGCAGCATGGGGCCATCAGCGGCGAGGTTGTTGCCGCCGCGTGGCTCGGCTTCCCCGTTGCCTACATTTTTGCCATGTGCTGCGACTGGTTTGTTGCCAGCCCCCTTGCCAAGGGTTTCGCTTTTAAATTCCTGGTCACGCCGGGCAAGAGCTCGCCACTTGCCATGACGCTCGCCGTCAGCTCCTGCATGGTCGTTCCCATGGTTATCATCATGTCGCTCTACGGCGCGTGCGAAGGCCTGTTCCACATGCCCGGCGGCCCGCTTGCCAATTTGCAGGCGCTGCCGATGATGTGGCTCGTCAACATTCCGCGCAACTTTATCATGGCCCTGCCCTGGAACCTGCTGGTGGCTGGTCCGGTTGCTCGCTTCGTCTTCCGTCGCGCCTTCCCTGTGGGGACGGTTTTCGAGGAGGAGCATGCCGAGCTCTTGGAGCAGGCTATGGCTCCTGAGTGCGAGTAGCTCGCTTAGGGATCTGCTGAGCGCGGGCGACTTGCTTGGTTGGAGCCCTAAGCGTGGATAGCTCTCTCGGCGACATCGCGGGCGTGAGCGGTGCGCATGACCGGAGGGCCCGTGCTGCTCCGTTGCCCGACGTGCTAGCGCGCAGAACAATCTGTTGGTGCATTTGGCGGCTGCTGAAGCGTTTCGGCAGCCGCTTTTTATACGGAGTTTAAATACAACAGTCTGTTGTATTACGTAGAGTGGTAAATCTCTAGCAGGAAAAATGCGAGAGACGGAGCATTATGGCGTTGCTAGTAGGACTGGACGTAGGGTCGACGACGACCAAAGTTTACGCGATGCACGAGGATATGACCGAGGCGTGGTGGGGATATCGCCGCCACGGGGCGTGTCAGACAGCGAGCGTGCGCGCCATGCTCGGCGAGCTCGCCGAGCGCTTTCCCCATGAGTCGCTGCGCGTTGCGGTGACCGGCTCGGGTGCGCGCGATATCGCGACCGCGCTGGGCGCCTCGTACGTTCAGGAGGTGGTCGCCAACGCGCTCGCGATCAGCAGGTTCTATCCGCAGACGCGCTGCGCCATCGAGCTGGGCGGCCAAGACGCCAAGATGATCTTCTTCCGCACCAACGATAAGGGAGGCATCGAGGTTGCCGACATGCGCATGAACGGCTCGTGCGCAGGCGGTACCGGTGCATTTATCGACGAGATGGCAAAGCTCATGGGGGTCGGCACCGAATCGGGCGAGTTCGAGCAGCTCGCAAGCCGGGGAACGACCGTCCACGAGGTCTCGGGCCGCTGCGGCGTGTACGCAAAGACCGATATCCAGCCGCTGCTCAACGAGGGCATTCCTACCACCGACCTGGCGCTTTCGGCGCTTCACGCGGTCGCCCGCCAAACGATCGGCGGTCTGGCCCAGGGTATCGACATCGAGCCGCCGGTAATCTTCGAGGGCGGTACGCTCGCCTACAACCCCACGCTGGTCCGCGTGTTCCGGGAGCAACTGAATCTATCGGACGATCAGGTTATCGTCCCGCGCGATCCGCAGATCATGGTCGCGCGCGGTGCCGCCCTGTCGCTGACCGACATGTTCGCATCGTCCCAACCGATCGACCTTCCCGACGCTTTTGTCCGGCTGGATAAGCTCGAGACGGTCGCGCCCGCAAGCGGGGAGGGACGTCTTGCCCAGCCCTTTTTTGCCACACCTGCCGAGCAGGCGGATTTTACGGCACGCCATGGCAAAGAGACGCCGGCAAAGGGTCCGGATGCGTATGCGCCCGGAGAGACGGTGCGTGTGGCGCTCGGTATCGATTCGGGGAGCACGACGACCAAGTTCGCCCTGGTCGATGAGGCGGGTGAGCTTGTCGATTCGTTCTACGCGTCTAATAACGGCAGACCGCTCGACGTCGCCCAACAGGGTCTTGTCAGCTTGAAGAACCGCTGGGAGACAGCGGGAGTCACGCTTGCGATCGATGCCGTGGGCACCACGGGATACGGCGAGGAGCTTTTCGCGCGCGCGTTCCACGCCGACTACCATACTGTCGAGACGGTCGCGCACGCCCGCGCCGCGTGCGCATGCGTTCCCGATGCGACCTTCGTGCTCGACATCGGCGGACAGGATATGAAGGCCATCTGGCTCAACCACGGCGTGCTGACCGATATCGTCGTCAACGAGGCGTGCTCTGCGGGCTGCGGCTCGTTCCTCGAGGGTTTTGCCAAAAACCTCGGAATAGCCGTTGAGGATATCGCGACCGAGGCATTTTCGTCCAAAGCCCCCGCCGTTCTCGGCAGCCGCTGCACGGTGTTCATGAACAGCAGCGTCGTTTCCGAGCAGCGGCGCGGTAAGGGTCCGGGCGACATCATGGCCGGTCTCTGCCGTTCGATTATCGAGAACGTGTTCACCAAGGTCATTCGCGTTTCAAATCTCAACCGTCTGGGCGACAAAGTCGTCGTCCAGGGCGGCACGTTCCGAAACGACGCGGTGCTGCGCGCATTCGAGCAGTATCTGGGCAAACCCGTCACGCGTGCGCCCCACCCGGGGCTGATGGGCGCTATCGGTATCGCCCTGCTCGCGCGCGAGGAATGCCGCAAGGGCGACGCCGGCACGTCGTTTATCGGGCTCGATGCCGTGGAGCGCTTCGAGCATCGCGAGTTCGGCGGCGTTACCTGCCGTCGATGCAACAACCGCTGCCAGCGCGCGGTCGTGGCATTTGGCGACGGCTCGCTTTACGTCACGGGCAATCGCTGCCCGCGCGGCGGCGCCATCTCATGGGATGAGCTCGCGCGCGAGGTTCCCGCGGCGGAGGAGCTGCGTCCGCAGGGTGCTTGCGAGGCACAGGCACCCGGCACGGGGCGCGACCGGACCGCGGCTGCCCCCAATCTCTTTGTCGACCGCGAGAAGCTGCTGTTCGAGTCGTACCCCACGGTTCCCGTCTGCGGGGGGCGCGATGTCACGATCGGCATTCCCCGTGTGCTCGAGTTCTGGGACACCATGCCGTTCTGGTCGACGTTCTTCAGCACGCTCGGCTTTAAGGTGCGCGTCTCGGGACGCAGCACCAAGGCGATGTACGAGCGCGGTCTGGCGCACGTCACATCCGACACCGTGTGCTTCCCGGCCAAGCTCGTCCACGGGCACATCCGCAATCTCGTCGACGCCGGCGTCGACCGCATCTTCATGCCCATCATCACGACGGTGCCCACCGAAAACACCGCCTCTACCAGCGAGTGGATGTGCGCCGTCGTAAAGGGATACCCCTACGTGATGCGCAATTCCGATAACCCGGAGGAGCGTTTCGGCGTTCCGTTCGATACGCCGCTGTTCCACTGGTACGACGAGGGCGACCGAAACCGCCAGCTCAAGGCGTGGTGCAAGGAGACCTTCGATATCGATGCCGACCTGGTTGCCAAGGCGACCGAGCAGGCGGACCGCGCGCAGGAGACGTTTGAGAACCAGCTGCAGCTGCGCGGCAGGCAGGTGCTCGAGAACGTGCGCGAGGACGGCGGCTACGCGGTGGTGATCGCTTCGCGCCCGTACCACAACGACCCGCTGGTCAACCACGGGCTGCCCAAGCTCTTCTCTGAGTGCGGCATCCCCGTGCTGACGCCCGATGCGGTGCCGGGGGTCTGCAACGTCGATCTTTCCAACAGCCGCATCGACATCGTGAACAACTACCATGCGCGCATGCTGTCGTGCGCGGTCATCGTCGCATCGACGCCCGAGCTCGAGCTCGTGCAGATGGGCAGCTTCGGCTGCGGCCACGATGCGTATCTCACCGACGAGATCGCGCGCATGATGGGCGAGATGGGCTCCAAGGTTCCGATGATGATCAAGCTCGATGAGAGCGACGTCGCCGGTCCCATGGGCATTCGCGTGCGTTCGTTTATCGAGTCGGTCAACCGTCGTCGCGCGGAGGAGCGTGCCGAGGGCGCCCGGGTGCACGCGGTCCATCCGCTCGACGACCCGTATAAGGTCAAGTACACCAAGCGCGACCGGCACGACAAGATCGCGCTGGTCCCCAACACCTCCCATGCGTTCTGCAGGCTCATGACCGCGGCGATGCGCAATCAGGGCGTGCGCGCCGAGGCCCTTGATATCGGGCGCGAGGATGCCATCCGCCTGGGCAAACGCTATGTGCACAACGACATCTGCTTCCCCGCGCAAATCGTGATCGGCGAGGCGCTCGCGGCACTCGAGAGCGGTAAGTACGACCCGCACGACGTCGCCGTGGTGACTGGCAAGTATATCGGCGACTGCCGCCTGACGCACTACATGCCCCTGCTGCGCCGCGCGCTCGACGACGCGGGATACGACTATGTCCCGGTGCTCACCAACGACGACGTCGATGCCCACAATGCGCATCCGGGCTTCAAGCTCGGCCTTGGCCCGAGCATCCAGATCGCCTACGGTCTTCCCATGATCGATGCCCTCGAGGCCATGCTTAGGCGCATCCGTCCCTACGAGCTCGAGAAGGGCGCGGCGGACGCTGCGTTCGACCGCGCGCTCGATGAGGTTATCGAGGGCATGGAGCGCTCCGGGCTGAGAGGCCAGGCGACGGGCTTCAAACGCGCGCTTGCGATCATGGACGCCGTTCCGTACGACCGCTCGAACCCGCATCCGACCGTTCTCATCGTGGGCGAGTACCTGCTCAATTTCCATCTCGGCGCCAACCACGAGATCGAGCGCTACCTCGAGGACAACGGGCTCGAGGTCATCGAGGCGCGCATGACCGACGTGATCCGCAAGACCTATTTCTACAAGCATGCGCAGTCGCGCGAGTTCCACGTCGACCTGTCGCTGCCCGAAAAGGCCTGGTACGCCACGGCGGACAACCTGTTCGAGCTCGCGCACGACCGTTGCGACCGCCTGGGCGCGGCGAGCCCGCTCTACGAGCCGCCGACGCGCATGCCCGAGCTCGTGCGCGCGAGCGATAAGATCCTGCACCATACGTTCGATGCGGGCGAGGGCGTGCTGATTCCGGCGGAGATTCTCGAGCACGCCAAGCGCGGCTGCCGCAACTTCGTGATCCTGCAGCCGTTCGGGTGTCTGCCCAACCATGTCGTGGGGCGCGGGCTCATCCATGCGCTCAAGGAGCAGTATCCCACGGCGCAGTTCCTGCCGCTCGACTACGATCCCGACGTGAGCTTCGCCAACGTGGAGAACCGTCTTCAGATGCTCATCATGAACGCCAAGGCGCAGGGGTGCGGTGAGGCGCATGGCGAGACCGCGTAAGGACGCCGATGCGCCCGATGCACGCACCCGTATCATCGAGGCGTTTTGGGAGCTCATCGAGAACAACAGCATCTTCGAGCTGTCGGTTGGCGAGGTGACCCGCGCCGCCCAGTGCAATCGCGGAACGTTTTACTACTATTTTCACGATTTCGATGAACTCGTCGCCATCGCCATAGCCCAGCTGCTGCAGGATAACGAGCTCATCACCGATGCCCTCTGGCATTTTTCGAGCGAGGGCGACCTTTCGGCGTTCGACCGGCGCGACGTCCGCTGCCTGCTGCGGCGCATCGTCATCACCATGAGGGCGGGTGCCGCCGAGCAGGTCGTGCAGGGCATCCATACGATCATCATCGACCGCGTGAGAGAGATCGTCCACCCCGACGGAGAAGAGCTCAAGGCAGATTCGAGCTTTGCGGTGGGCTTTCTGGTCTCGGGCATCATGGGCTTTGTGATGGCGGTCGGCTTTGCCCGGGAGGGCGGCGAGGAGATAGACCTCGAGCAGCCGGGGGACAGCGCGTGCGCGTACCTGAGGGCGGTCGCCATGCAGACGGTGGAAACGGTCGCGCAAGTCGAGGGCGTCGATACATCCGAGCTGCTCGAACGCGTCTCCAAGGAGGCCGATGCCTATCGCGCATCGCGTGCGACGAGTCCCGACGTGGTGAAAGACGCCTAGGGTTTCTCTTGCGGGGCGCCTGTCGCGCATCGCGCGGTGAGTCCCGCGATGCGGTCATAACTTGCATTCATGTGAGCCGGGTTTATAGATATTCCTCCAGCTGTTAACATAGACAACCTGTGGGTAAAGAGACAAAAGCGCCGCCGACGGGCGGGCGTTTTGATTTCGATGAACTCATGTAAGGAAACGAGCATGTTAGATAGATTTACCGATCGAGCGCGCAAGGTCATGTCGATGGCCAAACAGGAGGCGCTCGATCTGCACTCAAATAAGGTGGGCACCGAGCACCTGCTGCTCGCGCTTGCCAAGGAGGACGAGGGCATTGCCGCCGAGGCACTGCGCTCGCTTGATATCTCCTACGACGACATCATGGACACCCTCAAGGAGGTCCAGACCACCGTTCCCGAGCCCAGCGAGGAGACCGAGGCCGCTAAGCTTGCCTTTACGCCGCTCGTCATTAGCGTGATGGAACGCTCCTTCCGCGTGGCGCGTGAGAACAACCAGACGTATGTGTCGACCGAGCACCTGCTCATCGGCATCGTCGAAGAGGGCAACGGCATGGCCATGGACATCCTTATGCGCCTGGGTGTGTCGTCCGCTTCCATTAAAAAAGCCATCGAAAAGCTCACTGCCAAGGATCAGGACAAGAAGCGCCCGCTCGCCGGCGCCGGTGCTGGTCGTCCCGGTGCGGGCCTGCCGTTCTTTAGCGGCTCGGATGCCTCTCAACAAAAGGGGAGTGGCACCGATACGCTTAAGCAGTTCGCCACTAACCTCACGCAGAAGGCGCGCGACGGCGAGCTCGACCCTGTGATCGGTCGCGAAAAGGAAGTCCAGCGTATGATGGAGATCCTTTCGCGCCGCACCAAGAACAACCCGCTTATCTTGGGTGACCCCGGTGTGGGTAAGACGGCCATCGTCGAGGGCCTGGCGCAGCAGATCGCCGCCGGCAATGTGCCCGAGAACCTTATGAACCAGAACATCTGGACGCTTGACCTGCCGGGTCTTGTCGCGGGCGCCAAGTATCGCGGTGAGTTTGAGGAGCGCCTCAAGAACGTGATCCAGGAGGCGACCGAAGCCGACGACGTCATCCTGTTTATCGACGAGATGCACACCATCATCGGTGCCGGTTCTGCCGAGGGTTCCATCGACGCAAGCTCCATGCTCAAGCCCGTGCTCGCGCGCGGCGCTTTCCAGATCATCGGTGCCACGACGGCAGAGGAGTTCCGCAAGTACCTCACCAAGGATCCGGCCTTTGAGCGCCGCTTCCAGACCATCGATGTCGAGGAGCCGAGCGTCGAGGACACGGTCAAAATCCTGACCGCGCTCAAGCCGCGCTACGAGGAGCACCACCACGTGCGCTACACGCAGGGTGCTATCGAGGCCGCCGCGAACCTCTCCAACCGCTACATTCAGGACCGCTTCCTGCCCGATAAGGCCATCGACCTCATCGACGAGGCCGGTGCCCGCGCTCGCATTGCCGCCAACCGCGCGCCCGAGCCGGTGCGCGAGGCCGAGCATCGCGTGGAGGAGCTTAAGGCCGCCGCGCAGGAGGCCACCGAGAGCGACGACATGAACAAGGCCGCCGAGATTACCGAGCAGCAGAAGGCCGCCGAGATTGAGCTCGCCGAGGCCAAGGCTGCCTGGACGGCCGAGCTCGACGCGAGCCCGCTCACCATCGATGTCTCCCAGATTGCCGACATCGTGTCCGTGACCTCGGGCGTGCCGGTGTCCTCGCTCACCGAGAGCGAGAGCCGCCGTCTGTTGCAGACCGAAAGCGTGCTCAAGACGCGCATCATCGGTCAGGATGAGGCCGTCGAGGCCGTTGCCAAGGCCGTGCGCCGCAGCCGCTCGCCGCTCAAGGACCCGCGTCGCCCCGGCGGCAGCTTTATCTTCCTGGGCCCCACCGGCACGGGCAAGACCGAGCTCGCCAAGACGCTCGCCGAGTATCTCTTTGGCAGCAAGGACGCGCTCATCAGCTTCGATATGTCTGAGTTTGGCAGTGAGTTCGAGGTCTCCAAGCTCATCGGTAGCCCTCCGGGTTATGTGGGCCACGACGAGGGCGGCCAGCTCACCAAGGCCGTTCGTCGTCATCCGTACTCGGTCGTGCTGTTCGACGAGATCGAGAAGGCGCACCCTGATATCTTCAACATCTTGCTGCAGGTGCTGGAGGAGGGCCGTCTGACCGATAGCCAGGGCAAGACGGTTGACTTCCGCAATACGGTGATCATCATGACGTCCAACGTGGGCGCCCGCGAGATCGCGCAGGATGCGAGTGTGGGCTTTGGCACCACCGGCGAGCAGGGTCTCACGTCGAGTGAGATCCGCGGCCGTGCGATGGGCGAGCTCAAGCGCCTGTTCCGCCCCGAGCTGCTCAACCGTATCGATGACATCGTGGTGTTCCAGAAGCTTTCGGGTGAGAACCTGACCAAGATCGCGCACCTGCTGGTGGACGACCTGCGCCAGCGCCTGATTGCCAACGGCATGAACATCAAGCTCACCGATGCGGCCTACGACAAGATCGTGGCCGAGGGCACTGATCTCACCAATGGCGCGCGTCCGCTGCGCCGTGCCATCCAAAAGCTCATCGAGGACCCGCTGTCCGAGGAGCTGCTGGCCGGCGAGTGGGGCGAGGGCGATACCGTCCTGTGCGATGTGGCCGATGGCAAGTTTGTCTTTAGCCACGGCACGGGCGAGATTCCGGCACCGCGTCCGGCGGGCACGCTCGGTGGCGATACCGCTCCGGCGGCGCCGCACACTGGCAGCGCTGCGCCCGTCAGCGGCGGCGTGACCTCGGGCCCCGGCGGCATGATGCAAGCCGGTTCCGGCGCACTGTAGGTTGTGGCGACAATTTGATACGTGTAATCGAGGCGTTCTGGCAAGGGCGCCTCGATTTGTAGAGCTGCGAAGTTGTGACCGTTACGCTATGCGGTTCGCCGTTAGCCGATGATGCGAGAGCGCTCGGCGTATTCGACTGGTTTATGCAAACAAAGTCTGGGAATATACAAGGCGCATGTCTTATTGTCTAACCAGTTGCGCCAAGGAGGCACCATGGACTACAAGATTACCGGCTACGAGCCCGCCCAGCTGTTCCATTTCTTTGAGGAGGTCAGCGCGATCCCCCGTGGGTCTGGCAACGAGAAGGGCATCAGCGATTTCCTGGTCGCGTTTGCCAAGGAGCGCGGTCTCGATGTGTACCAGGACGAGGTCTACAACGTCATCATTCGCAAGCCCGCATCTGCCGGCGCCGAGAATGCCCCGACCGTGATGCTGCAGGGCCACATCGATATGGTGTGCGACAAGTTGGGCTCCGTTGAGCACGACTTTACGACCGATGGTATCGACCTGGTCGTCAAGGACGGCGTCCTTACCGCTAACGGCACCACCCTGGGCGCCGACAACGGCATTGCTGTCGCTCTGATGCTTACCGTACTCAACGACGATTCGATTGCTCATCCGGCCCTCGAGTGCGTGTTCACCACCGACGAGGAGACCGGCCTGGTTGGCGCCGAGACGCTCGACAAGTCCCAGATTAGCGCCCGCACCATGATCAACCTCGATTCCGAGGAGGAGGGCGTGGCCACCGTCAGCTGCGCCGGCGGCGTCGTCGTTACCTACACCTGCCCGATCGTGCGCGAGCACAAGACCGGCAGCACCCTCACGCTCGACATCTCCGGCCTGCTGGGTGGTCACTCCGGCAGCGATATCCACCTGGAGCGCGGCAACGGCAACCTCATCATGGCCCGCATCGTCGACCGTCTGATGGTCGCCGGCGAGCCCGCCATCGTTAGCTTTAACGGCGGCACCAAGGACAACGCCATCAACCGTGAGTGCAAGGCTGTTCTGGTCTACGCCGACCACGCTGCCGCCGAGGCCGCGGCCCAGATCGCAAAGGGCATCATCGCCGACGTCACTGCCGAGCTCGAAGTCTTCGACCCCGGCTTTACCTGCACCGTCGAAATTGCCGACGACGCCGAGGTCGAGGCCATGGACCAGAAGTCCGCGCTTGCCCTCATCCGCGCCCTGCGTCTTGCCCCTAACGGCGTGATTCGACGCAACGTCGCCACCGACGGCTCCGTCGAGGTTTCCTCCAACATCGGTGTGGTTGCCACTTCTGACGACGAGGTCAAGATCATGCTGTCCCCGCGCTCTTCGATCACCTCGCTGCAGAACGAGTTCAAGGATCGTCTGCAGACGCTTGCCGATGTCCTGGGCTTCGACGCCAAGTTTGAGTTCGAGTATCCCGGCTGGAGCTATGCCGAGCATTCGCCGGTCCGCGACGTCTTTGTCGAGAGCTATCGCGAGCTCTTTGGCTCCGAGCTGCGCATCGAGTCCATTCACGCCGGCCTTGAGTGCGGCCTGTTTGCCGAGGCCCTGCACGGCCTGGACGCCATCGCCGTGGGCCCGACGCTCTCCGATGTCCACACCCCGGACGAGAGCATGGAGCTCGCTTCTGCCGAGCGCTTCTACGAGCTGCTCATCGACGTCCTCAAGCGCCTTGCTGCGTAAAGGTTGCGCTAGCAGCAGTCCGAGCCACGTGCTAGCGGATTGCAAATGACATTACGAGAGGGGACATCCGAGCTTTTGCGACGGGTGCCCCCTCCTTTCTTTTAAGAAATGGGAAATTGCGAACGTCTAGCCCATATCCGCCTTGATGAGGTCGAGGGTGCGCTTGCAGTTTTCGCGGACGGGGCCGAGCATATGCTCGCGTAGGTCCGCCATGCCGGGCAGGTCGGCGTATTCGTCCATGACCTCTTCCATGCAAATGGGTACCTCGTAGGCGAGGTCCATCATGGTCGCAAAGCAAAACTTCTCGGATAGCCCGGCATCGGTGAGTGCCGCCTCCAGCGCGGGGTCGCCCATACCGTGGTATCGGCGGATAGCGCCTGGACCGATGCGTCCCACACGGTTTTCGCCGCCAACGCTCATGGCGAGGCGCGCTTTTCGCCGCATACGTTCGTATGCTAAGCCCGATGCGACATCGTACATGGGTGCGAGCGCCGCGTTTGTGCCTTTGCCTAGGATGAGCGAGTAGTTTTTAGCGTGTGCGTCGGGCGCTCCGATAATGGCGTTATAGAACAACATATAGGTAAAAAGCACAAGATTCATGTGGTGGGGGACTGTGTTAATCAGTCGTTCTTGGATGTCTCGTGTAGTTGGTCCTCCGTCGGCGGTGTATTTCTGGGTTGGCAATACACCGAGCGCCTGGCAAAAGTCCTCCTGATGCAGCCTTTCGATTTTTCCGCTGCTATTGACCATTCTGTCGTACCGTTCAACGACGAGCGCGGCTTCGTCTTCAAATGTGCAATAGGAGACGTTGGCAGTTGGAATGCCAACACGCCGAGCCGTTTTCATGCAGACGAATTCGTTTAAGGCCTGATGTTTGAACCCAACGACACCATTTTTGAAGATATGGGTAGTGGGGGATGACCCTAGACATTCGCACCATTGTCCATCATGCCAAGCTAGTGCAAATTTGCCTTGGTTGCCGCCCAGGGACCAGCTTTCGTTGGAGCCCATCCATGTTTCTCTTTCGTCATCGCGAATTGCTTTGAGCTTGTGAGCGATTTGAGAATTGGTAAGCGGGCGGTATGCTGAGACCCTGCCGTGGGCGGCATCTAATTGATCGGCTCGACAAAACTGAACGGCCCCCGCGCAGTCAAGACCGATATGGCACAAGAGGGCGACGGGGTTGTTGGATGCAACGTCATGCTCGGCGGCAATAGCGCGACGCTGCTCTTGGCTGTCGGGCAAAAGGCCAAATAGGAACGGGCGGACGATGTTATGGCCATATGTGCGATTGGAAAGCGGCATTGTTAACGATAGCGGTGCTCCGCGATAGGTTGGGGCGTATACAAAGCTGCAGAGTCCATGCTCGTCTTGCCGGAGAGTGCCGGCGATTTCGCCACAAATGAGGGTCGCAAGCTCCATTTCTGCCATTTATTTCACAACCTTACAGCCAAAGGAGAGGTCTGAAGTGCCGGAAAGGCCTTGCTCGCCTGCGATTTGGGCCAGCAAGGCACCATAGGAAGGTGGCGTTCCTTGTCGAGCGGGTCGTCTGCCTGCGCTTGGCTTTGGCAGGGTATTCGAGTTCGCGATAGGGAGGTTCACTATCGTCGTCGGATGTTCGGAGGGCGATGCGATGGAGTCGTTATCGCTTTGCGCGAAGAGACCAATGCCGAGTGCGTTAAAGACGGTCAGCAACTTGTCGAGTCGAATGCCGGTGGCGTCTCCTAGCTCGAGCGATGCGAGCAGGCGTTCCGAAACACCGGCTTTTTTAGCGAGGGCGGCACGGGTGATCCCCTGCGCCTCGCGCGCCTGACGCACGTAGATGCCGGCTTGGCGCGGCGTGGTGATGGGAAGGGTATCCATGGCAATCTCCTAACGTGCAGACTTTTGCATCCTAGTATGACATGCAAAAGTCTGCATGAAAAGGTCTCATGCAAAACTCTGCATGAGGCCTCATACGGACGTTTAGTTTTGAAGGGTGTTTTACAGCACCAAAATCCCTAGGTGCTCCAGCAAAATCTTGAGGCCGATGAGGATGAGTACAACGCCGCCCACGATGGTGGCGGGCTTTTCGTAGCGCGCGCCAAAGATGCGGCCAATCGCCACGCCGGCAACGGAGAAGATGAAGGTCGTGATGCCTATGAACGACACGGCGGGGACGATGTCGGCCGAGAGTGCGGCAAATGAGATGCCCACGGCCAGGGCGTCGATTGAGGTTGCGATGGCGAGGATCAGGTACTCACCCAGGTCAATCTTTTCGGCATCCTTGCCGTCGCTCTCGTCCTCATCCTCGTCCTCGGTAAAGGCCTCCCGCAGCATTTTGCCGCCGATGAAGGCCAAAAGGATAAAGGCGATCCAATGGTCGATGGGTCCGATGATGCCCATGAATTGACTGCCGAGCGCCCATCCGATTACGGGCATGCCGGCCTGAAAGCCGCCAAAGAACAGGCCGAGCACCACGGCGACTTTAAGGTTGATCTTCTTCATGCCAAGGCCCTTGCAGATGGAAACGGCAAAGGCGTCCATCGAAAGGCCAACGGCGAGCAACGCGAGCTCTGTGAGTCCCATAGTCTGGCTCCCTCTCTGCGGGCGAACCCGCGTGTACTTCTGCCGGGGGAGCAACAAAAAAGACCCGTGGCGTACGCGTTGCGCGCACAGCCACGAGTCTCGTTCATTAAGGCAAGCCAGGCCGCATCGGCCAGTATGTTGACTTGCCGCGCCACCGGAGGCGAAACCGGCCACGCGACTACTCCCTCATTTATGCGAATCCCGATGCTACCACATAAGCAGCTCATTTGGATTGGGGCTCTCAGCTGTGTTCGCTCATTCTGTAAGCATCGGATTTTGCGGGCGTCACAGGGGCAAACCGTGAGAAACTTATTAACGTTTATGGAGCGTATACGATGGGAGCGATGCCTTGGATAAGAACGAGCTGCAAAAGCGTATGGAACAGGCCATTCGCCTGACGGCACCTGGCCAGCCGATCCGCACCGCCCTCGACATGATCATTGCCGGTCACCTGGGTGCCCTTATCTGCGTCGGCGACACCGAAAACGTGCTTGCTGCCGGTAACGACGGCTTCCCGCTCAACATTTCGTTTACTTCGAACCGCCTGTTCGAGCTTTCCAAGATGGACGGCGCCATCGTTATCGATGGCGACCTCACCCAGATCCTGCGCGCCAACTTCCACCTCAATCCCGATCCCTCGCTTGCCACGAGTGAGACGGGCATGCGTCACCGTACTGCCGCTCGCATGTCGGTGCTCACCGATGCCATCGTGATCTCGGTCTCGGCCCGTCGCGCCGTCGTTAACGTGTACGTTCACGGCAAGAGCTACGAGATCCAGCCCGTCACCACCATCATGAGCTCGGTCAACCAGCTCGTCGCCACGCTCCAGACCACCCGTCAGTCGCTCGACCGCTCCTTGCTGCGCCTGACGGCCCTTGAGCTCGACGACTACGTTACGCTCGCCGACATCACCGGCATCTTCTCGAGTTTCGAGATCATGCAACAGGCAAAGACCGAGCTTAAGGATTGCATCGTCAAGCTGGGTAACCAGGGCAAGCTCGTGCAGATGCAGCTCGAGCAGCTCGCGGGCTCCAGCATGGATACCGAATACGACTTGATGATCCGCGACTACGCAAGCGATTCCTCTGAGGCCAACGCCGAGAAGATCCGCGCTGAGCTTGCCCGTATGACGCCTAAGGACCTATCCGACCCGCAGCACGTGGCGGCAGTTCTGGGCTATGACGACCTGGACGAGGACTCCGTCATGACGCCGCTGGGCCTGCGCACGCTTTCGCGCGTGTCCGTCGTGCGTGACGGCGTGGCCGAGAAGATCGTCGACGAGTACGGCTCGCTGCAGGAGCTCATGGACGACATCAGCGAGGATCCGGAGCGCCTGGGCGACTTTGGCGTTAACAACCCTGCCATTCTTGCGGACTCCCTGTACCGCATGAAGGGCACCAAACAGGGGAACGCATAATGGCGCCCGTATGCGCCGTGGTCGTTGCCGGTGGCAGCGGCCAGCGCTTTGGAAATCCCGGCGGCAAGCAGCTCGTTAACGTGGCGGGCCGTCCGCTCATGAGCTGGTCCATCCGTGCGTTCGATCGTAGCGACAAGGTCGGCCACATCGTCGTGGTTTGCCCTGCCGAGCGCCGTGCCGAGATGCGCCGCCTTGCCATCGACCCGTTTGACTATGACACGCCCATCAGCTTTGCCGATGCCGGCGATACCCGCCAGGATTCCACCCGTGCCGGCGTGCATGCGGTTCCGGCGGGCTTTGAATACGTTGCCATTCACGATGGTGCTCGTCCGCTCATTACGACCGAGGCCATCGACCACGCGATCGACGTGCTTGTGGGCGACCGCGCCCTCGACGGTGTCGTGTGCGGTCAGCCCGCGATCGACACGCTCAAGATCGTCGATGGCGACAACATCGTCGAGACGCCGCCGCGCGAGCTGTACTGGGCCGCGCAGACGCCGCAGATCTTTAGCGTCGATGCTATGAAGCGCGCCCATGCCGCGGCGATTGCCGAGGGCTTTATCGGTACTGACGATTCATCGCTGGTCGAGCGCATGGGCGGGCGCGTCCGCTGTGTCCAGAGCCCGCGCGATAACCTTAAGGTGACGGTGCCCGAGGACCTGCGTCCCGTAACCGCGATTCTGCTTGGCCGCATGGCCGAGGGAGAGGACCTTCCCCATGTTCAGTAACCTGCGCATTGGCCATGGCTACGACGTCCACCGTCTGGTGGAGGGGCGTCGATGTATCATCGGCGGTGTCGACATTCCCTATGAGCGCGGCCTGCTGGGCCACTCGGATGCCGATGTGCTCGCGCACGCCTTGGCCGACGCTATTCTGGGCGCCTGCCGCGGGGGAGACATCGGCAAGCTATTCCCCGATACCGACCCCGCCTATGAGGGTGCCGATTCGATGGTGCTGCTCGCTCGCGTGATGGACTATGCGCGCGAGCTGGGCTTCGAGTTTGTCGATGCCGATTGCACCATTGCCTGCCAGCAACCCAAGATCACCCCGCACCGCGATGCCATGCGCGCCAACCTTGCCCATGCCCTGGGCGTTGACGTCGAAAACGTGGGCGTCGCCGCCACTACGACCGAAAAGCTCGGTTGGGAAGGCCAGGGCGAGGGAATCGGCGCCTGGGCCGTCTGCCTGCTACAGAAAACCGTTAAGGAGTAACGAATGCGTATCTACAACAGCGCTACCCATAAAAAGGAAGAGTTCCAGCCCATCGAGTCCGGCAAGGTCCGCATGTACGTGTGCGGCCCCACGGTCTACGACAACATCCACATCGGCAACGCCCGCACGTTCATCAGCTTTGACGTGATTCGCCGCTGGCTCATCGCGAGCGGCTACGAGGTCACGTTCGCCCAGAACCTCACCGATGTCGACGACAAGATCATCAAGCGCGCCAACGAGCAGGGCCGTACGGCCGCCGAGGTCGCGACGGAGTTCTCCGACAAGTTCATCGGCGTCATGCGCGCCGCCAACGTGCTCGATCCCGATGTGCGCCCCCGCGCCACCAAGGAGATCGGCCCCATGATCGCCATGATCAAGACGCTTATCGAGCAGGGCTACGCTTACGCAGCCGATAACGGCGATGTGTACTTTGCCGTGCGCAGCGATCCCAACTATGGTCAGGTCTCGGGCCGCAACATCGACGACCTTATGGTTGGCGCACGCATTGAGGAGAACGAGGACAAGAACGACCCGCTCGACTTTGCCCTGTGGAAGGCCGCCAAGCCCGGCGAGCCCAGCTGGCCGAGCCCCTGGGGCGAGGGCCGTCCCGGTTGGCACACCGAGTGCGCCGCCATGGTGCATCGCTACCTGGGCACTCCGATCGACATCCACGGCGGCGGCTCCGACCTTGCCTTCCCGCATCACGAGAACGAGTGCGCTCAGGCCACCTGCGCCTGGCACCAGGGCTTCTCCAACACCTGGATGCACACGGGCATGCTGCTGGTAGACGGCGAGAAGATGTCCAAGTCGCTCGGCAACTTCTTTACGCTGGCCGAGGTCCTCGAGCAGCACTCCGCTGCCGCCCTGCGCCTGCTGATGCTGCAGACGAGCTATCGCTCGCCGCTCGACTTTTCTTGGGAGCGCCTGGAGGGTGCCGAGAACTCGCTCACGCGTATCGCCGGTACGGTCGAGAACCTGCGCTGGGCCGCGAACCATGCGACGGCCGATGCCGATGAGGCAGCATCCGAGGCGTTTGCCGCCAAGGCCGCCGAGACCCGTGCCACCTTTAAGGAGTGCATGGACGACGACTTTAACACCGCCGGTGCCATGGGTGCTGTCTTTGGCTTTGTGACCGAGTGCAACCAGTACCTGGAGCAGGCGGGCGATGCTGCCGACAAGGCCGCAGTCCTGGCTGCCGCCGATACGCTGGCCGAGCTGCTCGATACGTTTGGCGTTGAGCTTCCCGAGCCCAAGGTCGAGTTGCCGCTGGGCCTGCTGGGCGTTGCCGCCGGTTTGGTTGCCTACACGGGCGACGACGTGGACGAGGCCGCTGCCAAGATTCTCGAGGCCCGTGCCGAGGCCCGTGCCGCCAAGAACTGGGATCTGGCCGACGCCATCCGCGACCAGCTCAAGGACCTCGGGCTGACGATTGAAGATACCGCCGCCGGCACTCGTATCAAATCTCTCTAATCCCCGCGGGTTTCCCAAGCACCCGACCTTGCCGTTCAAACCGTCGCTCGCGTACTCAAGTACGCGTCGCTCCTCTTTCACGGCAATCTCGGGCACTTGGAAAACCCGTACCGACCGCCCGAATTAATATTCATGGGCGGTCGTTTATTTTGTTTCGTTTGATAGTTGTATTTAGGAGGTCACTTTATGGCCGACAATCGCAAGCGTGCGCCTCGTGGCGGCAAGCAGGCTGCTTCTGGCTCGCGTCCGATTCGCCGCAATGACCGCGCTGCCGCTCCCAAGGGCCAGCGCGATCGCACCCAGGCCGCACGTCCGCAGCGCGATCGCAACCGCGACGCTGTCCAGGCTCCCAAGGGCGAGTTTATCGAAGGTCGTCGTGCAGCCGCCGAGGCGCTGCGCACTGGTTTTCCCATCAAGTGCGCGCTCATTGCCGAGGGCGGGGAGCGCGATGCCGCCTTGTCGCGCCTGGTCGACGACCTCAACGCCGTGGGTGTCCGCATTAAGTATGTGCCGCGCGCGCAGCTCGACGCACTGTCGAGCCACGGCGCTCACCAGGGCATCGCGCTCGAGGTTGGCAACTTCCCCTATGCCGATGTCGCCGATATTCTCGACCGCGCAGGCGAGGGCCCGGCACTTGTCGTGGTGCTCGACCACGTGACTGACGACGGCAACTTTGGCGCCATCGTGCGCTCCGCCGAGGTTGTGGGCGCGGCGGGCGTCGTCATTGCCAATAAGCGTGCCGCCGGCGTGACCGTGGGCAGCTATAAGACCTCAGCCGGTGCCGTCATGCATCTGCCTATCGCGCAGGTTCCCAATATCGCCCGTGCGCTCGACGATTTTAAGGCCGCTGGTTTTTGGGTGGGCGGTGCCTCTGAGCACGCCGAAGGCAGTTGCTGGGATGCTCCCTTCGAGGGCCGCGTGGCGCTCGTCATGGGCTCCGAGGGCGACGGCATCTCGCGCCTGGTGCTTGAGAAATGCGACTTTTTGACCAAGCTTCCCCAGCGCGGCATGACCGAGAGCCTCAATGTTGCCCAGGCGACCACGGCGCTGTGCTTTGAGTGGCTGCGCCGCAACGCCGGCGAGCTCATGGGGGAGGAGTAACGCATGTCCAAAAAGAACCGTGCCAAGTCCAAGGCCAAGCGCTTTGGCGAGGGCTCGGCCAAGCCGATTGTTTCGGCCGCGACCTACGGCGTGGGCGGCAATGCGTTTGCGCAGGCTATCGCCGACCCAGTCTCGACGGTGCACTCCAACAAGCCCGAGCTGCTGGTGGTCGACGGTTACAACGTGATCCACTGCACGCCGCGCTACGAAAAGCTCGTCTACGACCATTCCGACGATCCGTATTCCAGCGACGTCCACGATATGGCGCGAACTGCACTCATCAACGACGTCGCCGCGTTTGCCCAGGGCCGCTACGAGGCCGTGATCGTGTTTGACGGCGCGGGCAACATCTCCAGCGAGCGCCCCAACCTGCCGGCCCGCGGCGTGCGCATCGAGTTTTCGCCGACGGGCGTCTCTGCCGATACCGTGGTACAGAAGCTCTGCATCGAGGCACGCGAGGAAGGCCGTGCGTGCTCTGTGGTGTCGAGCGACGGCACGATCCAGGCCGTCGTCATGGGCAAGGGTGTCACGCGTATCTCGAGCCGTATGCTGGTGGACGAGATCAAACAGATCGATAACGACGTTCGCGAGGCAGAGGAAGCTCCGCAGATCAAGATGACCTTGGGCAGCCGCCTGAGCCCCGAGGCGCTGGCCAAGCTCAAGGCCCTGCGCGGGAGGTAGGAAACCTTCTATGGGGAGCTGCTTTCTCGATTGACCAACCAACTTGTTTGTAATCAATGGGTTGCGGCTTGGCATCGCCAAAACGAATAGTTTTTGGTTTTGGCGAACGGATAAAACTATTCGTTCTGACGAAGGGTTTTGAGATGTGGTCGGTCAAAGGGTCTGTTGCACCCCGTCCGCAATTCCTTTATTCTTAACTGGCTTCGCGCGAAAGCGCCAAGTGTGCCAGTGTGGCGCAACGGTAGCGCAACTGATTTGTAATCAGTGGGTTGCAGGTTCGATTCCTGTCACTGGCTCCATGAGAGTTTCGGGCTCTGTTCCCTTGTGGGACAGGGCCCGTTTCTTTTTTGTCGATAAGTCAGCGGGTTTGGCGCAACCTAGCTTCAGGTTTGTCTCGATCTGTAACACGAAGGGGCGGAAAACCGTTCTTACTGTTACAGATTGAGACGTAAGCTGGGGTCTCTGCGAAACATCTCGATCTGTAACAGATAGGGGAGAAAATGTTCTCTAAATGTTACAGATCGAGACAAAGGTCGGACCGGTCCCAGTCATCCTGGTCGAGCGAGGATATTCGGACGCACGAGGGTGGAAAATCTTCCGCTTAGTGAATGAGCGTGGATAATCTGCCACTTTGGATTCGATGGCACGGCAAAGTGGAAGATTATCCACGCTCGATTTCAAACGGAAGAAAATCCACGTTCGATTTTGCCTGGGAAGAGCAATCTTCTGTCTGGGAAGCCCCGATCTCGACCTATATATAGGTGCAAATAAGCTGGTATCGAAGTTCGATACTAAAGGTGTACTCCACTACAGCAAAGTGTTACCTCGGGAAACGTCACCTCAGTATCCAAAACCACCGTCCTTCATATCCAAACTCAACAAAACCGCAGGTCACAGCTATATAGATACGCCCGGCACCGTGTATCTAGAGGTTTTCGTTGACAGCCCCCAAGGTTGCATCGTATTATCTTTTTCGTTCGCGGGGGCGGCGGTCCAAAAGACCAAAGGACCTGCGGATACTTGAACGATTGGGAGTTTGCCCGAGTGGTTAATGGGGACGGGCTGTAAACCCGTTGGCTCTGCCTACATAGGTTCGAATCCTATAGCTCCCACCCGTCAAGTGCCTGTATAGCTCAGTCGGTAGAGCACTTCGTTGGTAACGAAGAGGTCACCAGTTCAAGTCTGGTTGCAGGCTCCATCCGGCGGTGTAGCTCAGTTGGTTAGAGCACACGGTTCATACCCGTGGCGTCACTGGTTCGAATCCAGTCACCGCTACCATAGGTAACACGGTGGCTTCTCAATAGTATGTTGAGAGGCCACTATGGTATAAAGGCAAAGTCCCGTCCGGGGACGACCTGTTTAGAGGAGGGCTTTATGGCCAAAGAGAAGTTTGAGCGCACTAAGCCGCATGTTAACATCGGCACCATTGGTCACGTCGACCACGGCAAGACCACGCTGACCGCTGCCATCACCAAGGTTCTCTCCGAGACCGAGGGCTGCAAGGCTGACTTCACTGCGTTCGAGAACATCGACAAGGCTCCCGAGGAGCGCGAGCGCGGCATTACGATCTCCGTCTCCCACGTCGAGTACGAGACCGCTTCCCGTCACTACGCTCACGTTGACTGCCCGGGCCACGCTGACTACGTCAAGAACATGATCTCCGGCGCTGCTCAGATGGACGGCGCTATCCTGGTCATCGCCGCTACCGACGGCCCCATGGCTCAGACCCGCGAGCACATCCTGCTCGCCCGTCAGGTCGGCGTTCCCTACATCGTCGTCTTCCTGAACAAGTGCGACATGGTCGACGATGACGAGCTCATCGACCTCGTCGAGATGGAGACCCGTGAGCTCCTCTCCGAGTACGATTTCCCCGGCGACGACATCCCCGTCATCCGTGGCTCCGCTCTGGGCGCTCTCGAGGGCGACGCCAAGTGGATGGACGCCATTCGCGAGCTCATGAAGGCCGTCGACGAGTACATCCCGACGCCTGCTCGTAACAACGACCTCCCGTTCCTGATGGCCGTTGAGGACGTTATGACCATCTCCGGCCGTGGTACCGTTGCTACCGGCCGTGTCGAGCGCGGTGAGCTCAAGCTCAACGAGCCCGTCGAGATCGTCGGCATCAAGGATACCCAGAACACCGTCGTTACCGGTATCGAGATGTTCCGTAAGTCCATGGACTTCTGCGAGGCTGGCGACAACGTCGGTCTGCTGCTCCGCGGCATCAAGCGTGAGGACATCGAGCGCGGCCAGGTTCTCTGCAAGCCCGGTTCGGTTACCCCGCACACCAAGTTCACCGGCGAGATCTACGTTCTGACCAAGGAGGAGGGCGGCCGTCACACCCCGTTCTTCGATGGTTATCGTCCTCAGTTCTACTTCCGTACCACCGACGTTACCGGTACGGTCAAGCTCCCCGAGGGCACCGAGATGGCTATGCCTGGTGACCACATCACCATCGAGGGCGACCTCATCCACCCGATCGCCATGGAGGAGGGCCTGCGCTTCGCTATCCGCGAGGGTGGCCACACCGTCGGTTCGGGCATCGTCTCCACGATCATTGAGTAAATTAGCTCTTTGATATAGCTGACTTAGAGAACCCGGCACTTATATGGGTGCCGGGTTCTTTTCTGCAATGGATATTGAGCCGTTGCTGGTGTCGAGAGGATCGATAATGGTCCTGGATGCACCGTCGATTAGCTCTCGATGGCTTCATTGATGTGTTCCAAATATGAATGGATCCACCGAGAACCAATTGACTCGAGGTTTTCATTGACAGCACTTACGTGGAGCTGATAAAGTAACAACTCGTGCCCGTACGGGGCGGAAATGAAAGGTTCAGGATACATGCGTACTCTAGTTACTCTTGCGTGCACTGAGTGCAAGCGCCGCAACTATACGACCACCAAGAACAAGTCGACCATGCCTGATCGTATGGAGATCAAGAAGTATTGCCCCTGGTGCCGTCACCACACGCTGCACAAAGAGACTCGCTAGTCTCAAGTCACATACGCCAGTAGTTCAATTGGTAGAGCATCGGTCTCCAAAACCGAGTGTTGAGGGTTCGAGTCCTTCCTGGCGTGCCAGTCATTATTCCGTAAGCTCCCACTTGGGGGCTTACGGTTTACTCATGTATAAGCGCATTGCGCGGAGGTAACCCAAATGGCCAACAAGAAGAACAAGAAGAAGGCTCAGCAGCCGGCACCTGCCAACAAAGCTGCCGCCAACTCCAAGGTTGAGGCCAAGAAGGCCGTTGCCAAGAAGAACGAGAAGGCTGCGAAGTCCAAGAAGAACGAGAAGCCTGGTTTCTTCGCCCGCACCAAGAAGTATTTCGCTTCGGTCAAGTCCGAGATGAAGCGTGTCACGTGGCCCGATAAGAAGGAGCTCGTGAACTACTCGGTTGTTGTTTGCGCTTCTCTGATCGTCGTCGGCGTCGTCATCGCTCTGCTCGATGCTGGCTTTGGCGAGGCTCTTGCTCTGTTCTCTGGATTGAGGGGCTAAACCATGTCTAAGCGTTGGTACGTCGTTCACACTTACTCTGGATACGAGAACCGCGTTAAGTCCGATCTCGAGCATCGCATCGAGACTATGGGCATGCAGGACCGTATCTTTGATATCGAGATTCCTATGGAGCGCGTCACCGAGATTAAAGAGGGTGGCAAGCGTGAGACCAAGGATTCCAAGATCTTCCCGGGTTATGTCCTGGTCCGCATGGAGATGGATGACGATGCTTGGACGTGTGTTCGTAACACGCCTGGCGTCACCGGTTTCCTAGGCGGCAACGGCAAGCCCGCTCCGCTTTCCCGCGACGAGTACAACAAGATGACTCGTCGTCCCGGTAAGGGCGATTCGCCCAAGCGCACCTCGGTTGATATTGAGGTCGGTACGTCCGTCCGCGTCACCGATGGCCCGCTTACCGACTTTGATGGCAAGGTCTCCGAGGTTAACACCGAGGCTGGCAAGCTCAAGGTCACGCTGATGATCTTTGGCCGCGAGACGCCGGTCGAGCTCGACTTTAACCAGGTCGCTGTCATCGCTTAAGTTTTCGTCCGTTCGCGCGAGCGTGCTTCTTCTGTGACTGCTCATCTCAGGAGTGCTTCTAACACGTGCGTGCTTACGATATAGCAAGTACTTCACACTCGTGATTCGAAAGGAATGACCATGGCTGAGAAGAAGGTTGCCAACGTCATTAAGCTCCAGATTCCTGCTGGTGCAGCAAACCCCGCTCCTCCCGTCGGCCCCGCCCTGGGCGCTGCTGGCGTGAACATCATGCAGTTCTGCCAGGCCTTTAACGCCGAGACGCAGGACAAGAAGGGTGACATCATCCCCGTTGAGATCTCTGTCTACGAGGACAAGTCCTTCTCCTTCATCACCAAGACCCCGCCGGCGGCTCACCTTATCAAGAAGGAGCTGAACCTCAAGTCTGGTTCCGCTAAGCCCCAGGCTGACAAGGTTGGTCAGCTCTCCCAGGAGCAGCTCACCAAGATCGCCGAGATCAAGATGCCGGACCTCAATGCCAACGACATTGACGCCGCCAAGAAGATCATCGCCGGTACCGCCCGTTCCATGGGCGTCACCATCGCTGAGTAGCGATTTCTTATGGTAACGGCGGGTGCTCCGACCGGGGCGCCCGTTAAATGTGTGCAATAGGGCACACGATACGATGTGGGAGGGCTCACGCCCGTTTAACCACAGGAGGTAATGCACATGGCTAAGCATGGTAAGAGCTATAACGCCGCTGCCGAGAAGATCGACCGCGCCACGCTCTACACCCCCCTTCAGGCTGCCAAGCTCATCAAGGAGCTCGACACCGCCAAGTTCGACGAGACCGTCGAGGCTCACTTCCGTCTGGGCATCGATACTCGTAAGGCTGACCAGAACATCCGTGGTTCCATCTCCCTGCCCCACGGCACCGGCAAGACCGTTCGTGTTGCCGTCTTCGCCGAGGGCGAGAAGGCCCGTGAGGCTGAGGCTGCCGGTGCCGACATCATCGGTTCCGACGAGCTCGTCGCCCAGATTCAGAAGGGCGAGATCAACTTCGACGCCGCTATCGCTACGCCGAACATGATGGCCAAGGTTGGCCGCATCGGTAAGATCCTTGGTCCCCGTGGCCTCATGCCGAACCCCAAGCTCGGCACCGTGACCATGGACGTCGCCAAGATGGTCTCCGAGCTCAAGGCTGGCCGCGTTGAGTACCGCGCCGACCGCTACGGCATCTGCCACGTGCCCCTGGGCAAGAAGTCCTTCTCCGAGCAGCAGCTCGTCGAGAACTACGCTGCCTTGTACACCGAGATCCTGCGCGTCAAGCCCTCTTCTGCTAAGGGCAAGTACGTCAAGTCCATCTCCGTGTCTTCCACCATGGGCCCTGGCGTCAAGGTCGATCCCGCTGTCCAGCGTGACTTCCTGGCTGAGTAACTGCTAGTTACTGCCTGAGCAAAGCAAGCATTGCTAAAGAAACCCGGTTCTGCCCTGCGCAGGACCGGGTTTCTTGCTATCTCGGGGCAAAACCAACACGAAGGGGACAGGCGCCTTTGTTGTGGTTACCAGGGTGTTCTGGCGGTTGAGGACTCGATGGCCTCATGGCGCTTGAGTTCGCGGCGCATGGTTTGCGAGTTGAGCCAGGCTGCTTGCCAGCCGCGTGCGGGGTAGCGCGTCTCGTCGAGTTCAAACTGCGTATAGCCGCAGGCGTTGATGATCGTTGCCCCGCATACGTGCTGACGCTCGCGCTGAAAATCGCAACCGTAGCTTTGGTGCACATGCCCGTGGACCATGTAGTCGGGATTCCAGGATTCGAGTGCTGTGTTAAAGCATTCGAATCCTCGATGCGGTAGATCGTCCAGATCACCCATACCGGCGGCTGGTGCATGGGTAAGCAGAATGTCGCACCCGCCGACCATCCTAACCTTACGCGACAGCTTACGCATGCGCTTGGACATCTCGCGTTCGGTGTACATGTTAGCGCCGTCGCGATAACGCATGGACCCGCCAAGGCCCGCAATGCGAATCCCTCGGTACGTGTACACGCTGTCTTCCACGCAGATACATCCGCCCGGTGCATGACGTGCGTAGCGGTCATCGTGATTGCCGCGCACGTAGATGAGCGGCTTGTTGATGACCGTAACCAAAAACTCAAGATAGTCCGGGTCCAGATCGCCGGCGGACAAAATCAGGTCGACTCCCTCAAAGCGTTCCTTGCGAAAGCACTCCCAAAGGCATCGTTCTTCGGTATCGGCTATGGCAAGGATTTTCATAGGGCAGGGACTTTCGGCTCATCGTCGAGCTGCGGAATGGTGCCTACCACGTTGTCCGCCAGCCAATTCATCTCGACAATCTGCGTGCTCGGCAGCGGAGGGAAGCCTTCGATCTGTACCACGCCGTTCTGGCTGTGGAGCTCGCCGCCAAAGGGGTTGATGGATCCCTCAACAATGCCGTTGCGGAGCAACTGTACGAGTTTGCGCGTCTGGTAGGGTAGGCCCGGAGCGTAACGGATGTCGATAACGCCGGAGCTCATGCCGTACCAGTAGTTGACGGCGCGCACTTGGTTGTCGTCGCTGGTCTCGTCCCACGTGCCGTGCAGAAGGCTGCGAACGATGAGCTCGTAGTAACGGCCCCAGTTCCATACGGGCATGGCGATGCCGGTGACTTTACCGTCGACCAAGCGGTGGAGTCCGTAGGCCGTAGGGTCTTCGAGCGACTTTGACATGTCAGCGCCGGTCATGACGCTCACGCCTTCGCGGCACATGGCCTCGGCAAGACCGCCGGCGGGCACATCGCCCCAGGTGAGAATAATTTGCGCGCGGGGGTCGAGCAGCGAGGCGCCGATGGCAAAGGCATTGATCTCGCTGAGCGCGCCGGATGCGAAGACCGACGCGTGGTAGCCGATGCGGTGGTTGTCCGCCATGCTGGCGGCAAGGGCGCCCAGGAGGAACTTGGCCTCGTACATCTTGCCAAAGTACGAACGGACGCTTTGGTGGGGAAGGCCGATAGAGCAGTTAAGGAACCGAACCTGGGGATACTCAACGGCAGCTCTGAGCGTGTATTCCATCAGGCGGTGCGAGGTCGAGAAGATGACGTTGTCTCCATGTTTGACAGCCGTTTCCACGGCGGCGTAGAACACGTCCGGATCGTGACAGTCCTCGAACGCCTCGGTGCGCACGATACCGTCAAAGTGCTCATCGAGATACTGACGTCCTTGGTCGTGCAGACTGTCCCAGCTCGACGTCGCACAGGGGAACTCATGGATAAAGGCGATGCGCAGGGGGTTGGTCGCCGAGTAGACGGTCTTGCCCATAAAGAAGTTGAGCACGCCGGAGGTGGACTTGGCGGGCGTCTCCTCCTCGTCGACGCTCGGCGCTTCGACGAGATCGACCTTGTCCTCGTCATTTTTGCCGGCAATGACCAGCTCGCGCCAAATCTTGCACAGGCGGTTTACGACGATATCCGTCGGCGTATCCAGCAGGCGGTCCTGGTTGTACACATTGAGGTACACGAGCATGGCGTCGGCAGGCGTAATGTCCAGGTGGTCGCCGCCTGCGCGAAGGTAGGCGCGCTTAAAGAGCAGGAAGGTGTGGCGCAGGTAATCGACCTTTTTCTGCGGCCATTTTTCGATAAGGTTCTGACCGAGCATCTTGGCGAGCGTTTCGTAGCTTCCCTCGCGCGAGAACTCGATCTCGTATAGGGGGCAGACGCGCCAAAACGCGCAGAACTCGCCGTACAGGCGGCTTTCGACGGAATCCCATGTGCCGGGGTAGAGACGGGTGACCTTGGCCGAAACCGTCGGGGCGTCTAGGAATTTGAGGACACTGACGCGTTTGTTGCCTTCCTGGACATAGAACCGATGCATAAACTCGGTGACGATGATGGGGTCGCGATAGCCCTCGGTTACCTGGATGTCGTAGAGGTTGGACCACTTGCGGGCGAACTCGGTGTTAAACGGCAGCAGGGGCATAAAGTTGCATGAAAAGGCGGACTGACGGCCTTTGGTGACCGTGCCGACGATCATTTCGAGCGGAATATCCCGCAGGCCGACGCTCACTCGCTGACCTAAGGGGAGCTGAGCAACCAAGCTATCGAGGTCTGTAAGGTATGGATGCTCGCTTTGGCTAATGGCGCGTCGACGTCCTTGCTCGCCGCGCTTGCGTGCTTGACGATAGGCCTCTTCCATGATGTTGCTCCCTTAGTCGTTTAAACAACTATATAAACCATGGTACCACGAATGAAAACCACTACAAAGATGCCTGTCCCCTTTGCGGTGGTTTAGGCGATGATGGGGGCGATGGCGCGGATGCAGGCGTCGGCTGCCGTGAAAGTAGTGCTGTCGTCGCTGACGATAAAGATGATCTTTCCTTTGATGCCAAAGTCGCCGATTTCGCTAAAGAGTACGTAGGGCTCCTTGTCAAAGCCCGAGATGGGAAGCACGGCGGCCTTGGTAGCGTCGGTGAGCTCATCTGCCAGCGCGTCCAGTGAAGCCCACTTGGACGTGTCCTTGACCGCGACGGGCACGGCAACGCGCCCAAAGGGCATGAGGTGCACGAGCGTGTTCTTGGAGATGTTGGAGTTGGGCACAATGATGGTCTGTCCACAGGCATCCTCAATCGTTGTATGGCGCCAAGTGATGTCTTGGACCACGCCGGATACGCCGCCGACCTCGATATTGTCGCCGGGTTTGATGATGCCCATAAAGGTCACCTGCATGCCGCCGATAAGGTTTGACAGCGTGTCCTGAAAGCCGAGCGAGATAGCGATGCCGCCGACGCCAAGAGCGGCGACGAGCGCGTTTGCGTTAATGCCAAAGCAGTTGTCGAGGATAAAGCTGCCGCCAATCATCCAGATGACGGCGCGCGCGATGTTGATGAAGATACTCGATGCCGGAAGCGGGTTATCGTCTCGGTTAAGCAGATGGTTCAGGGTCTTGGATACGACCTTGGCGGCAACGGCGGTGCCTATCGCCAAGATGACGGCCCAGATGATGTTGTGGACCCACCGTTGCTCAAAGAAATGAAGAATCGGCTCAAACAATTCCATGTAGGGAAAACCTCCTAATGATCGTCCAACCATGATACCCACCAAGAGGCCCGTCCGATCAAATTCGGACGGGCTTCTGTGCTCGATATAAGGTTTACGCGGCGGGGCTGCAAGGCCCGGCGGTGTAGCTTAGCGTCGACGCTTCCAGATAATGCCGAGGATGATGACGATGATGCCGCCGATAAGGCACGCGCCAACTACTGCCAGCGTGCGGTCTCCCGTTGCGGCGAGCTTACCGCTCGTCTTCTTGGTGCTGACCTTCGTGGTCGTCGTGTCCGTCTTAGGCGAGGGCTTAGGCGTCGGGGCCGGTGTGGGCGTGGGGTCCACGGCTACGGAGCCGAAGCTGATGGTGCCGGCGAGCCCGGCCATCTTGCTCTCCCAGCCGTTCTGCCCAATCAGCGCCCTCAGCGCCGCCTCGCACGTGCCCCACTCGGTGTACTTGGTGGCGTGTGCAAAGGTGGGAAAGTCGGTCGTGTTGGTAATGATGTAGTTGTTGGTGGCGACGGTATAGGTCTTGGCGGGGTCGAGCGTGCTGCCGTCTTTGGTGAGTGTGGCACTCACAATGCGCTTGCCTTCGGGCTGCGTCCAATCAATCGTCACGTTGATGCCGCCAAAGGAGAGAACGCTGCCAGAGTCATCGCGCCACTTGTACTTGTCTTGCGCCTCCTGCTCGGTGTGACCGGCCGCCACATAAGCCTGCTGAAGCTCGTAGCTGTCGTTGCAATCGTCGCTGATTTGTAGCGAGTGCTCGAGCGCTGCGAGGAAGTCCGCGCCGGTCATGGTCCAGGTCTCCACGGTGTTGCCGTAGGGCGAGATGGCGATGACGTTGCCAGCGGTCACGTTGCCCGCCGCGATGCCGCCGCGGATGCCGCCAGCGTTTTCGATAGCGAGGTCCGCGCCCGTCAGGGCAAGATAAGAGCCGCAAATCACGTGGCCGATGGTCTGGGCCTTGGTGGTGTCGCCCTCCTTGCTGGGACGGAAATCGGTGGTGCGCACCATTTCCCAACCATGCGTGCCTGCGGCGTCCTCGCCGTAGAAATAGTTGGTGGTGGATGTGCCGAGCACCTTGTTCGATTCGTTTTCAAAGTCCTCGTCGAGCGGCTTGATCTTGTTGCGGACGGCTTCAAGGCAGCTTTGGAAGTCGGAGCCCTTGTCGGGGTCTGCCAAAAGGTCGTTGACGTTCTTGGCGGTGTAGAGCTTCTCGTCGCTGTCGTCTGCAGGGACCGTGACCGTGTCATCGTCGGTCGTCTCGGTGCCATTCGTGTCGTATTTGTACGGAATGGAAAGCAGTCCCACCTCGGCAAAGGCACTGCCCGCCTCGACAACGTGGATTGTCTTGCCGTCGGCTCCCGTCACCTTCTCGTTAAGGTTGATGTGCTCGTGGCCTGCGATAAGGGCATCGACGCCACGGAGTCGCGTGGCAAAGGTCTTGGCGTCGAGCGTGTGCGCGATACACACAACAACATCGCAGCCCTCCCTGCGCAGCTGCTCTGCCTCGGTATTGATGGCGTTCGCGGCACTCGAGAAGCTGGTGCCCGCGACCAGGTCCGCGCGCAGCGAGGAACCTAGCGACTCATCCATGGCACCCACGACGCCGACCTTGATTTTGTAGTCGAATGTGGAGTGATCCTCGGTATCCTCCCAGGTGCGATCGAGCGTCTTCGTGATGCTCGAGCTCCATACGCCGCTCGTGGACTTCGCGTTCGCGCAGAGCATGGCGAAGGGCGTGCCGGTGGTGCTGTAGCCGGTCATGGTGCGGAGTTTGTCTGCGCCGTAGCTCCAGTCGTGGTTGCCCGGCGTGGTCGCGTCGTAGCCGTCTACATAGAAGGTGTCCATGAGCTCGGCGATGCTCTTGCCCTCGCTCATGGTGGCGAAGGACTGCCCGTGGAAGGTGTCGCCCGCATCGAGCAAAAGATCGGGGGCGCTGTTTTGGGCGCTATAGAGAACCGCCAGCCCATCAAAGCCCACAGTGCCGGTGCCCTTGCTTGCGTTGTAGCTGTACTTGTAGCTGCCGTGGATGTCGTTGGTGTGCATGACGGCCACGGAGCCGTCAATGGCGGCGGGCAGGTTCCCCGCGAAAGCGAGGCTTGGGATGCCTGCGAGCGCGCCGGCAAACAACGCGGCGGCTAACGCAAGGCGGGGGAGTCTTTTCATGGCAGTTTCCTTAGTCCTTAGCCAGAATGTCTGGTTGAATATCGGATTATCGACATAATATGCGAAAACCGCCGCAAGGGCGCCTGTCCCTTAGCGGCGGTTTTGACGTTTGCGCAGATAAAACCTGCCAAAATAAACCTGTCCCTTTTTGGCAGGTTTTAGCTCAGCAGCATGCGGTCGTTGGCGAGCTCGCCGCCCGAGACCTCCTCGAACTTCTGCAGCAGGTCGGCTACGGTGAGCGACTTCTTCTCATCGCCCGCCACGTCGTAGATCACGTGGCCTTCGTGCATCATGATCAGACGGTTGCCCAGACGGATAGCGTCGTTCATGTTATGCGTGACCATGAGCGTGGTGAGGTGGTTCTCGTCGACGATCTCCTCGGTCAGATTGAGCACCTTAGAGGCCGTCTTGGGGTCGAGGGCCGCGGTGTGCTCGTCGAGCAGCAGCAGGCGTGGCTTGGTGAGCGTGGCCATGAGCAGGGTGAGTGCCTGGCGCTGGCCGCCCGAGAGCAGGCCGACCTTGGCGTTGAGACGCGTGTCCAGACCAAGGTCCAGGCGCTTGAGCAGCTCAACGTACTCATCTTTCTCGGCCTTGGTGACGCCCCACGAAAGGCCGCGACGCTGGCCGCGACGCTTGGCGAGGGCCAGGTTCTCGGCGATTTGCATGTCGGCAGCGGTACCGCGCATGGGGTCCTGAAACACGCGGCCCAGGTACTTGGCGCGCTGCGACTCGCTCAGGCGCGAGATGTCGGTGCCGTCGAGCTCAATAACGCCCGAATCGAGCGGGTACACGCCGGCGATCATGTTGAGCAGCGTGGACTTGCCGGCGCCATTGCCGCCGATCACGGTTACAAAGTCGCCGTCATTCAGGGTGAGGTCGACGCCGGTGAGCGCGCGCTTCTCGGTGACGGTGCCCTTGTTAAAGGTCTTCTTGACGTGCGAGAGCTTAAGCATCTGCCTCATCCCCCTTCGTGTAGGAGCTGCGGAGCTTATAGCGCTCCCAAACCACGGGCACGCACAGGGCCACGGCGACGATCACGGCGGAGAGCAACTTCATGTCGTTGGCGTCCATGCCCAACTGCAGCACGATGGCGCGGATAAGGAAGTACACCACGGAGCCAAAGACGGCGGAGGCAAGACGGACGCTAAACTGCGTGAGGCCGCCGGGCAGCAGACGGCCGAGCACCTCACCGATAACAATGGCGGCAAGACCGATAACGATGGCACCGGTGCCCATACCAATGTCGGCATACTTCTGGCTCTGGCAGATAAGCGCGCCCGAAAGGCCGATGAGGGCGTTGGAGAGCACGAGGGCGATCATCTTGGTGGAGTTGGTGTTGACGCCCAGAGCGCGGATCATGTACTCGTTGTTGCCGGTGGCGCGCAGCGCCGAGCCGATCTCGGTGCCAAAGAACCAATACAGGATGGCAACGATAGCCACGGCGAGCAGGATGCCCAAGATGATGGCAACGGTGGACTGCGGCAGACCGGTCATATTGCTGACGGCCGAGAACACGGTGCCCTTGGCAAGAATTGGCGTATTGGACTTGCCCATGATGCGCAGGTTGATGGACCACAGGCTGATCTGGGTGAGGATTCCGGCGAGGATCGCGGGAATCTCGAAGACGGTGGTCAAAATGCCCGTGACGGCACCCGCGATGGCGCCGGCGCACATACCGGCCAGCACGGCGAGCAGCGGGTCGACGTTGTTATTGACGATGAGCACAGCGCAGACGCAGCCGCCGAGGGCAAAGCTGCCGTCGCAGGTCATATCGGGAATGTCGAGCAGGCGGAACGTGATAAACACGCCAAGCACCATAATGCCCCAGAGGACGCCCTGCGAAACGGCGCCCTGCAATGCAATGAGCATGCTTCATACCTCCTAGGATAGGGTGGACACGTGATTCACCATAATAGCGGTAACAATGCATAGAAGAGCTGCGGACAGACGTTTTGTTTTACCTGAAACAAGCAGGGCGGACGCCGGTCTACAGCGCCCGCCCCTGTGGCTCAGATATTGAATAACGCAGCTAAAGCGCGAGCACGGGCTCTAGACGCATGCCGCGTATAGCATTACGCGTCCAGAGCGGAAAGGTCGATGCCCAGGGCCTCGGCCATCTCGTCGTTCTTGACGACGACCAGGTCCTTGCTCGAGAGGTGCTTGATAGGCATGTCTTCGGGCTTGGCCTCGCCCTTCAGAATCTTGACGGCCATCTCGCCCGCGGCGTAGCCCAGATCCTCGTAATTGATGGAGAGGGTGAACAGGCCGCCGGCCATGCACATGCCCTCCTCGCCAGTCACGAAGGGAAGCTTGTTCTCCTTGCAGATCTGGCCCACCTGCGAGGCGCCCGCGGCGATGGTGTTGTCGGTGGGGGAGTACAGCGCGTCGACCTTGCCCACGGCAGACTCGACGACGGACTGAATCTCGTTGGAGCTCGAGACGGTGAAATCGGTGTACTCGAGGCCCAGCTTGTCGAGCTCCTTCTTGGCGGCCTTGATCTGGACGTCGGAGTTGGACTCGGCGGTGCAGTAGAGCAGGCCGACCTTTTTAACGTCGGGCAGGACCTTCTGCATCATCTCGAGCTGCTCGGCGACCGGGGTGAGGTCGGAAGCGCCCGTGACGTTGGTGCCCGGCTTGTCGTTGTCCTGGACCAGGCCGGAGGCGGCGTAGTCGGTGATGGCGCAGCCCACGATGGGGATATCGGCCGTGGCGCCGGCGGCAGCCTGCGCGGCGGGCGTGGCGATGGCATAAATCAGGTTGACGTTGTCGCCCACAAACTTGTCAGCAATGGACTTACACGTGGACTGGTCGTTCTGGGCGTTCTTCTGGTCGATCTTGACCTTAAGGCCGCTCTCCTTGATGGCCTTGACAAAGCCGTCGTTGGCGGCATCGAGTGCGGAGTGCTCGGTGAGCTGCAGAACGCCGATAGTGTAGTCGGAACCGGCGGCAGCAGAGCCGGAACCAGAGTTGCCGCCGCATCCGGCGAGCGGGGCGAGCGCGAGCAGGCCAGCGGAGACCAGAAGGCTCCTGCGGCTGATGGTGATGTCCTTCATATCATTACCCCCAGTATAAAAATGGCTGGAAACACTGCACTGGGACAAAGTGCAAGTGGAACTATAGTAGCGCTGATGTCCATTTTTACAACAGCCTGGCGGGTTTTTTAATACAGAATCGGATGGGCGGTACGGGTAGTCGAATGGGCGGCGGAGGGTCTTATGCGGCGGAGGAGGCGTCGTCCTCGTCTAGGGCGGCGAAGAGCTTCTTGCCGTCGAGGAGACGTGTGGTGACGTTTCTCATACGGGCGATCTCGACGGTGCGCAGCGTATCGTCGGTGCCTCGGGCGTCGTAGACCGTTCCCAGCAGATACGAGATGCCATCGCGCTGCCTGATGGCAAAGGGACGGAGTGTCATCCGTGCTGCTTCGGTTTCGCCGCGTGTCGTGACGCTCGAAATATCAAAACTCACCGTGGTTCCGTGGTCGATGGCCTGCTCGACGAGCTCGCACGTGTCGATGCGCTTGATGGGCGTGCGTGTTGCCTTGGTAGCCTTGCTGCCTGCGCTTGGAGCGGGTTCGGGTGTATCGAGGTAGCCGCGAACGTCGGCGCTCGCCATGGCAACTAAGTGCTGCGCCATGCTCTTGCGGATAGCGATAGGCGTGGAGCGGTTGCGCATGACCATACCGTGGAGCCGGATGATCTCTTCATCGGTGAGCGGGCGGGTAAGAAGTTTGTAGCCCACGCCGCGTTTGTACTCAATTTCGTATCCGGCATGGCGAAGCGCGGAGATGGCGGTGTAGATGCTGCGCCGCGCCGCCGAGATGGGCATGCGGGCGGGGTCGTCGGGATGGGCGAGGCGCCGGATCAGCTCATCGGAAAGCATGGCCTTGTCTTCGCCGGTGTTTTCGCTCAAGAGCTGCAGGATGCGAACGGCGCGATAGGCTGCCATCGAGGCGGCGCCCCTCGTCGTGGTGTCGTAGGTTTCAACAGCGGCTTCGGTCATCGTGCCCACGTCCTTTCCGTTTTGGGTGGCGACGGTATGGAGCCTAGGGCGTGGGGCTTTCCCAGGGGCGCAGGGCGCTCTGGGCGGTCGGTAGTCGTCGGCAAACGGCGGGCCGAGTTTTCAACAGCCCTGCTCAACTGACCAAAAACTTGCCAAAAGCTTGACGGATGCTGTTGAAAAAAGCGTCTCTCGACCGATGTCGAGAGACGCTTATGCGATGAGCGTTGGCGTGTGGCGACGCGAGCTAGCGTCCGACGATTAGAAGTCGGCGTTGCCCACGGTGCGCGGGTGCGGCAGGACGTCGCGGATGTTGCCCACGCCGGTCAGATACATGACCAAGCGCTCGAAGCCCAGACCGTAGCCGGCGTGCTTGCAGGAACCGTAGCGGCGCAGGTCAAGGTAGTACTTGTACTGCTCGGGATTCATGCCCAGGTCCTTGATGCGGGCCTCGAGCAGATCCAGGCGCTCCTCGCGCTGGGAGCCGCCGATAATCTCGCCGATACCGGGAACCAGGCAGTCGGCGGCGGCGACGGTCTTGCCGTCCTCGTTCATGCGCATGTAGAACGCCTTGATCTCGGCCGGGTAGTCGGTCACGAAGGTCGGGCGCTTAAAGTGCTCCTCGGTCAGGAAGCGCTCGTGCTCGGTCTGCAGGTCGATGCCCCAGCTGACGGGGTAATCAAACTGGTGGCCAGCAGCGACTGCCTGCTCCAGGATTTCGACGGCCTCGGTGTAGGTAACGCGGGCAAAGTCGGAGTTGGCGACATGGTCCAGGCGCTCGAGCAGACCCTTGTCCACAAACTTGTTGAGCATATTGAGCTCGTCGGGGCAGGTGGCCATGACGTCCTTAAGGACGTACTTGAGCATGGCCTCGGCGTTATCCATGTAGTCGTTAAGGTCGGCAAAGGCCATCTCGGGCTCGATCATCCAAAACTCGGCGGCGTGGCGCGTGGTGTTGGAGTTCTCGGCACGGAAGGTGGGGCCAAAGGTGTACACGTCGCCAAAGGCCATGGCAAAGTTCTCGGCATTGAGCTGGCCGGACACGGTGAGGCTTGCATGCTTGCCGAAGAAGTCCTGGCTCCAGTCGACCTCGCCGGACTCGGTGAGGGGCGGATTTTTGGGGTCGAGCGTGGTCACGCGGAACATCTCGCCGGCGCCCTCGCAGTCACTCGTGGTGATGATGGGGGTGTTGACGTAGACAAAGCCCTGCTCCTGGAAGAAGCGGTGGATGGCGGCAGCCGCGACAGAGCGGATGCGGAACACGGCGCGGAACAGGTTGGTGCGCGGGCGCAGGTGCTGCTGGGTGCGCAGGAACTCGACGGTTGCGCGCTTCTTCTGCAGCGGGTAATCCGGGGCGCTGACGCCCTCGACCTCGATGGAGGTGGCAGAAAGCTCGAAAGGCTGGGGCGCATCGGGGGTCAGCTTGACGGTGCCGGTGCAAATGAGTGCGGCCGAGACGTTTTGATGGGCGATCTCGTCGTAGTTGTCGAGTGCCTCGCGGTTCATGACGACCTGCAGGTCGCGGAAGCAGCTGCCGTCGTTGAGCGTAACGAAGCCAAAGTTCTTCATGTCGCGGACGGACTTGACCCAGCCGGCGACGGTGACGGTCTGGCCGCCGAGCGGCTCGGCATCGGCATAGAGCTGCGCGATTTTGGTGCGGTTCACGTATCCTCCCATAACGGTTGAATGATAGTTATCCATACAGTTCGATATTCTAGCAGCTCGGCTCATTTGGGCTATACAGATAAGGCATTGGCGGGATGGTTTTTCAAACGAAAAGCGCCCGCGGCCAAATGGTCGTGGGCGCTTGACGAGGTGCCTTTTGGCTGTGTGGCGTGGGGCCTGGCTACTTGGTCTTGGCAACCAGCAGCGGGTCGCCAAGCTTGACGAGCGGGTTGCCGCCGATAAGCGTTCCAGACTCGCCGACATGGTCGATGCTCTTAAGACGATCGAGCTCGGAGACGATGACGGTCACGATGTCCTCGTGACCAGCGGCCTTAATGGCCTCGCGGTCGAAGCTGATGAGCGGCTGGCCTGCCTTGACCACATCGCCCATCTCGACAAAGCGGGCAAAACCCTTGCCGTTCATTTCCACGGTGCCCAGGCCAACATGGATGAACACGCGCAGACCGTCCTCGGTGATCATGCCGATGGAGTGGTTGGTGACAGTGGTGGCACCGATGCGGCCGTTGGCGGGCGCATAGATGGTGCCGGTAATGGGCTCGATGCCATAGCCCTGGCCAAGCATGCCCGAGGCGATCGTCTCGTCGGGAACCTCGTTCAGGTTGACGAGCACGCCGTTGACGGGGGCATAGATGACGCCTTCGCGGGTAGCGAAGCTTGCTGCGGGCGGAACGGACGCCTCGCCGGTCGAGGTGAAGGTGGACTTAAGCGAATCGAGCAGACCCATAGTTGCCTCCAACTTAAATAGGCGCATATCGCGCGTTTGGTTTGCCGGAAACGTTTCACATGTGTTTCGCGGCTTGGTCAACGCCCCTATTCTACGCTGCTCAACGATACCTCTGAACTGGGATTATGTGATATATCAGTTGAAGGGAAACTTATTGCCGGAGTGTTTCTGCGCCACGGGTTCAAGTGGGGTACGCTTGAAGGCGAAAAACAAGGGCGCATAATTTGCGCGAAGGGAGCACATATGATTGTCGAGAACCATGCGCTGTGGGGCGAGGAGCCGACCGAGGATTATCCGGCGACGTTTACGTATTTGGGTGCCGAGCCGTTGCCCGATAAACCGAATGGCCGCCGCCCCGCGGTGATTATCTGTGGCGGAGGTGCGTTTACGCATATCGCTCCGCATGAGCAGGATCCTGTGGCGTTTGCGTTTTTGGATCACGGTTACCAGGCCTTTGTGCTCAACTATGTCACGAGTTCTACGGGTGACGTGAGCTTTCCGCATCCCCAGGCAGATCTTGCCAAGATGGTCGCCACGGTGCGCGCCAACGCCGACGAGTGGCATGTCGATCCTAAGCGCGTGTGCGTCGTGGGCTTTTCTGCTGGCGGCATGATTTGCGCCTCGCTGGCAACACAGTGGAAGACCGGCCCCTTTGCGGCACTTGCCGGGGCGCGTCCGGACGACATTCGTCCCGATGCCGTGGTGCTGGGCTATCCATTGCTCGACTTTGCCTATGTGCGCGACATGCAGACGCGCGATCCGCGCATTGACTTGCGTGTGCCCAAGACGGGTGGCAAGACGGGGCGCGATTTGCTCAACGACTACCTGTCGATGGTGACGGGCGGCGAGGCAACTGACGAGCATCTGGCCGACATCTGCCCCACCACGCATGTTTCGCGTCAGATGCCACCGACCTTTGTGTGGGGCGTGTCCGACGACAAGACGGCGCCGATCGCGCAGGTCTACCCGTTTGCGCAGCGCATGGCCGAGGAGGGCGCTGCATGCGAGATGCACGTCTTCGACCAGGGTGGTCATGGCCTTTCGCTCGGCAACGCCAACACCGCGGTCGACAACGAGGACAAGCAGGTTTCCGTCCGTCCCTGGATCCGCCTGGCCTTCCGCTTCCTCGAGCGCCATCTGTAAGAGTCCCGGCATCCAAGCTCTTCAATAACTTGCGGTGAAATAGTTCCTATCTGGGGCATCAACCAGCCCATCCAGGAACTATTCCACCGCAACTTCGTTTTTGATGCCCCGTCCGGAAACTGCGCCCCAGTTTTGCCTTTCAAGGTGGGACGCAGTTTCCCATAGGGCCTCGACTGGGAAAGCGCGTCCCGTTTCGAGCGGGGATTCCGGGATGCATTTTCCGTAAGAGGCCTGTTTGGGAAACCATATCCCGTTTCGAGCCGGAATTCTGGGATGTAGTTTCCCCGAGAGGCCTCATCGGGAAACTATGGCCCTGAACTCTCCTGCCTGTCCCCATTGCGCCAATTTGCTGATTGAACATCGTTGTGTGTTCGCGCTATCATGCATGGTTAAATTGGTTAGCCGTGGCAAACGGTTAGCCAAGGTGAACATAAATGCAACGCCCTGTGGGCGCCGGGGGAGGAACACGGACGTGAAGCTCGATACGCTCGAGATTGGAAAGGACGCCGTTGTCGCATCGGTGGCATCGGACGACCAGGCACTCCGACAGCATATTTTGGACATGGGCCTAACGCCGGGCACCGAAGTCACCATGATGAAGTACGCCCCCATGGGCGACCCGCTCGAGATTCGCCTGCGTGGCTACGAGTTGACGCTGCGCAAGGATGATGCCGCACGCATTGAGCTCGTGGATGTGCACGACACCGATACCGGTCCGCGCGCCAACGCCGCAATCGGAACGACGGAGCATCCGGCACTCGGCGAGGGGATGTATTCGCCCCGTGCGGCAAAAACGGCCGTGCCCGAGGGCGCACCGCTGCATTTTGCCCTCGCCGGCAACCAAAACTGCGGTAAGACCACGCTGTTCAACCAGCTTACGGGCTCCAACCAGCACGTCGGTAACTTTCCTGGCGTGACGGTCGACCGCAAGGACGGCACCATCCGTAACCATCCCGAGGCAAGCGTTACCGATCTGCCCGGCATTTACTCCCTGTCGCCGTACACGGGCGAAGAGATCGTCAGCCGCCAATTCATCTTGGACGAAAACCCCGACGCCATCATCGACATCATCGACGCCACCAACATCGAACGTAACCTGTACCTGACGCTGCAGCTTATGGAGCTCGACCGCCCCATGGTCATCGCGCTCAACATGATGGACGAGGTGACGGCCAACGGCGGCGCCGTGGACGTCAATCTGCTCGAGAGCCTGTTGGGCGTGCCTGTTGTTCCCATTAGCGCTGCCCGCAACGAGGGTATCGGCGAGCTGGTGGATCATGCCTTGCACGTGGCGCGGTTCCGCGAGCGCCCCGGTCGCCTGGACTTCTGTGCGCCCGATGGATCGGACGGCGGCGCACTGCATCGCTGCATCCACGGCATTGCCAACCTGATCGAGGACCATGCCGTGACGGCGCACATCCCGGTGCGCTTTGCGGCGACCAAGCTGGTTGAGGGCGACGAGCTGGTGACCGAGGCGCTTCACCTGGATCGCAACGAGCTCGACGCTATCGAGCACATCATTACCCAGATGGAGGGCGAGGCCGGCACCGACCGCCTGTCCGCGCTGGCCGATATGCGCTTTAGCTTTATCGGCGACGTGTGCGGGCGCTGCGTCGTCAAACCGCACGAAAGCCGCGAGCACGTGCGCTCCGTCAAGATCGACCGCATCCTGACGGGTCGCTACACGGCCATTCCGGCGTTCCTGGTGATCATGGGCCTCGTCTTTTGGCTGACGTTTGGCGTGATCGGCGCGGCGTTGCAGGGACTCATGGAGGACGGCATCGCTGCCATCATCGCCTCGGCCGATGCGGGCCTCAAGGCGTTCGGCACCAACGACGTGGTGCGCTCGCTGGCTGTCGACGGTGTGCTTACGGGTGTGGGCAGCGTGCTGACCTTCCTGCCGATTATCGTCGTGCTCTTCTTGTTCCTCTCCATTCTGGAAGACTCGGGCTACATGGCGCGCGTCGCCTTTGTCATGGATAAGGTGCTGCGTCGTTTTGGCCTGTCGGGCCGCAGCTTTGTGCCCATGCTCGTCGGGTTTGGCTGCACCGTGCCGGCTATCATGTCGACCCGTACGCTCCCATCCGAGCACGACCGCAAGATGACGGTCATGCTCACGCCGTTCATGAGCTGCTCGGCCAAGTTGCCGGTCTACGGTCTGCTGTGCGGGGCGTTTTTCCCACAGGCGACGGTTCCCGCCATGGTCTCGCTCTATCTGATCGGTATCGTGGTCGGCTGCATTGCGGCTTTGGTGCTCAACCGCACGGCATTTAAGGGCGATCCGGTGCCATTTATCATGGAGCTTCCCAATTACCGCCTGCCGAGCATCAAGACGACAGTGATGCTGGCATGGGATAAGGCCAAAGACTTTATTACCAAGGCCTTTACCATTATCTTTGCCGCTACGGTGGTCATCTGGTTCCTTCAGACGTTCGATATCCGCTTTAATGTGGTCGCCGATCAGTCGCAAAGCCTGCTTGCGGGCCTCGGCAGCATCATCGCGCCGGCGCTGGCGCCGCTTGGCTTTGGCGATTGGCGCGCATCCACGGCGCTCGTCACCGGACTTATCGCCAAGGAGAGTGTCATCTCGACCCTCACCGTGCTTTTGGGCGCGACCTCGCCCGCGGCACTGTCGACCATGTTTTCGCCGTTTACCGCTTACGTGTTCCTGGTCTTTACGTTGCTGTACCCGCCCTGCGTGGCGGCCATCGGCGCCGTCAGGAGCGAGTTGGGCGCGCGCTATGCCGTTGCCGTGTTCGCGTTTCAAGTGACGGTCGCCTGGATCGTGGCGTTTGTCGTGCATTCGGCGGGCATATTGCTGGGGTTGGCTTAGTATTTTATTGACGGCGCAACCTCTGTGTATCGAATTGTTTCGGTCCCGTGTCCGTTACTGACGGATGCGGGACCGTTGCTATATAATCCCCTCCGCTCAAAATGATTGGAGATGTTATATATGAGTCAGGCAAGGCAAGACGGCATCACGCTCAGGCAGTGGCTCCCACTCGTCGGGCTCACCTGCTGTGCGTTCGTGTTCAACACGTCGGAGTTTATGCCCATCGGCCTTTTGACTGATATCGCCGCGTCGTTCTCGCTCACCGAGGCCCAGGCGGGCATCATGATCTCGGTCTATGCCTGGGGCGTCATGCTGCTGTCGTTGCCGCTCATGGTGTTCGCTTCGCGTTTCGAGTTTAAGCGGATGCTGCTGGGTGTGCTTGCCGTGTTCTCGCTCGGTCAGTTCCTGTCCGCTGTGGCGCCGACCTATCCCATCCTGGTCTGCGCGCGCCTGGTGGTCGCTTGCGCACATGCCGTGTTCTGGTCAGTCGCCTCGATTATGGCCTCGCGCCTGGTCGACACTCGCCACGGCGCGCTCGCCATCAGCATGATTGCTACGGGCTCGTCCATCGCGCAGATCTTTGGCCTGCCTCTCGGTCGCGCCATTGGCTTGGCCGTGGGCTGGCGCATGACGTTTGCCGTGGTCGGGGGCCTCTCAGCCATCGCGGCCGTCTACCAGGCAGCGGTGTTCCCGGCCATGCCGGCGGGTGAGCGCTTTACCGTCAAACAGCTGCCCGAGCTGCTCAAGAACCCGCTCCTCATCGCGCTCTACGCAGTCACGGTCTTCATGGCGACCGGCTATTACGCAAGCTACAGCTATATCGAGCCTTTCCTGGCTCAGGTCGCCCATGTCGACGCAAGCGCTATCACCATGACGCTGACGGCGTTCGGCTGCTCCGGTCTGCTCGGAAGCTGGCTGTTCGGCCGCCTGTTCGATGGGCATCGCTTCCCGTTCTTGGCTATCACGCTCTCCGGCGTGCCGGTGGCCCTGCTGCTCATGGGGCCGGCCGCATCGTCGCTCGTGACAGTGCTTGCCGTCTGCGCACTGTGGGGTTGCTGCGCCACGGCCTTTAACGTGGCGTTTCAGGCCGAGCTCATCAAGCACACGCCGGCAGATTCGTCGGCCGTCGCCATGTCGATCTTCTCGGGCCTGTTCAATCTGGGCATTGGCACGGGTACCGCGATCGGCGGAGCCGTGGTTTCGGGTCCCGGTATCGCCTGGATCGGCTTCGCGGGCGGGTCGATTGCCGTCGTGGGCGTCATCCTCGCTATCACGGTGATGTTCCCGGCCATTCGCCGCGCAAAGCCCGTTGCCTAATCACGTTTCCTCATCAGTTGCGGTGGAATAGTTCCTGTTTAAGGCCTCTGAAGGCCCAAGCAGGAACTATTCCACCGCAACTTATTTTGGGGAAGAGGATACAAGCCGGGCATACAATGGATGTCGTTGTGTTGAGCTTACCGGGAGGTTGCTATGTGGGCATACGAGACGACGTTCTATCAGATCTATCCGCTGGGCTTCTGCGGAGCTCCGCGCGAAAACGCCGCCCCCGTCGCCGAGGATGAACTCGCCCAGGCTGCCAACGCCGCGCCCAACCCCGATGCGCCCATCATGAAGATTGCCCAATGGGCCGACTACCTGCAGGAACTCGGCGTTGGCGCTGTGCTCATCAACCCGCCGCTCGAATCCGACAGCCATGGCTACGACACGCGCAGTCTGCGCCATATCGACCGCCGCCTGGGTGGGGACGCCGACTTTGCCGCCGTGTGCGAGACGCTGCACGCCCATGGCATCCGTGTGGTGCTCGATGCTGTCTTTAACCACGTCGGTCGTGGCTTTTGGGCCTTCCGCGATGTGCAGGAGCGCAAGTGGGACTCGCCCTACAAGGATTGGTTCCACATCAGCTTTGACGGTGACTCGTGCTACGGCGACGGCTTTTGGTACGAGGGCTGGGAGGGCCATTTTGAGCTTGTGAAGCTCAACCTGCAAAACCCTGCCGTGGTCGATTACCTGCTTGAGTCCGTGCGTCGCTGGTCCGAAGTCTTTGGCGTCGACGGTCTGCGCCTGGACGTCGCCTATATGCTCGATCGCGATTTTATGCGCCGCCTGCATACTTTTACCCGTGAGCTCAAGCCCGACTTTGTGCTGATTGGTGAGACGCTCCACGGCGACTACAACCAGATCGTCAACGACGAGATGCTCGACTCCTGCACCAACTACGAGTGCTACAAAGGCCTGTACTCCAGCTTTAACTCGGTCAATATGTTCGAGATCGCGCACTCGCTGCACCGTCAGTTTGGCGGCGATCCCTGGTGCATCTACCGCGGCAAGCACCTGCTGTCGTTTGTCGACAACCACGACGTGCCGCGACTGGCAAGCATCCTCACCGACAAGTCGTGCCTGCGTCCCGCCTATGGCATGCTCTTTGGCATGCCGGGCATCCCGTGCGGCTACTATGGCAGCGAGTGGGGAATCGCTGGCGAAAAGGGCGGCCCCGATGGCGACTGGGCACTTCGCCCTGCGCTCGTCGAGCCCGCGCCCAACGAGCTGACGGCCTTCATCACGCAGCTCGCGCACCTGCGCTCGGCCGACGACGCGGCGGCACGCGCTCTCAACTACGGCGCGTACCGCAACGTGGTGATCCAGAACAAGCAGCTGCTGTTCGAGCGCGCCTGCGACGACGCGACGGTGCTCGTGGCGGTGAACGCCGTGGGCGAGCCTTACACCTTTGGCGCCGGCGAGCTCAACGGTTCCTTTGTCGACCTGCTTGTCGACGATGCACCCACGGTCGAGCTGACGGGCGCGCTTGAGCTTGCGCCCTACGAGGTGCGTTATCTGCTGAGGGCCTAGGCCATGGCAACGTTTGACGAGGGCTATCAACATATTGAGCATGGGTTTGAGCCCGTGTTCGACCGGCACTCGCGCGTTTTGGTGCTGGGGTCGTTTCCCTCGGTGCTCTCGCGTGCCAATGCCTTCTACTACGGCAACCCTCAGAATCGTTTTTGGCGCGTGATGGCCGCGTGCCTTGGCGTGCCCGTGCCGCCCAACGAGGGTGACCCTTTGGCAGGCGGTGAGCCCGCGACGCTCGACGCCTCGATTGTCGCCAAGCGATCCATGCTGCTGAACGGCGGCGTGGCCCTGTGGGATGTGATCGAGAGCTGCGACATTAAGGGCTCGAGTGACGCGAGCATTCGCAACGTTGTGCCGGCACATATCGAGCGCATTACCGGCGCAGCTCCCATTGAGCAGGTGATATGCAACGGTGGTACAGCTGGCCGGCTCTACAAGCGCTATCTACAAGAACGCACCGGGCTGCCTGCCATCGTCCTGCCCTCGACAAGTCCCGCCAATGCCGCCTGGCGCCTGGAGCGTCTTGTTGAGCGTTGGAACGGCGCCGCCGATTGGCGGGCTTCTTCGATTTAGCAGTTTGAGTGTTTGGCAAGACGTCTCATAACGGCGTGCCAGATCGGTGTGGGCAGTGCAGGCTCGGCGCGTACCATGCCGTCGGTGTCGGCGCCGCCCGTTGCTGCGCCACCGAGCTTCTGCGCGTGTTCGACGGAACACCCCATGCGAATGGCGCCCACGAGCTTGTCCATGGCCTCCGAAAACGGTCGTCGCAAGAGTCCCATGCGCGGGGAGCGACGAAGCGCCGCAATGCCGCTGCCGGCGCAGATGACAACGCCGCCACACCACAATTGGCCCTGGCGTTCGCATGCCTTGTGCAGACGAACGGCGGCCCCACGCGCCTGTTCAGCGCCCTCTTGTGCGGCTCGAATCACGGCATAGACACGCGTTCCCGTACCGCCAAAGCGATCGAGTATCTGCTCGACAGCGATCATGGCCTCATCATCAAGTGCATCATCAACAGCGAGCACTATGCCATCGACTGCACCGGCATCATCCACCCCCAAATCGACCGGGCGGGGGAGCGCGGTGCCAGAAAGCTGAGCATAGGCGGCGATGGCATCCTGCAGGTCCCAAAGCAAAAACTCAAGATCGGCGCTATCGGGAATGCTGATATACGCAATGGTTTGCAACGTTTTTGGTACATCGCCGCGCGCGGTCGTCTCCATGCCGCCTCCTTTCCGGTTGGTTTCCGTTTAGGTTACACCGTCTGGCGGCGCCCCGCCGCGCTATCCTAGTGCAACCCTTACGAAAGGAACGCCATGCGTCTGCCCATGAATACCTCGCTTGCCACGCTCAAGCCCTCCGGCATCCGCCGGATTAACGCGCTCGCCGCCCAGCACCCGGGGTGCATCGCGCTTGCGCTTGGCGAGCCCGATTTTCCCACGCCCGATGTGATTAGCGCCGAGGTGACCGCCGCACTGGACCGCGGTGACACGCACTATCCGCCCAACAACGGTCGCCCCGCCCTGCGTGAGGCGTTATCTGCCTACATGGGGGATGCGGGCCTTACGTTTTCGGCGGACGAGGTCATTCTGACCGACGGTGCGACCGAGGCCCTGTCGGCAGCATTCATGGCTATCCTCAACCCCGGCGACGAGGTCATTATCCCCACGCCGGCCTTTGGCCTGTACGAGAGCATCGTCGTGGCCAATCACGCCAAGGCGGTCTTTTTGGATACGGAGCCTGCGCAATTCCAGATTGACGAGGACGCACTTCGTGCTTACGTGACGCCGGCGACCAAGGCCATCGTCATCTGCTCGCCCAACAATCCTACGGGTTGCATCCTCAACACGGCGTCGCTCGACGCCGTGGCGCGCGTGGCGGAGGAGGCGGGCATCTACGTGGTCTGCGACGACGTATACAACCGCCTGGTTTATGTGGATGGCTACGAGCGCTTTGCCCAGCGTCACCCGGAGCTGCGTGAGCAGACGGTCGTCATCGAGAGCTTCTCCAAGCCCTGGGCCATGACCGGCTGGCGCTTGGGCTGGCTCGCAGCCGCAGCCCCCGTTATCGCCGAGATCGTAAAGGCCCACCAATACTTAGTATCGAGCGCCGTCTCCTTCGAGATGGACGCCGCAGCCCGAGCCCTGACCGTCGACCCAACCCCCATGCTCGAAGTCTACCGAGCCCGTCGCGAACGCGTACTCGCGGCCTTAGACGCCATGGGCCTCGACGTAGTAGAGCCCGCAGGAGCCTTCTACACTTTCCCGAGCATCAAAAAGTTCGGCCTAACCAGCGAAGACTTCTGCATCAAAGCCATCAAAGAGGCAAACGTAGCCCTAGTCCCGGGCGACTGTTTCGGAACCGAAGGCCACATCCGCCTAAGCTACTGCGTCTCCGACGAAAACCTGGACGAAGGCCTCCGCCGCCTGTCCACCTTCATTTCAACCTTGTAGCCCTCAGGGATGCAACACATCAGCCCACCGACTTAAGGCTTATGAGTGGGGGCGTCGGCCAACGGGAAACCGGGCTGCCCCAAAGTCACCGCAGGCCGCGCCGCCGAAGGCCAGGCGCAAGGTTTTCGTAGATTCCGCACGAGCCGAAGAGCACTTAATGTGCTCTTCGTGCGAGCCCAGGACCTGACCGAGCGAAAACCTTGCGCCTGGCCTTCGGCGGCGCGGCCGGATGGTGGAATTGTGTGCAGCCCGGTTTTCCGTTGACCGACGCCGGGGTCCCCGCCATAATACTTTCGGTTCACGCACGAATCCGCTGCCAGAGACAGCCGGTGCAAACGGGCATCGCCCGCGAGCTTAATGGGATATCCCGCCAGCCGAGGTGGTCGAGTAGATATGTCTTCTCGCCCCCGTCGCTCATGCAGCGCGGGGGCTTTCTTTTTGGACATGCCCCCGTCACGTCCTTGTGGCGGACCGTGCCCGGAAAGAATTCGAGGAGGTGTAATTCATGCCCCAGCAGTACAAAATCGACAAGGTTGCAGAGATCGAGTCCCGTATCGCCGAGAACGCCGGTCTGTTCGTCGTCAACTACAACGGTCTGACGGTTAAGCAGGCTCAGGAGCTGCGTCATCAGCTTCGCGAGTGCGGCGCCGAGATGAAGGTCTACAAGAACAACCTGGTCAAGATCGCTCTCAAGAACCAGGAGCAGCCCGAGCTCGACGAGATCCTCGCCGGCCCCGTCGCTTATGTGTTCTACGAGTCCGAGCCGGTCGAGGCCGCTAAGGCCCTTAAGGACTTCTCTGCTAAGTCCAAGGGCGTCCTTGAGATCAAGGGCGGTATCTCCGACGGCAAGGCCGTTTCCGCTGATGATGTTAAGGCTATCGCCGAGCTGCCCACCAAGGATCAGCTTCTCGGCCAGATCGCCGGTCTCATCTCCGGTTTCGCTCGCGACATCGCTGTCTGCGTCAACGGCGTTTCCTCTGGTCTCGCTCGTTCGATCCAGCAGGTCTCCGAGCAGAAGGCAGCCTAGTTGCTGTTTTCACCCGCGGCGGCAACGCCGCACCCCTGGCGCATTCGCGCCGTGTTTTAACTGATCTCCGTGCATCCGCACGGAAACCGAAAGGACTTAGAAATGGCTAAGCTTACCACCGATGAGATCATCGATGCTCTTAAGGAAATGACCCTTCTCGAGGCTTCCGAGCTCGTCAAGGCTATCGAGGACACCTTCGGCGTTTCCGCCGCTGCTCCTGCCGCTGTTGTCGCCGCTCCCGCTGCTGGCGCTGCTGAGGCCGAGGAGAAGACCGAGTTTGACGTCGTGCTTGAGGGCTTCGGCGACAACAAGATCCAGGTCATCAAGGCCGTCCGTGAGCTCACCAACCTTGGCCTGAAGGAGGCCAAGGAGGTCGTCGAGGGCGCTCCCAAGGCTGTTCTCGAGGGTGCCAAGAAGGAGGACGCCGAGGCTGCCAAGGAGAAGCTCGAGGCTGCTGGCGCTGCTGTCACCCTCAAGTAATCAGGCTTTCTCGCCAGATTTCTTTGCAGACGGGGTTCGCATTGCGAGCCCCGTCTTTTTTGTTTTTCGGTCCCTCGACATCGGTAGCTCAAACTGCCATGTTCTGTGATTTGCGTCGTATCGGGCGCCCTGCCGTTGGGCAATAAAATTGCACCATTCGAGCAATAATTTGCGTTGACCTGCTGAAGAATTGTCTCTGCCTTGTAGCGACATATAGTTCCAGCGGTAAGATGCTTGGGTATCGCAATTTGGTCTGCGGCTGTGCGCCGCACGCATGGGGCGCTTTTGCGCCTGTGAAAGGATCTTTGAATAACATGAAGGCAATCATCCCCGCCGCCGGTCTTGGCACGCGTTTTCTGCCTGGCACCAAGTGTACGCCCAAAGAGATGCTGCCGGTGCTCGACAAGCCCGTCATTCAGTACGTCGTCGAGGAGGCGCTCGATCCCGAGGAAGTCGACGACGCCATCATCGTTACTTCTCCCGGTAAGCCCGAGCTACTGAACTACTTCCAGCCCGATCGCTCGCTCGAGAACCTGCTGCGCGAGCGCGGCAAGAACGCCTATGCCGATGCCGTCGCCCACGCTGGCGGTATGCCGGTCGACTTCCGTTATCAGTACGAGCCCAAGGGCCTCGGCCATGCTATCCGCTCTGCTGCCGACGCCGTGGCAGGGGAGAACTTCCTGGTTCTTCTGGGCGACTACGTTGTGCCTAACCGTGATATCTGCGACAAGATGCTTGCCGTTTCCAAGGAGCACGGTGGCGCTTCGGTTATCGCCGTCGCTGCTTGCTCGCCCGAGGAAGTCAGCCGCTACGGCGTTATCGCCGGCGAGCGCGTTGGTTCGCTCGAGGGCGCCGAGGGCGTTGCCGATGCCGAGCCGGGCGCTGTCTGGCGCATCGGCGGTCTGGTCGAGAAGCCCGCTCCCGAGGCGGCTCCGTCCAACCTGTACATCGTCGGTCGCTACCTGCTGAGCCCGCTGGTCATGGACCTGCTGGCCGATCAGCAGGCCGGCAAGGGCGGCGAGATCCAGCTGACTGACGCCATGGCCCGCTCGCTCGACCGCGAGGCCATGTACGCTGTCGTCATCGACCCGCTGTCGGGCTACGACACCGGCACGCCTTCTGGCTGGATGGCCACCAACGCCCTCATGGCTGCAAGCGATCCTCGCTTTGCCGGCGCCTTCTGGGACGCCATCGACGAGCGCGGCGGCTTGATGCGCAAGTAAGCCTTCGGGCATCGACATTTACGGGCGCGGACCTCGGTTCGCGCCCGTTTTTTATAAGAGCTTCGATTGTCGACTCTCTGTTCACAGAAAATATATGAACAGATGTTCGATACACATACATTTACCTGCGTATTTTCTGTCGAAAAACTTTGCTACTCCAAAAACTCAATCGCGTCAAGGCTTTTCTTGCCCAACGGTCGGTACCTGATAAACTATTAGGTTGCGATAACTGGCGAAGCTATGCCTCGCCAACCCACCGAGCATTTCCGTGAAGGAGGAAAAACCTGGTGACCTACGCATATACTGCCACTGAGCGCAAGCGCGTCAGCTTCGGGAAAATCCCGGAGGCCATGGAGCTCCCCAACCTTATCTCTGTTCAAAGGGAATCCTTTGAGCGTTTTAAGGACGAGGGTCTTCGTGAGGCGTTCAAGGAATCCAGCCCCATCCAGAGCCAGAACCATGTTCTCGAGGTTACCTTCGGCGAGCATCAGTTCGGGGACCCCGCGCACACCGTCGAGGAGTGCCGCGAGAAGGACATGACCTATCAGGCTCCGCTTCTGACCGACGTCCGTCTCACCAACAAGGAGACCGGCGAGATCAAGGAGCAGCTCGTCTTTATGGGCGACTTCCCCATGATGACTGATCAGGGCACCTTCATCATCAACGGTACCGAGCGTATCGTCGTCTCGCAGCTCGTCCGCTCCCCGGGCGTGTACTACAGCTCCGAGATGGATTCGGGCAAGCAGATTTACAAGGCCCAGATCATCCCGTCCCGCGGTGCCTGGCTTGAGTTTGAGGTCGACAAGCGCGACCAGCTCATGGTCTCCATCGACCGTAAGCGCAAGCAGAGCGCCACGATGTTCCTGCGCGCCCTTGGCATCGCCGTCACCAACGACGACATCATCGAGCTTCTCGGCAACTCCGATGTGATCAAGCGCACCCTGGAGCGCGACACCGCCCTCACCCGCGAGGATGCCCTTATCGAGATCTACCGTCGCCTGCGCCCGGGCGAGCCTCCCACCGTGGATGCTTCCCGCAGCCTGCTCGAGGGCCTGCTCTTCAACCCGCAGCGCTACGATCTGGCCCGCGTCGGTCGTTACAAGGTCAACAAGAAGCTCAACCTCACCACCGAGGAAGAGGTCACGGTGCTCACCGACGAGGATATCGTCGCGACGCTGCGCTACCTGCTGTCCCTCGCTGCCGGCGAGCAGGGCTTCAAGGTTGACGACATCGACCACTTTGGCAACCGCCGCATCCGCACCGTCGGCGAGCTCGTCGCCAACCAGTTCCGTATCGGCATGAGCCGTATGGAGCGCGTCGTCCGTGAGCGCATGAGCTCCCAGGACATCGACGAGATCACCCCGCAGTCGCTCATCAACATCCGCCCGATCGTGGCCTCCATCAAGGAGTTCTTCGGTTCCTCGCAGCTCTCGCAGTTCATGGACCAGGCGAATCCCCTGACCGGTCTGACCCACAAGCGTCGTCTGTCCGCACTCGGCCCTGGCGGTCTTGCCGGCCACAAGTCGGGTTCCAGCCGCCGCACCAACGTGCCGACGGCCGTCCGCGACGTTCACAACTCGCACTACAGCCGCATGTGCCCGATCGAGACCCCCGAAGGCCCCAACATCGGCCTGATCGGCTCGCTCGCCCTCTACGCCCGCGTCAACGAGTACGGCTTCATCGAGGCCCCGTTCCGTCGCGTCGAGAACGGCGTTGCCACCGACCAGATCGACTGGATGACCGCTGACGAGGAAGAGAAGCACGTCATCGCGCCGGCCAACACGCCGCTCGATCCCAAGACCAACGAGTTCATCACGACCGATGCCGAGGGCAAGATCGTCCGTCCGCACACCGTGATCGCCCGTACCCGCGACTTCGACGGCTCCTTCGGCGCTCCCGCCGACGTGCCTGTCGAGGACGTCGACTACATGGATGTCTCGCCGCGTCAGATGCTTTCCGTCGCAGCCACGCTGATCCCGTTCCTTGAGCACGACGACGCCAAGCGTACGCTGATGGGCGCTAACATGCAGCGTCAGGCCGTGCCGCTGGTTCACCCCGCCGCTCCCTATGTCGGTACCGGCATGGAGCGTCGCGCCGCCCTGGACTCTGGCGAGGTTACCCTGGCCAAGAACGCCGGCGAGGTCATCTTTGCCGACGCCTCCAAGATTATCGTCAAGCATGCCGGCGGCATGGACGAGTATCACCTGGCCAAGTACCAGCGCTCCAACCAGTCCACCTGCATCAACCACCGTCCGCTCGTGCGCGTCGGTGACACCGTTGAGCAGGGCGAGCCTCTGGCCGACGGTCCTTCGACCGATCACGGCGAGCTCGCACTGGGCCAGAACCTCACCGTGGCATACATGCCGTGGGAAGGCTTCAACTACGAGGACGGTATCGTCGTGTCCGAGCGCCTGGTGGCCGAGGACCTGCTGACGACCATCAATATCACCCGTCACGAGATCGACGCCCGCGACACCAAGCTCGGCCCCGAGGAGATCACCCGCGAGATCCCGAACCTCTCCGAGGACATGCTTGCCAACCTCGACGAGGACGGCATCATCCGCATCGGCGCCGAGGTCGGCCCTGGCGACATCCTGGTCGGCAAGGTCACGCCTAAGGGCGAGAGCGCTTTGACCGCCGAGGAGCGCCTGCTGCGCGCCATCTTCGGTGCCAAGGCTCACGACGTTCGCGACACCTCCCTTAAGATGCCTCACGGCGCTTACGGCCGCGTCATCGACGTCGTCCGCTTTAGCCGCGAGAACGGCGACGACCTGGCCCCCGGCGTCAACGAGCAGGTGCGCGTCTACGTCGCCCAGCGTCGTAAGATCCAGCAGGGCGATAAGATCGCCGGTCGCCACGGCAACAAGGGTGTTATCTGTAACGTTCTGCCGGTCGAGGACATGCCCTACATGGCTGACGGTACCCCGATCGACGTTATCCTCAACCCGCTGGGCGTTCCTTCGCGTATGAACGTCGGCCAGCTGCTCGAGTGCCACCTTGGCTGGGCTGCTGCCTGCGGTTGGGATACCGAGGATGCCGACTCCGACAAGTATGTCCCCGGTCCGTTCTTCACCGCGACGCCCGTCTTCGACGGCGCCAAGGAGGACGAGATCGCCGAGGTCATCCGTCGCGCCAACAAGAACATGCTCAACAAGGCCACCGCTGCCTTTGGCGATCACATGCGCCCCGAGTTTGTTACCCAGCTTGACGAGCGCGGCAAGACCCGCCTGTTCGACGGCCGCACCGGCGAGGAGTTCCGCGAGCCCATTACCGTGGGTACGTCCTACATCCTCAAGCTCGGCCACATGGTCGACGACAAGATCCACGCCCGTTCGACCGGCCCTTACAGCCTGGTTACCCAGCAGCCGCTGGGCGGCAAGGCTCAGTTCGGCGGCCAGCGCTTCGGCGAGATGGAAGTTTGGGCACTGTACGCATACGGTGCTTCCAACGTCCTGCAGGAGATCTTGACCGTCAAGTCCGACGATACCGTGGGCCGCGTCAAGACCTACGAGTCCATCGTCAAGGGCGAGAACGTTCCTGTCCCGGGTATCCCCGAGTCCTTCAAGGTTCTCGTCAAGGAGATCCGTTCCCTCGCGCTGGACATCGAGCCCATGCACGATGCCGACGAGGACGCCTCCGCCCCTGTGACCGCCGAGGAGACCTCTGCCCTCGATGACCTGGCCGCGCTCGCCGGCGTTGACGCCGACGTCGAGGCCCAGGATGCCGAGACCGCCGAGGCACCCGAGGCTGTCGCCGCCACGACCACTGATAAGGAGTAGTTGACTGTGGCAGATTTCGAAGCTACTGATTTTGACTCGGTAAAGATCTCCCTTGCCTCCGCCGACCAGATCCGTTCCTGGTCGCACGGTGAGGTCAAGAAGCCGGAGACCATCAATTACCGTACCCTCAAGCCCGAGAAGGACGGCCTGTTCTGCGAGAAGATCTTCGGTCCCGCCAAGGACTGGGAGTGCTCCTGCGGCAAGTACAAGGGCATCCGCTTTAAGGGCATCGTCTGCGAGCGCTGCGGCGTCGAGGTCACCTCGGCCAAGGTGCGTCGCGACCGCATGGGCCACATCGAGCTCGCCGCTCCCGTGTCCCACATCTGGTACTTCAAGAGCCCCACGAGCTTCCCGATGAGCCGTATGCTCGACATCAAGTCCAAGGACCTCGAGAAGGTTCTGTACTTTGCCAGCTACATCATCACCGAGGTAGACTACGAGGCTCGCGAGGCCGACGCTGACGACCTGCGCGAGGAGCTCGCCGCCGATCTGGAAGAGATCGATGCCGAGTGCGCCCGCCAGATCGAGTCCCTCAAGGAGCAGGGCAACCCCGAGAACTTTGACGAGTTCTCCGACGAGGAGCCGCTGACCCCCGAGGAGATCGCCTCTGGCATCGTCGACATCGAGGAAGAGTGCAAGGACGAGAAGCAGCTCCGCACGGACGCCTTCAACGCCTTCATGAAGCTCACCGAGCGCGACCTCATCTCCGATGAGCCGCTGTTCCGCGAGATGACCCGTTACTACTCCATGTACTTCAAGGGTGGTATGGGTGCCGAGGCCGTCCGCGACCTGCTCGCTGCCATCGACCTCCCCTCCGAGGCCGAGAAGCTCAAGGCCATCATCGCCGACGAGGACTCCCAGAAGCAGAAGCGCGAGAAGGCCGTCAAGCGCCTCGAGGTCGTTGACGCCTTCCTGAAGGGCGGCAACAGCCCCGCGAACATGATCCTGGATGTCATCCCGGTCATTCCGCCCGATCTGCGCCCGATGGTCCAGCTCGACGGCGGTCGCTTCGCCGCGTCCGACCTCAACGACCTGTATCGTCGCGTGATCAACCGTAACAACCGACTCAAGCGCCTGCTCGACCTGGACGCCCCTGCGATCATCGTGAACAACGAGAAGCGCATGCTCCAGGAGTCCGTGGACGCTCTGTTCGACAACGGCCGTCGTGGTCGCCCGGTCTCTGGCCGTGGCGGTCGCCCGCTCAAGTCGCTCGCCGAGGCCCTCAAGGGCAAGCAGGGTCGCTTCCGTCAGAACCTGCTGGGCAAGCGTGTCGACTACTCCGGCCGTTCGGTCATCGTTACCGACCCCAAGCTGCTGCTGCACCAGTGCGGTCTGCCCAAGACCATGGCACTGGAGCTCTTCAAGCCCTTCGTCATGAAGCGCCTGGTCGAGCTTGGCAAGGTCGAGAACATCAAGGGCGCCAAGCGCGCTATCGACCGCGGTGCCACCTTTGTGTGGGATATCCTCGAAGAGGTCATCGACGGCCGCGTCGTGCTGCTCAACCGTGCACCTACCCTGCACCGTCTGTCCATCCAGGCCTTTGAGCCGGTGCTGGTCGAGGGCAAGGCTATCCACCTGCATCCGCTGGTCTGCTCGCCCTTCAACGCCGACTTCGACGGCGACCAGATGTCTGTCCACGTGCCGCTGTCCAGCCAGGCTCAGGCCGAGGCCCGCGTGCTTATGCTCTCTGCGAACAACCTGCGCTCGCCGGCATCCGGCAAGCCGGTCAACATCCCTTCGCAGGACATGATCATCGGTGTGTACTACCTCACCCAGGTTCGCGAGGGTCTGCCGGGCGAGAACCACGTGTTCTCGAGCTTCGACGACGCGCTGCACGCCTATGACTGCCGCTCCGAGGTCGACATGCAGGCCAAGATCCAGGTCCGCGTGTCCGCTGCCGATGCCAACGTCATCAACGAGGACGGCACCCGTATCTTCCGCGTTAAGAACGGCAAGAACGAGTTTGTCGACTACGACGTCACCGGCAACAAGACCGCGCGCTTCGAGACCTCTATCGGCCGCATCATCTTCAACCGCCAGTGCCTGCCCGAAGACTATGAGTTCATGAACTACAAGATGGTCAAGGGCGACGTGGCCAAGCTGGTTGCGGACTGCTGCGATCGTTACCCCGAGGCCAAGGTCGGCCCGATCCTCGACGCCATCAAGTACTCCGGCTTCCACTACGCTACCCGCGCCGGCCTCACCATCTCGGTGTGGGACGCTCTCATCCCTGCCGAGAAGCAGGAGCTGCTCGACCGCGCCCAGGCCAACGTCGACCAGATCAACGAGTACTTCGAGGAGGGCTTCATCAACGAGACGGAGCGCCATATCGAAGTCGTTAACGAGTGGACCGCTTGTACCGATAAGGTTGCAGCGCTCATGCTCGACATGTTCGACGAGGAGAACCCGCTGTACATGATGGCCGACTCCGGCGCCCGTGGTTCTAAGACCCAGCTGCGTCAGCTCGGCGGCATGCGTGGCCTGATGGCAGACATGTCCGGCGAGACGATCGACCTTCCCATTAAGGCGAACTTCCGCGAGGGTCTGCTGCCGCTCGAGTACTTCATTTCGACCTACGGCGCCCGTAAGGGCCTGGTCGATACCGCATCCCACACCTCGGACTCTGGTTACCTGACCCGTCGTCTGGTCGACGTGGCCCAGGACGTCATCGTCCGCGAGGAGGACTGCGGTACGCACGAGGGCGTCACCTACAACCTCATCATCCCCGGCACCACCGACCTCAACACCGACCTTGTCGGCCGTTGCTTCATTGAGGACGTCGTGGCTCCCGATGGCACCGTGCTCTTTGAGCAGGACGGCTACATCGAGAAGGTCGCCGACATCCAGAAGATGGTCGATGCCGGCCTTAAGAAGGTCAAGCTTCGCGCGCTGCTCACCTGCCGCTCCAAGTACGGCGTGTGCCAGAAGTGCTACGGCTGGGATCTTTCCACCCGTCGTCCGGTCGCCATCGGTACTGCCGTCGGCATTATTGCCGCCCAGTCCATCGGCGAGCCCGGTACGCAGCTTACGATGCGTACCATTCACTCTGGCGGCGTCGCTGGCGTCGACGATATTACGCAGGGTCTGCCTACGGTCAGCCGTATGTTCGATATCGTCGGCAACGTCAACGAGAAGATCCTGGGTCGCGAGGCCGAGCTGGCTCCGTACTCCGGTCACCTCTCGATTAAGCCCGAGAAGTCCGAGTACGTGCTGACGCTCACCGACTCCGAGGACCACACCCGTGTCCTCGACGAGCGTCGCGTCCCCGCTTCGGTGCGCTTCATGCCCGAGATCGAGGACGGCTGCGAGGTTCGCGCCGGCGACCAGATCACCAAGGGCTTCGTCAACTTCCGCAACCTGCGCAAGCTGACCGACATCGAGTCGACGATGCACACCTTCGTCGAGAGCGTCAAGGACGTCTACACCAGCCAGGGCGTCGACCTGAACGACAAGCACATCGAGGTGCTCGCACGTCAGATGCTGCGTCGCGTTCAGATCACCAACCCCGGTGACTCCAAGTACCTGCTTGGTCAGTACGTCGATCGCTACGAGTTCGCCGACGAGGTCGAGCGCGTTGCCCGTCTGGGCGGTCAGGCTCCTGTGGCCGAGCCCGTCATCCTGGGTACGCTCAAGGTCGCGTCCAACATCGACTCCTGGCTGTCGAGCGCTTCGTTCATCCGTACCGCTGGCGTCCTTACCGAGGCTGCCATCGAGGGCAAGGTCGACCACCTGCTCGACCTTAAGTCCAACGTCATCGTCGGTAAGAAGATCCCGGCCGGTACCGGCCTCAAGCCGTACGCCAACGCCAAGCTGACGTATCGCACGGCCGACGGCTACGTGGACATCGACGGCCCGGCTTCGCCCAACGCCAAGTCGCTGCCCGAGTGGGCTCCGGTGGAGCTCAAGGACCTGGACGAGCAGCTTCCGCAGCAGCTCGACTGGGCCGGCTACGACGAGTTCGGTGGTGCTGACGGTTCGTTCACCCGCAACGGCCACACCATCTCCGCCGAGAAGGCTCGCCTGTACCTGTTCGACGACCTGGGCGTGTCGCAGCGCTGGACCAACAAGTTCAGCGAGGTCGGCATCGAGACGGTCGGCGACCTGGTCGGCAAGTCCGAGGAGGATTTGCTGCGCATCGACGGCATCGGTGCCAAGGCAATCGAGGAGCTCCGTGACGGCCTTGAGGCCCACGACCTGCTCTACATCCTCGAGAACAACGACGACGTTGCCGACGAGGAAGACCTCTCGCAGCTGCTGCAGATGGTCTTTAGCCCCGACGGTCCGGACGACATCCTGCTGGGCACCTCCGCTGCGCCGACGCATCACGCCGACGCCGATGAGGAGCTCCTGGGCGCCCCGATCGACGACAAGAAGGCTCCCGCGAACGGTGCCATCAACGAGGACATGGCGTCCCTCGACGAGCTGCTCAACCAGCTCGTGGACACCGACGACGCCGAAGAGGCCAAGGACAACGACGAGGAGTAACTTCCAAGTACGTTAACCGCCCTTCCAAAGACCCGCTTCCCAACAGGGGAGCGGGTCTTTTTTGTTGAAGAAAACCTGTCAAAAAGGGACAGGTTTATTTTGGTAGGTTATTCCTGCTTGAATTTGAAACATTCCGTTCGGTCAAAGCGTATCTATGGTGAGGGCCTCAGCAAGAAACATCAGCATCACCGGGAGGTGATTATGGAAGAACAAGCATTTAGACAGGCGGTCGAAGATTACCGGGATGTCGTGTTTCGGATCGCATTGACGTACCTACGCGATCGTGCCGATGCCGACGATGTTGCCCAAGATGTCTTTCTTAAGTTGCTCAAAAGCGATGGACACTTTGAAAGTTGGGAGCATCTTCGTCGCTGGCTTATTCGGGTCACGATCAATGAATGCAAATCGCTCTTTCGAAAGCCATGGAGGCGCATAGAGGATATTGAGAACTTGGCCGATTCACTCTCGGCAGCGCAGGATGAGACCAAGGTGGTCCTGTCAGACGTTATGCGACTTCCGGAACGATTCCGTGTTCCCATCGTGCTCTATTACTATCTAGGCTTTTCGACCTCAGAGATTGCCGAGTTGTTGCATGTACCAGCCGCGACCGTTCGAACGCGTTTAGCTCGCGGTCGATCGAAGCTCAAATTCATCCTAGAGGAGGGCGACCGTGAAATCCAATCAAATCAAGCAGGCCTTCGAGTCCATCCAAGCCGATAGCAATCTTGCAGATCGCGTCCTTAATACCGCTGCGGGTGAGCCGCTTCATCGAAAGGGTCACGCGAAGCCTCTGTATGTTGCCGTGATCGGATGCCTTGCCGGAGTGCTGGCGACCGGAGGGGTCGCCTACGCCGTCGTCAATTCCAGCTATTTTGCCTCAGCCTGGGGAAACCACGGCAACGGGGATTCCATTACCTGGACCAACGGCGGCTCATCGGGAACTAAATATACCTACACCAGAGAGTTTGGCGATGGCATCGCGCCCCAAAGCCTGGAAGGCGCAGTCCAGGAGGTTAATCTGTCCGTCGAGGGCAACGGCTATACGCTTGATATCCATGAGATGGCAATCGACCAAAACGGCTGCGGAGCCGTGACGTTTACGTTGTCCAATCCAAATGGAGTTAACTACTACAAGCCAGCAGCAGAGATTGGCGAACTTGTTCTCTATGGTGAAGAAGAGCAGGGCATCGGCACGCCCGATATGAAGTTCGGCGAGGAATGGCCTGACACACGCAGCACAATTGATAAGGACACATCAAGCGATACTGTCATTAATGGCACGATGTACTTTGCTTCTATGGATCGCGAGCGAGGTTTTCAACATGCGGTCACCTGGAATATCTCGTGGACCGAGGGCGAAGGCGAGGATGCGAAGCCGTTCGAGGCATCGACGCCCGAGTTTAGCGTTGGAGCGTACGTCGATACAAAGGAACTCCGCTCCGATGACTCGCCTCTCGAGATCAGCCCGTTTTCTATCCAGACACACATCGATGATCTGGGCATTGACGCAGTCACGAAGAAGTTGACGGTTACCTACAAGGATGGATCGGAGCAGATTATCGAAGATGACGACGCAGGGGTGTTCAACTTATATTTTTCTTATGCGCGCAATAGCGGAGAGAACATCTGGGTGCCAACGAAGTTGATTGATGTCGACCAAGTGGTCTCAGTAACGCTTGAGGGCACGAGGTACACGTCAACAGGAGAGACCGAAACAGAAGTACCCTTTACCATCGTCTATTCGTAAGATTTGGGGCCGCTTCCTACTAGGGGAAGCGGCCTCTTTTGCGTTAAATGGAAACGCCGCCGATTTCCATGCGACAGATGAGAGCAGATTACCGCTGGAGCGCGACGTTTCCCCAGATAAAACCGACCAAAATAAACCTGTCCCTTTTTGGCAGGTAGCGTTGCCCCGACGAGCACGTCGGATCCCCGGCCCGGGCGGCCCGCTGTTTAAGTTTGTCGCGAGTTCCGCACGCAAAGGAAAGCACTTAATGTGCTTTCCGTCTTGCGCAGGACTGTAGAGCAGCAAACTTAAAC
>JAXJEC010000014.1:0-140711 GCA_036301625.1 Collinsella sp. | reverse complement strand
GCCCGGATGCGACACTGAAGTAAGTGTCCATCCTCGCAGTATCCGGTTCTCAAGGTGCACGCCCCGCGGCTGATCCGGTTCGACCGGGCCGCGCGGCAAGGAGATATATTGCCAGACCGGAGGGGCCCCGGGGGCGGGAATTCCACTCTTCACAAGTCCTACACAATACATCGCTTCCTATATAAGTCATAGAAAGGCTGGTGCAGAAATACTGCACGTATCAGATGATGACCCTTCGGTTAAGAGATATATAAAGATCGGTCACCTGTAAGTGTTTATCTACCCGCGCTTTTAGCAATGTAAACCAGCGCTTTCGATAAAAAAGGGGAGCGCCGCGCACAACGCGACACTCCCCTAGCGATTCAAGAGAATCTATTAGGCCTCGAGAGCCTTCTTGGCAATGGTAGCCAGCTCGTTGAAGGACTCGATGTCCTCGTAAGCCATCTGAGCCAGGACCTTGCGGTCGAGCTCGATGCCGGCAACCTTCAGGCCGTGCATGAACTGAGAGTAAGAGATGTCGTTCAGACGAGCAGCAGCGTTGATACGAGTGATCCAGAGAGAACGGATCTCGCGCTTCTTGTTGCGGCGATCACGATACTGATACTGCAGGGAGTGCTGGACCTGCTCTTTAGCATGCTTGTAAGTACGCGAAGCGGCACCGTAGTAACCCTTCGCACGGTGCATAACGGTACGGCGCTTCTTCTTGGCGGCAACAGCGCGCTTAATACGTGCCATGTTCTATCAACTCCTAGACGGTAAAACGAAAAAACGAACTTAGGCGAGACGCGACTTGATGACCTTGCGGTCGGCAGCGGCGATCTCGGTCTCCTGACGGAAGCCACGCTTACGCTTGGTGGACTTCTTGCTCAGGATGTGGCTCTTGAAAGCCTTGGCGCGCATAAGCTTGCCGGTACCAGTCTTGCGGAAACGCTTCTTGGTGCCGCTGTGGGACTTCATCTTAGGCATGAAATACTCCTTAATCGGTTACAGAACACTAGTTACTTGGTATCGCTTGCCGCTTTATCCTCATCGAAGGCGCCCTTAATCGGGGCGAGCAGCATAAGCATGTTACGGCCTTCCATCTTAGGCTTGGACTCGACCGTAGCGTAAGGCTTGAGATCCTCGGCGAGACGCTCGAGAACGTTAAGGCCCTGCTCCGGGTGAGCCATCTCACGGCCGCGGAACATGATGGTGATCTTAACGCGTGCGCCCTTCTTGAGGAAACGCAGAACGTGGCCCTTCTTGGTCTCGTAGTCGCCAACGTCAATCTTGGGTCGGAACTTCATTTCCTTGACCTCGACCTTGGACTGGTTCTTACGAGCAGCCTTGGCCTTCATGGCCTGCTGGTACTTGAACTTACCGTAGTCCATGACCTTGCAGACCGGCGGCTCCGCGTTGGGAGCGATCTCGACCAGGTCGAGACCCTGATCGTCGGCGACGCGCTGGGCATCGCGGATGGCGAACAGGCCGAGCTGAGAGCCATCGACGCCAATCAAACGGCACGAAGATGCAGTGATCTCGTCGTTGATGCGGGTGTCATCAGACTTAGCTATTTTCCCTACCTCCATTCATAAAAAAATAACCCGGCGCTTCTCAGCAACCAGGTCGTACACATAGACTTCCTCGATTTGAGGAAGGGAATCTAAGTTGTATGACCAGTCAGCTGCTCATTGGCGCCAAAAGGTGGGAACCCTCGGGTTCCTCTTTAGGGCATTGCGGGAACAACGCCTTGCGAATAATAACACGTACAGCGCGTTATCACATTACGTACACGAAAAAGGGGCCTTGACCCCCTTGAACGCTCGCTTGCATGTATGGTGCCCGAGGCGAGACTCGAAGGGCCTTCGCTTCGCGAAGCCCCGGGCTTCGGGCGCGTGGCGCCCTCGCCACGCTCCGCTACAGACAGGCCACAGGCCTGTTTGCTTAACGCTCCGCGCGCTCACGCGAGTTCGGCACGAAAAAGGGGGCCGCAACCCCCTTGAACGCTCACTTGCATGTATGGTGCCCGAGGCGAGACTCGAACTCGCACGTTGTTGCCAACGGTGGATTTTGAGTCCACTGCGTCTGCCAATTCCGCCACTCGGGCACGCAATGCGTGAGTTAGTTTATCACAGCTTTCTACCGATTAGTCCGAAAATGGAACTTCGAGCATTTCGATGAGTTCGACCGTGCGTAGCATCTCGCGCTGACGGCATCCGCGACCGTCGACCGAAGCCTCACCCATCTGGTTATCGTAAGGGTCCTCGCGCATGCCGTCGAAAGAGGGCTCAAACTCTGCCTGGAATCGATTGTTGGCCACCATACGCCACGGGTCGAGATTGCCAAAGTAGTGACGGCGGCGCCACTCCTCCCCCATCCTGCGAGCAGAAGATCCAAATGACACGTCGGCGTTGAGCCAACCGGTCTGCGGCGTATAGAACTCTACCCAGTCGTGCGACCCCACCGAATCGGGCGCAACGTACAGGCCGCTCTGCCAACGGGCAGGCACGCCCGCGATACGGCACATGGTGATAAACGTGAGCGCCATAACGCCGCAATCGCCGCGGAGCGAATGCGCGCAGTCATCGGCAATAGATCCCAAAAGCAAGTACGGCGGCTGATAGCGATAGTCGATGTACTGCGTCAGGTAATCATAGATAGCACGGGCGCGATCGAGCGGATCCTCGAGCCCGTCAATGACACGGGCCGTCAGCTGCTGCAGATACGGCGTGAATGCAATGTGCGGACGGGCCTCGTAAATATCCTCGGGCAGAGGCACGTCCATACGCGGGTGAACCGGAAGTGTGCCACCGTAGACATCACAATAAGCAGCATCGATGTGATAACGATAGGTCACCGAAAATAAGTGCTCGCTCGAGGAAGACCACGAGGCGGTACGCGCCGAAGCATTCGCGGGGGCAACAGCACCCTCCGGCGTCATATCGAGAACCTCGATATGAGACTGTTGACGACAGGCGGCGGCAACGGGTAGCCACGCGCGAACAGTCTCTCCATCTAGAGCACCGGGGACAGACACGGACGCTTTAAGCGTAATGACGCGAGCCAATCCGTTTTGTGACTCCATCTCCTTGAGCATCTCGTTGCGCAGTGCTATTCCGTCCGTAGAATCGGGCCGCATGCCGGGAACCTCTTTGGGATATACGCGAAGCGAATCGAGGAAGTTGTCGAGAACGAACAGTTCGCCATCGATAAAGCGCCAGTCAATACGCTTACGATTAATCAGGTCATCAAACTGCTCTTCGGTAAACTCTGGCCACTCCTTGCGAATCATCGCAATAGCCTGGTCGCGCGACACCGAAAAATGAAGCGGCGTCTCGAGCATGCGATACCGCTCGGCACGAACACAAGCAGCCAGCGAAGGCTCGGGGTTCTGCTCCAAAAGGCGATCGCAGGCAGCAACAGCCTGCGTCAAATACCCGGCATCCTTAAGACGAAGAATCTCGGGCGGCAGTCCAACATCGAGATGACGAAAGTCATCACAGCAAACATCAACAGAGCAACCAACAGGACCCTCGTCAATAACCTTCCCATCCGAAGGCAGCACATTAATAACAGCCATACCAAAACTCCAAGTCACTAGAACGCTTGAAGCCCATTGTAGCGAGATAAAAAGAAAGCCCCAACAAGGGAGCCATCAACACCGCCGAACGGTAGTCAATAAATAAATTCAGCCCAGTAACCCTGTAGCGAGTTAACAAAGGAGGCCCCGTTCACCCGGAGCTGATTCCGTCGCGCGACTTCTGGCGAAGCCAGTAGCCACCTTAATTCAGGCTCGTAACCCTGCGGCGTTAAACGAAGGAAGCCCCGTCTCCCGGAACTGTTTCCTTGGCGCGACTTCTGGCGAAGCCAGGTGAGCGCAAAGGAAACAGTGTAGGGAGACGGGGCTTCCGGTGGGAAGTTTAGCGACGCTTACGCCTTGTTGACGGAGCCAAACTCCTCCATGAGCTCCTTGGTGCGGGCGACGATGTTGTCGCGACCAGGCTTGAGGAGCTTGCGGGGGTCAAAGCCCTTGCCCTGCTGATCCTTGCCAGCCTCGATGTACTCGCGGACGCCCTTGGCGAAGACGAGCTGCAGGTCGGTGTTGACGTTGATCTTGGAGATGCCCAGGGAGATGGCCTTCTTGATCTGATCCTCGGGGATGCCGGTGCCACCGTGCAGGACGAGGGGCAGGTCGCCGGTCTGGGCCTTGATCTCACCCAGGCGCTCGAAGGAAAGGCCAGCCCAGTCGGCGGGGTACACGCCATGGATGTTGCCGATGCCGCAGGCGAGGAAGTCGACGCCCAGGTCAGCGATCTGCTTGCACTCAGCAGGATCAGCGAGCTCGCCGCTGGAGGTCACGCCGTCCTCGGTGCCGCCGATGCCGCCGACCTCGGCCTCGATGGACATGCCCTTGGAGTGGGCAAGCTCAACGAGCTCCTTGGTGCGGTCGAGGTTAAGCTGGAAGGTCTCCTCGTGAGAGCCGTCATACATGATGGACGTGAAGCCGGCCTCGATGCACTTAAAGCAGTCCTCGTAAGAACCGTGATCGAGGTGAAGGGCGACGGGAACGGTAACACCCGTGGCCTCGACGGCAGCCTTGACCATGTCGGCGCAGACCTTGAAACCGCCCATCCACTTAGCGGCACCAGCGGTGCACTGAAGGATCAGCGGAGACTTGGCCTCCTCGGCGGCCTGGAGAATAGCCAGGGTCCACTCGAGGTTGTTGGTGTTGAAGGCACCAAGACCGTACTTGCCGGCCTCGGCCTTCTTGAGCATGTCTGCTGCGTTGACGAGCATAAAAGAAACCTCCTGTAAGGTTGCTCCGATAACGCCTGAGATTTTACCACGGCGCACCCGAGCATAAACGTTCGTTTGTTCACGAATATCGTCCAAACAGACTTTTTTGACCGTTTGCCCTACGGAATCGACCCGTTGGGGAAAAATAGCTTGACGTTTGGACGCTTCTCGTGCTTCAAAAGCCGACTTATTAAGCTAAATCTGCATGAAAGGGTTCTGCATGAGCTCGCGTGCCATGGTGGTCGAATCGCCATGGCCGGTTAGGCAAACGGTATCGGGCGGGAGAAGCCGGGCGAGCTTGGAGAGCGAGCGCAGAATTGCCGCCTCGTCTCCTCCAGAAAGATCGGTGCGGCCGTGCCCACCCGGAAACAGGGTGTCGCCCACAAAGGCAATGTTCCCCTGCTCGGTGGCAGCAAACAAGACGATCCCGCCCGGCGTATGCCCTGGCGTCTCGATCACCTGCAGGTAGATATCGCCCACCTCGATAGCATCGCCCTCGGCGAGCAGGCGTGTCGGCTCCCCGGGGTCAGGCGTCTCAATGCCCCACATAGCTCGCTGTTCCTCGATGTTCGCATGCGGCACCGCCACATCCTTAGCACACAGCTCATACTGGCAGCCCTCGCCAACGGTGGTTCGCACGCCTACAACACCACCAACATGATCGGCATGGCCATGAGTGCATACGGCGCCAAACACGCGTACGCCGGGATGCTCGGCTCGAATATGCTCCACCAGGCGTTCGCCTTCCCATGCGGGATCGATAATCACGCACTCATTGTCCGAAATAACAGCATAGCTATTGGTCTGAATGGGACCGTTTACGAGCGTCTCGATCTCGACCGTTCCCTTGGGAGTTAAATCCAAGGACACAGCACTCATGTCCCTCTCCTCTCTATAGAACTCGAGGCATCAAACGATGCCTCGAGTGTAGCGAATATCGATAATGTGACACGTTCGTCGCGACTAAACGCGGCGCTTAAGCTGGGCTCCACCCTCACCGGGCATAAGACGGCGAGCGTCGTAGACCGAATCGACACTGCTGATGGAAGCCAGCAGCGGATCCAGACCACTCGCGTCCGAGATCTCGACCATAAAGCGCAGAGTTGCAATACCCTCGCGGTTGGTCGACGTGGCGGCAGAAAGGATGTTGCCGCCCGCATCGCCAATGGCAATGGTGACATCCTTGAGCAGGCCCATGCGGTCCAGGCACTCGACCACGATCTCGACCTGGAAGAGGGTGTCGGCAGCGCCGTCCCACTCCACATCGATCATGCGCTCGGGATGTTCCATGAGGCCCTTGACGTTGGGGCAGTTGGCGCGATGTACCGAAACGCCACGACCGCGCGTGATGAAGCCGACGATGTCGTCGCCCGTCACGGGGTTGCAGCAATGAGCCAGACGGACCAGCAGGCCGCTGTTGCTCTCGCCCTTGACGATAATGCCGTTACTTGCGCTCTTGCCGCGCTTTTGCGGCTTGCGGTTGGAGCCGCGAGCAGGCTGTTTCACGACCTCGGCGATAGCCTCGGCCTTGGTGAGCTGTTCCTCGGGCTTGGGGTCCAAGATTTGCTCGACCTTATTGCCCACAGCGCGCGGGGCAACCTTGCCGGCGCCGACGGCGGCAAACAGGTCCTCGAGCTGCTTGAAGTTAAACTGCTCCGCTACGGCGTTGAGCGCACGCGTCGAACGCGGCGTAGAAATGCCATAGCCACGCTTACGCAGGTCCTTGGCCAGCATATCGCGACCAGCAGCAGCGTCGTCGTCCTTGGTCGCAGCGGCAAAATAGCGGCGGATCTTTGACTTGGCGGAAGGTGTCTTAACGATCTTGAGCCAATCACGCGACGGCTTGGAACTCTTGTTAGTCAGGATCTCGACACGGTCACCCGTCTTAATCTCGTGCGTGAGCGGAGCCACCGCACCGTTGATTTTGGCGCCGACGCAATGGTTTCCCACCTCGGTGTGAACGGCATAGGCAAAGTCGAGCGGCGTGGAGCCGGCACGAAGCGCCATGACCTCGCCCTTGGGCGTAAAGACGAAGATCTCCTGATCGAAGAGGTCGACCTTCAGCGAATGCAGGTATTCCTTGGCGTCGGTGATCTCATCAGACGCAGCCCAATCGAGCGAATGCTTGAGCCAGTTGATCTGGTCGTCCAAACGTTGAGCGTCATTGGTCTTGGAAGCAGACGATCCGCCCGACTTCTTATATAGCCAGTGGGCGGCAATGCCGTACTCGGCCTGCTCATGCATCTCGTAGGTTCGAATCTGAATCTCGAGCGGACGAGCCGTAGGGCCGATGACCGTCGTGTGGAGCGACTGGTAGTTATTGACCTTAGGCATGGCGATATAGTCTTTAAAGCGACCAGGCATGGGGTGCCACAGCGTATGCACCGCACCGAGCGTGGAGTAGCAATCGCGCACCGAATGGGTAATTACACGCAGCGCCACCAGGTCGTAGATCTCGGAGAACTCCTTGCCCTTGCGCTTCATCTTTTGGTAGATGGACCAATAGTGCTTGGAGCGGCCGTTGATCTGGAAGTCCTCCAGACCAATGCGGTTGAGCTCATCGGTAAGCGTCTTGATGGTCTCGGCAAGGTAGCGCTCGCGGACCTCGCGCGACTCAGCCACCATGCGCGCGATGCGCTGGTAGGCATCGGGCTCCAGGTAGAAGAAGGACAGGTCCTCGAGCTCCCACTTAATAGAGCTCATGCCCAGGCGGTCGGCCAAGGGCGCGTACACGTCCATGGTCTCGCGAGCCTTAAACAGGCGACGATCCTCGCGCAGGGCCGCCAGCGTTCGCATGTTGTGCAGACGATCGGCAAGTTTAACGATGATGACGCGAATGTCCTTGGACATGGCGAGGAACATCTTGCGCAGCGTGAGCGCCTGCTTCTCGTCCATGCTGTCGACTTCGATGTTGGTGAGCTTGGTCACGCCATCGACGAGCTCGGCCACCGTATCGCCAAACAGGCCGGAAACATCGGCGAGCGAGGTCTCAGTATCCTCGACGGTATCGTGCAGCAGCGCGGCGCACACCACATCGCAGTCCATCTTGAGATCGGCCAAAATGATGGCAACCTCGACGGGATGGTTAATGTACATCTCGCCCGAGCGGCGCTTTTGGTTGCAGTGCTTCTCGGCGGCAAAGCAGTAGGCCTGCTCAACCTTAGAAAAGTCGTCCTCATTCATATATTTGAGGCACAGGCGCTCCAGTTTGTCGTAGCTGTCCGCCATAATCTCGGGCGGCAGCTCATCGGCATGCTTATAGTGCTCCATCTCCGAAAACGGCTGGAGGGTGGAATCATGGGCGGTACGGGCTGCGGCATCCATCGAGGTCCCCTTCCCCTAGGCCCGCGGTACGATCGGGCGGTTAACTTTGGCTAGCATATCAGAAGCGCACGAATCGAGCGCCCAGCTCCGGAAAGCCGAAAACTCCATGCGCGAGCGCAAGCCCTCCAAATAGCGAATTGACCTGCTCAATTGCACGCGGCCGGGGTTTTCGGCCATCGCGATGCGACGAGTGTCGTCAAACCCCGAAACGCGGCAGAAACCAAGCTCTTCGAAGATTCCCAGGCCGCTTTCCACCGAGCGCTCGTCGACCGGCGTGCGAGCATCGATGGCAAGGCACATCTGCGCGATGTCGATATCGCTCGCGCTAAAGGAATCGTCCCCGGTCTTGCCGCGGTTGGAGCGCCACATGGTCTGCAGCGCGCGATAGAGCGTGACGAGCTCGTCGCGCTCGGGCGCATAGCAGTCGAGTAGGCGCTCGTTAATACGGGCGTCACGCGACGAATAGAGTAGATGGATCACGGCGGGTTGGCCATCGCGACCGGCGCGGCCGCTCATCTGGTTAAACTCAATGCCGCCAAACGGCATGTGATAGAGCACGACATGGCGAATATCGGGAAGGTTGACGCCCTCGCCAAAGGCGGATGTCGAGACGATGCAGCTGAGGCTGCCGTCTCGAAACGCCTCCTCTACGCGATGGCGGTCGGTGCGCGTAAGGCCAGCGTTATAGAACGCGATACGGGTCGCACAGTCGGGAACGCGTTTGCGTAGTGTCTTGGCGAGCGCCACGGACTGGTCACGCGAATTGACGTAAATGACGGTCTTCTCCCCCGTCGCCACGATCGACACCAAACGGTTCTCGCGGCTCGCAAGGTCGCGGTCGTCCTCGAGCTGCAGGTTCTCGCGCACCGTCTCGTCGACCACCGTGCGAGTGATTGGCAACATGCGGGCAAGCTCGGCCACGACCGGAGCCGTCGCGGTGGCCGTCGCAGCCATAACGACCGGGTCGCCCAGGGCTTTGAGGATATCGGGCATGTCGAGATAGGCGCTACGGTCGCCGCCCTTGGCAAGGCCGGCGTGGTGCGCCTCATCGATAACGACAAAGCCGATGCGGCCCGAACGCGCGAAACGGTCACGGTGGATAGACAGGAACTCGGGCGTCGTGAGCACGATACCGGTGCGGCCCGAAGCTAGGCCGGCGAACACGTCATCGCGTGCGGCCTCCACGGTCTCGCCGGTCAGCACACCAACGCCAATGCCAAGCGCTGCCATCGTCGACGAGAGGTGATAGGCCTGGTCGGCAACGAGCGCACGCAGCGGATAGACAAAGATGCTCGCACGCCCGCGAAGGACCGCCTCGCGCGCGGCATGCACATGGAAGATGAGCGACTTGCCGCGCCCCGTTCCCATAACGGCCAGAACACTCTGGTGATCGGCCAGGGCATCGAGCGCCTCGACCTGCGCGCGGTGCGGCTGGTTCGAGCCGATAAAGCTATGGATAAGCGAGCGCGTCAGCTCGGTATAAGAAAGCTGGGCGAGCGTCTCGCGTTTACGCGACTCCAGGCGCAGGCCAGAATCCGCCGGTTGCACGCCGCGGCGAAGTTCACATGCCGGATCGTCGATATTGGACGCCGTGGTATCGCGCACCAAGACATCCTTGATCATGAGCTTGGGCTTCACACGCCCCTGCCAATGCTCGGCAACGGCCTCGAACACCAAGTCGACAGCGCTATCGCAGTTGATGAGCTTATCGATTTGCGGCACGCGGAACATAATGGCCGGCACGCTCGCGGCGCCATCGGTCGCCACAAAGCGCATGTGCTCGCCGGTTTTGCCCACCACGGCGCGATCGCACATCGTCACGCCCTCGGCGGCCAGCAACGGCACCTTGTTGCCCTGGCCAAACGGCTCAAGACGGGAAATCTGCTCTATAGTCTCAATATTCAGCTCGGAAAGGTCGACCGTGGCGGCAACCTCGTCGATGTCTTCAAAGTCCTCGGCGGGAAGCTCCGATAGCACGGCGGAAAGGCGACGACGGAATTCATCGAGCTTGGATGCCTCGATAGTCACACCCACCGCACCGGCATGTCCGCCGCGACGAATCAGCAGGTCGGAACAGCGCTCGACGGCGTCAAACAGGTTAACTTTGCCCACCGAGCGACCAGAGCCGCGCGCGATACCGTCCTCGATCGAGAACAGCAGCGCCGGCACGTGATAGCGGTTGGTCAGACGGCTTGCCACGATGCCCTTGACACCCTCGTGCCAGCCTTCGCCGCCCACGACGATCGCGCGTCCGCCGTCATAGGTCTCCTCGACCTTTGCCATGGCATCGCGCGTGAGCTCCGCCTCGATCTCACGGCGCTGGCGGTTGATTTCCTCGAGCTCAGCCGCCAGCGCGCTTGCTTCGATGGGATTGCGGGCAAGCAGCAGGTCGAGCGCCAGCTTGGGATCGGCCATGCGACCGGCAGCGTTTAAGCGGGGAATGAGCGAGAATGACAGGCCATCCGCCGTAATGCTCGAAAGGTTCGCCTTGGCAAGCGCGGCAAGCGCGATATAGCCGGGGCGAGCGGTTACGCGCATCTGCTGGATGCCCTCGGCAACCAGCGCGCGGTTCTCGGGCGTGAGCGGCATCATGTCGGACACGGTGCCCAGCGCCGCGACCTCGATTAGCGAACGCCAATACGACGGCTTGCCCAGGCGCTCACCCAGGACTTGCACCAGCTTGAGCGCCACACCAGCACCGGCAAGCTCACGCGAGGGGCCCTCGTCCTCGAGCTTGGGGTCGGTCAGGGGCACACCCTGCGGCACCTGGTCGGAGGGCTCGTGATGGTCCGTGACCACCAAATCGATCCCCAGGTTCTCCAGATAGGAAACCTCTTCCTTGGCGGCAATGCCGTTATCGACGGTCACGATCAGCTGGGGGCGAGCGAGCTCGTTAACGCGGTCGAGTGCCGCGCGCGAAAGACCGTAGCCCTCATCAAAGCGGTGCGGAATAAACGGCGTGACATCGGCGCCAAACGTGCGCAGCGCCTCGGTCAACAGGCAGGTCGACGTAATACCGTCAACGTCAAAATCGCCAAAGACTGCAATGTGCTCGTGGTTGCGAATAGCACGCTCGACGCGGTCGGCAACGACCGACATGCCCGGGATAATGAGTGGGTCGGCCCAGTCGCGATCGAGCGAAGGCGTCAAAAACAATTGGCCCTCTTTGATGGAGTCAATGCCGTGCGCGACCATAATGCGCGCCACCAGCCCGGGAATGCCCAGACCAGCCGAAAGCTCCTTTTCGAGCTCGGGGTTTTGCTGAGCGACCGCCCAGCGATGCGTCGTCTTAAGCGATGACATAGGCACCCACCCCTGATAGGGGCAGGTCGCCGCGATACCTCTCACGGTTCATAGCGATGAGTCCTCTGTGTATGCCCGCTTCGGCAGGCAGATCTGTTGAACGGATTTATTATACCGTGCAGCGCGGACGCAAAACGCCGCGGTGCGCCGCGGTTTCGGCAAACGATGGCGGTAATGGCCTCGAAATAATCGAGCGTTTCAGCCGCACGGACGCATACGAGCGTCTAGCATATCCATACAAACGAGTTCGCGGATAAAGGGAGTCACGGGACATATGAAGCAATGGGCTGGACTGGGAAAGTTCCTCGCGGGGCATATGCAGATCATCGTTCCGATTTGCGTGGCGCTCGGCGTGCTCTTTCCCCAGCAGATCGGCGTGCTCAAGCCCATTGTTCCCGCCCTCTTCGCCTTTATGACGTTTCAGGGCGCGCTCAGCAACACTTTCCACCAGGTAGCTGAGGTGTTCCGCCGTCCCCTGCATCTGATTTTGGCGCTATTTGTCTCGGCCGTGCTCATCCCCATCGCGGCGTATGCCATGGGATCGCTGTTCTTTGGCTCCAACCCCAACCTTGTCTGCGGCATCGTGCTCGAGTACAGCGTGCCCGTGGCCGTCACCGCTTTTATGTGGATCAGCATGTTCGGCGGCAACGGCCCGCTCGCGCTCACCATCATCCTGACGTCCTCGGTTATCTCCCCTGTGACGATTCCGCTCACGCTTAAGCTCTTGCTGGGTGCCACCGTCTCGATCGATGTGCCGAGCATGATGCAAGACATGGCCTTTATGATCGCCATCCCCGCCGTGCTCGGCATCGTGATCAACGAGCTCACGCGCGGATGGGGGCACGAAAAACTCTCCCCCGTGCTCTCGCCCGCCTGCAAATTCATGATGATGGGCGTTATCGCCTCCAACTCCACCGCCATGAGCGAGTACGTGCTGCACATGAACGCGGTGCGCTTGGAAGTCGCCCTCTTTATTTTGGTCTTCGCCATCAGTGGCTTTGTCGTCGGTTTTCTGGTCGCCCATACGCTGCATCTGCCATATAGCGAGACGACCACCATGTGCTTTACCTGCGGCATGCGTAACATCTCTTCGGGCGCCGTCATCGCCACGCAGTACTTTCCGGGCGAAGTCGTGTTTCCCGTCATGTGCGGAACGCTGTTTCAGCAGGTACTCGCCTCGCTTATCGGGCATCTCTTTGAGCGTCTGACCGGCGAGGAGCGCGCCGCCCAGCGCAAGCGCGTCGAAGCCGGCCGCGACGCCATGGCACGCTAGACTGTCCGCATTACGCGGGTGTGAGTCTTGCTATACGAGCGTTTCCAGATGCGCACGCAGGCGCTCAGCATCGATATCGAGCGTTGTCTCAGCATTGACCTGGGCCAAACGATAGCCGACAAAGTAGGGCGAAACCACCCAACGTGGCAGCGCCTTGGCAATGGTCCGACCGCCCAGGTGATAGAAGAACAGGTTGTACGACTCTGCGCGACCACCGTGGTGCTCGTTCAGGATATAGCGCAGAGCTACCTGGATCGCATCGGCGAAGAGATCCGCCTCGGCTTGGTCTCTCGTGTCATCGCTGGCAGCGATTCCCTGCGGGGCTGAAACGTTGACCTCAAAGAACCCCATGATCGGTTCGGTTGAGATATTGACCGAGATTCTCCCCTGTTGCCAGACATTGATACCTTCGAAATTGGCGGAAGCCAGCGAAGCATAGCCGTCTTCCTGCTCCAAACCCACAATCTGCATGTGCGGATGGACCAGACTGCCGCCCGAAAGTGGCCCCTTGTTCTTGTACATGAGCACGCTTCGATACTGCTGTGAATCGATCATCTGCTGCCAGCAACCCAAGGCAAACCGCATCACATGGTGGAGTTCATCCGGCTTATAGGTCACCAGGTCGGCATCGTGATCGGCCGACTCGATCAGCACGGTTTGATGGGTGGCGCGCAGGGTTTTGAACTTATTCTCGAGCCAGATGCAGTCACCGTCGCGCTGGATGATGTTGGTGAGCCCTTCTGTATCGCAAAAGGGGCACGCGGTGCCGGGACGACGGTTGTCGTCGGGCTTGCCACTCGCCTGCTGAACATCGAATACAAGCGCCACGGGCTACACCTCCAGCGGTACGATCCTTGTGCCATGGAGCTCGGAGACGCCCAGTGCCGCCGCCACGGTATCGCGGTTGGCCGTGGAAATGCCGCCGCCGGGAAGGATGGTCAAACGATCACCCGCATACTCGATTAAACGAGCCAGGTGATCGAAATTATCCTCGATCGACGTACCGGCAGCGCCGCCATGCGTGAGGATGCGCGTAACGCCGCAGTCGGCAAGTGTATCAATCGCATCGAGCTGAGCCTCGGGCGAGAGCTGGTCAAATGCCATGTGGAAGATGATGTCGATGGGCTCACGCTTACATTCCTCGGTCGCGCAGCCCGCAGCCATCACGAGGGCGCCAAGCGTAAGCTCGTCGAGCGCCCATCCGCCAGCGCAGGGTTTGCAGCAGCCAAAGACCAAGCCGTCAACGCCCGCACTCACGGCAAGGCCCAAGTCCATCTCCATCATGCGCAGCTCATCCTGGTTGTAGTGAAAGTCGCCGCCACGCGGACGGATCATGCACATCACCCGTGCATCGTGTTCGTGGGCATAGTTGGTCGTAGCGCTGATAACGCCGGCCGAGGGCGTGGTACCACCGACGGCAAGGTTATCGCACAGCTCGATGCGCCCCGCACCGGCCTCGATGGCCGCCGGCACCCGCTCAAAGTTCTCGGCACAAAACTCGTACAGCATAGATAGACCCCCAAAGACAGCAGATGTTTTCCGACGGGCATTGTCACACATCTCCATGAAGTTGCAGTGGAATAGGGACTGTTTATGGTGCAAAGTAACCTGACCCCCTTGCACCAAAAAAGGGGCGCTGACCGGGATAGTCAGTGCCCCTTCGTTGAATGAATTAACCGCCCAGATAGGCCTTGCGGACGTTATCGTCGTGCAGCAGCTCTTGACCGGTGCCGGTCATGGTGATCTTGCCGGTCTCGAGCACGTAACCGCGCGTGGCGATGGAAAGCGCCATCTGCGCGTTTTGCTCGACCAGAAGCACCGTGGTGCCGGCCTTGTGCAGGTCCTCGACAATCTGGAAGATCTGTTCGATCAGAATCGGTGCCAGACCCATGGAAGGTTCGTCGAGCATGAGCAGCTTGGGGTTACTCATAAGGGCGCGCCCCATAACGAGCATCTGCTGCTCGCCGCCTGAAAGGGTGCCGGCGACCTGGCGACGACGTTCCTTCAGGCGCGGGAACTGCTCGTAGACGCGCTCCAGGCCCGGAGCCACCGTGGACTTGGGCTGCGTATAGGCACCCATCTCCAGGTTCTCCTCGACCGTCATCTGCAAAAAGGCGCGACGACCCTCGGGAACCTGAGCCAGGCCCTTACCAACCAGCTTATCAGCGGGCGTATGAGTAATGTCCTCGCCCATAAACTTGATGGAACCGGTCTTGGAGCGCAGCAAGCCCGAGACGGTCTTGAGCGTTGTGGACTTGCCGGCACCGTTGGCACCAATCAAGGCCACGATCTCGCCCTCGTTAACGTTAAAGGAGATGTCCTTGATGGCGTGGATGGCGCCGTACCAGACGTTGATGTTGTAGACGGAAAGCATCGGCTCTGCCATTTAGTTCTCCCCCTTATCCTGCTTACCCAGATACGCCTCGATAACGGCGTCGTTGTTCTGGATTTCCTCTGCCGTGCCCTTGGCGATGACCTTGCCAAAGTTAAGCACGCAGATGCCCTCGCAGATGTTCATAACGAGCGACATATCATGCTCGATAAGCATGATGGCGATGCCGAAGGTATCGCGAATCTTGACGATGTTCGCCATGAGCTCTGCGGTCTCGGACGGGTTCATGCCGGCGGCAGGTTCGTCGAGCAACAGCAGCTTGGGGTTGGTGGCAAGCGCGCGGACGATCTCCAGACGACGCTGAGCGCCGTAAGGCAGCGATCCGGCCTGTTCATTTGCCAGGTGCTCCATGTCAAAAATGGACAGCAGCTCCATGGCGCGCTCGTGGGCGGCCTTCTCGTGCTTCCAATACGTCGGCAGGCGCAGCACGCCCTCAAAACCGGAGTAGCGCTCCTGGTTGTGCAGGCCGACCTTAACGTTGTCCTCCACCGTCATGGTGTTGAACAGGCGGATGTTCTGGAACGTACGGGCAATACCCATGCGGTTGACCTGGTAGACCGACTTGCCCGAAGTGTCCTCACCGTCGAGCAGGATGGTGCCGTGCGTAGGCTGGTACACCTTGGTGAGCAGGTTGAAGACCGTGGTCTTGCCGGCACCGTTGGGGCCGATGAGACCGGCGATCTCAGTCTTGCCGATGGTCAGGCTAAAGTCATCGACTGCCTTAAGGCCGCCGAATTCAATGCCCAGGTGGATGCACTCGAGCGCCGGGCGCTGGCCCAGGTCGCGGTCGGGAACGATGGCGCCAGAAGGATACGGGACCATCTTGCCCTTGTTGAACTCAAACTTACTGGGCATCGGCTGCCACCCCCTTCTTGGAAGCAAAGCGGTCCTTAATGCGTGCGAAGAACGCCTTGAGCTGCGGGTTGTTGGTAAAGACCATGACCAGAATCAACACGATGGCGTAGATGAGCATGCGGTAGTCCGAGAACTGACGGAGCAGCTCGGGGAGCACCGTGAGCAGCGCCGCGGCGATAACGGAGCCGCGCATGTTGCCCAGGCCGCCCAGGACCACGAACACCAGAATGAGGATGGACGTATTGAAGTCGAACTTAGTGGCGGAAAGCTGCGAGAAGTTGCCGCCGAACAGGGCTCCGGCAGCACCGGCGAGGGCAGCGGAAACCACGAAGGCGATCATGCGGTACTGGGTGACGGAGATGCCCACAGACTCGGCAGCGATCTTGTTGTCGCGCACGGCAATAATGGCACGACCGGTACGGCTGCGAACCAGGTTGAGCACAATCACGAGCGCGACCATAACCAGGATTGCGCCGGCAAGGAAGGTCGAATAGGTCGACACGCCCGATGCGCCCTGGGCGCCCTTGATGATGGCGGTGCCGTTCTCGAGCAGGTGCAGGTCATCGATCGTGGAGTTACCCGTGATGTTAAAGATCACATGCAGGCCGCGGGAATCGACGCCCACAATGAGGCAGGTGACGATCTCCTTGATAATCTCGCCAAAGGCCAGCGTCACGATAGCCAGGTAATCGCCGCTCAGACGAAGGACCGGGATGCCAATCAAGAAGCCCAGGATGGCGGCAGCGATGGCGCCGACCACGATACTGATGATAAGGCGCACCGGATCGGAGGGAACGGCGCTCTCCAGCGCGACGGCGGTGACGATTCCCGTATAGGCGCCGACGCTCATAAAGCCTGCGTGGCCCAGCGACAAGTCGCCCGCGATGCCGACGACGAGGTTAAGGGAAATGGCCATGACGATATAGGCCGTGATGGGAACCAGCTGACCGGCGATCATGCGCGGAATCATGTGGTTAGACTGCATAAAGAACACGATGGCGAAGGCCACGATGCACATGGCGTACGTGACAAAGTCGTGACGCGTCTGCTTGTCTTTAAGAAACTTCATAACGCTCACCTACACCTTCTCGGGGACGTACTTGCCCAAGAGGCCGGCAGGCTTGACGAGCAGGACGATGATCAAAACACCAAAGACGATGGAGTTGGCAAGGCTCGTGGAAATGTAAGCCTGCGCCATCGCCTCGATGATGCCGATGAGAATGCCACCGACAAAGGCACCGGGGATGGAGCCGATGCCGCCGAAGACGGCGGCGTCGAAGGCCTTGATGCCAGGCATGGCACCCGTCGTGGGCTGCAGCACCGGCGAGTAGGAGCACAGGAGCACGCCGGCGATGGCGGCAAGCGCCGAGCCGATGGCAAACGTCATCGAGATGGTGCGGTTGACGTTGATGCCCATGAGCTGAGCGGCGGCCTTGTCCTCGGACACGGCGCGCATGGCCTTGCCCATCTTGGTCTTACCTGTAAAGAACATCAGGCCGGCCATGATAACCAGGCAGGCGACGATGGTGACGAGCGAGACGGCGCTTACGTTGAACTTGGCCAAGAACTCCGGCACCTGGAAGGTGACGAGCGAAGTGAAGTTCTTGGGCGTGGCGCCCCACAGAAGCTGCGCGGCGTTCTGCAGGAAGTAAGACACGCCGATAGCCGTGATCAGAACGGCCAGCGGGCCTGCTTGGCGCAGCGGCTTATAGGCCAGACCCTCAATGAGAACACCGAGAACCGTGCAGACCACACAAGAGAGAACTACAGATGCCCAGCCCGGAAGGCCGAGATACGACGTGGCGCAGAACGAGACATAGGCACCGACCATGATGACGTCGCCGTGAGCGAAGTTCAGCATCTTGGCGATACCGTAGACCATGGTGTAGCCCAACGCGATGATGGCGTAGACGCTGCCCATGGACAGGCCGTTGACCAGGTATTGGATAAAGACCGTCATGTTCCACATCCCCCTTTCGAATAGGTTTCCAGTTGATGTATGAAACAGGGACGTTACATCGTCCCTAGATACCAAGCAAGCAGGGAAGGCCAAAACCTCCCCTGCTTGGGATCAAAACCGCTCTATGTAAGGCGGCCAATTAGGCCTGTACGTACTTGCCGTCGGTGATGACGTACGCCGTGGGCTCCTTCTGGACCTGGCCCTTATCGTTCCAGGTGAGCTTGCCGGTCAGACCGTCAACGGTAATCTTGAGCATAGCCTTGGACAGCTTCTCGGCGGCCTCGGTCGGGTCGGCGTCGACACCAAGACCGGCCTCCTTGAGGGCCTCGGCCACCGCGTGCACGCCATCGTAGGCGTCGGCGGCAAACTGGTCGGGGGTATCGCCGTACTTATCCTTGTAAGCGTTGACGAAGTCGGCGTTCTTCTCGTCGTCGGCGGAGAACGGGGTCATGAGCAGCAGACCCTCAGCAAGAGAGGTATCGAAGCCCTCAACGCCCAGGATGCCGTCCATGCCGTCGCAGCCCATCATCTTGACGTCGTAGCCCATGTCCTTGGCGTTCTTGAGCAGGACGGACGCCGGCGTGTAGTAGATCGGCGCAAAGATCATGGTGGCGCCGGCCTGCTTGGCCTTGGTCAGCTGGTTGGTAAAGCTCGTGGCGGAGTCGTCCTTAAAGGTCTCCTCGTCAACAATCTCGAGCTTGGACTCAGCGGCCTGGGCCTTAAAGGAATCTGCGATGCCCGAAGAATAGGCGTCGCCGGAGTTATAGAACAGCACGAACTTCTCGTCCGGATACTTCTGGGCCAGGAACTTGGCAGCGTTGACACCCTGGTTGGGGTCGGTGAAGCAAACCTGGAAGACGCAATCCTTGCCGTCGGTAACGTCCTCGGAGGACGCGGACGGGGTGATCATGAACGTCTTGGGGTCGTTACCGCACTCGGCGGCAACGGCAACCGACGCACCCGTGGTGGTCGGGCCGACGAGGGCCTGCATGCCCCAGTCGAGCAGGGTGTTGAAGGCGTTGACGGCCTTCTCGCCGTCGGCCTGGTCATCCTCGGCCTTGCTGGCAAGCGGCAGCTCCTTGGTCGAGAAATCCTTACAGCCAAGCTCGACACCCTGGGTAACGGACTTGCCGTAGGACGCGTTGGCGCCGGTCAGCGGGCCGATGGTGCCGATCTTAAACGAAGCGTCGCCCGAAGCGGAACCGCTGTCGCCGCCGTTGGAGGAGCAGCCAGCTAGAATGGACATCGCCCCCAGACCTGCTGCGCTCGCGATAACGCTCCTGCGATTCATAACAGGGTTCAATGACTTACCGGTGAGGCTCGACATGCGGCTCTCCTCTCAAATCTCGTCGGGTTTCGGTTACCCGACAGGCCATCCTTCGCCGTGTTCGGCGTTCGCAAAATAGTAGACGCTTTAGTTGAGAAAAGTGGCGATTATTTCAACTTTTCTTTTGTTTTGCCCATTTATCCATAATTCTGCGTATTCCTGTCGGTTTATGCAGTTTAGCCACTTTATTGTGTGAAAGTAATGTTTCCGTTCTGTTACAGGCGTCCCTTCCCTGAATAAAACGGCCTCACCGGTCGCGCTTTATGCGCACTTAGGCGGCGATGTACTTGCCGTCCTGGATCACATAAGCCGTAGCGGGCTTTTCGACCTGGCCCTCGTCATTCCACGCCGACGAGCGCCTGTATGCCCCAGTCGCACAGGGCAAACCTTATGGTGCAAACGTTGACAGTTTGTTACGGAAGTTCGTTTGTGGTGAGCATGTTTCCAATGTTTCCGCAGCGTTTCGGGGGTGCCGTTTTGTGCGACTCCTGTTGCCTGGCGAGCACGCGCCCTCGGTTCACGCTAGAATGCACTCAACCTTTAAGCGGTTAATCCATCCATAAGATGCACGAAGGAGCTATCTATGAGCGAACCCCTGCGCACCGTGAACGTCGGCCTCATCGGTCTTGGAACCGTCGGCGGCGGCGTGGCCCGTCTGATCAAGAGCCACCACGCTGAGTACCTGGCCGCCTACGGCATCGACCTTAAGCTGACCCGCGCCTGCGCGCTTGCCTGGGAGCAGGCCGAAGCTGCCGGTATTGAGCGCGAGGCCTTTACGAGCGACTGGCACGACGTCGTCACCGACCCCGCCGTCGATATCGTCGTCGAGCTCATCGGCGGCGAGCACCCCGCGACCGAAATCTTCACCACCGCCTTCGAGAACGGCAAGCACGTCGTCTCTGCCAACAAGGCCCTGCTGGGCCGTCATGTCGAGACGCTCGCCGAGAAGGCGCGCGCGTGCGGCGTGCAGATTAAGTGCGAGGCCAGCTGCGGCGGTGGCATCCCCATTGTCAGCACGCTCGAGCACGACCTGGTGGGCAACAAGATCCTGACCATCGCTGGCATTCTCAACGGCACCACCAACTACATCCTGTCGCGCATGGACGCCGAGGGCGCCGATTACGCTGACGTGCTCGCCGACGCCCAGGCAAAGGGCTATGCCGAGGCCGACCCGTCCGCCGACGTCGACGGCTTCGATGCCGCCAGCAAGACGGCAATCCTCGCCTCCATCGGTTTTGGCACCCGCGTTACCACCGACGATGTGTACCAGCAGGGTATCCGTACCATCGGCGCCGAGGACATCGCCCAGGCCCGCGAGCTCGGCTACACCATTAAGCTGCTCGGCATCGCCCGCAATACCGACGCCGGCGTCGACGTCCGCGTGCATCCCACGCTGATCCCCGCCGACCACATGCTTGCCAAGGTCAACGGCGCCATGAACGCTGTCTACGTGGTAGGCGACGCCGTGGGCGAGACCATGTTCTACGGTGCCGGCGCAGGCTCCTTCCCCACCGCGAGCGCCGTCGTGGGCGATATCCTGTCGCTCTCCGAGCAGATCAGCCGCGGCGTGGCTCCGCTGCCCGAGATTGAGCCCTATGGTCACAATCTCGCCTTTAAGCCTATGGACGAGCTCCAGACCAAGTACTATGTGCGCCTGAAGGTCGCCGACCGCGTGGGCGCCCTGTCCGAGACGGTCGACATCTTTGCCAAGCACAACATCTCGATCTCGCTCATCAACCAGGTCGAGGACGGCAAGTCGGGCGCCAGCGATACTTGCTCGGTCATCTTCCTGACGCACCGCGCGCTCGAGAAGGACGTCCAGGCTGCCGCCGCCGAGCTTGCCAGCGTCGACTGCGTTGCCGAGGTCGCCAACGTCCTGCGTATCGAGGACGTCGAGGCCTGGACCGAAGGCGTCATGGCCAACTAGTCCATCAATCGCCTAGCAATACGCGCTTTGAGGGCTCCCGTCCGATGTGGGACGGGAGCCCTTTTGTCTCCTGCCCTAAGCACAACGGCAGAGCACATTTGCGCGAGCCGCTCATCGGTAACGCGGGCTACCGTTCACCGATATGCAAACGCGGCCGATTCCGGCTACCGCTACGCTGTGCTGCGTACGTCCACCCCCGAAGAATGGAGGCACCATGTTGCTCGAGGGCAAGAAAGCAATCGTCACCGGAGGCACGCGCGGTATCGGCTATGCCATCGCCTGCCGTTTTATCGAGGAGGGTGCCGCCGTCACCGTCTTTGGCTCGCGCCAGGAGACTGCCGATGCAGCCGTTGAGAAGCTGACAGCTGTCTATCCCGACGCCAAGGTCTGGGGCCGTTCCTGCGACCTCACCTCGCTCGAGGCCGTGACCGAGGCCTTTACCCAGGCTGCAGCCGACATGGGCGGTCTCGATACGGTCGTCAACAACGCCGGCATCTCCCAGCGCTCGCCCCTTTTGGACTACACGGCCGAGGAGTTCGCAAAGGTCATGAACCTTAACGTCGTCGCCGTCTTTAACGGTCACCAGGCGGCCGCCAAGATCATGACCGAGGCCGGCCACGGCGGCACCATCACTACCACGAGCTCGATGGTCGCCAAGTACGGCCAGCCCTCCGGCGTCGGTTACCCCACGTCCAAGTTTGCCGTCAACGGCATGGTCCAGTCGCTCTCGCGCGAGCTCGCCCCCATGGGCATCCGCGTCAACGCCGTTGCCCCTGGCGTGACTAAGACCGACATGGTCGCCAACCTACCCGAAGAGGTCATCAAGCCCATCGTCGCCACTATTCCGCTCGGCCGCATGGGCGAGCCCGAGGATGTCGCCAACGCCTTCGTTTTCCTAGCGAGCGACATGGCCTCCTATGTCACGGGCGCCGTGCTCCCCGTCGACGGAGCCGCCCGCTCCTAAAGGTCGCAAGCCACGACTTCGAACCTCAACGAGGCCCAACGCAAAAGGCGCGCTGCCTGCATCAACCGCAGGCAGCGCGCCTTCTATTATTTGGACGGAACCCGTATCCCGGCATTCCTTACTACTTGCCGTCGTCGTCCTGGGCTTCGTCGCGTGCGTAGAGCTCCAGCATGCGGCGGCGATATTCGTGCACGGCGAGCTTGGCGCGCTCCAGGCGGCGGCGCTCACGCGGAGTCAGCTCGGACGGGTCAAGCTCATCACCATAGGTCTTATCGGCAAGAAGATGCGCCGCGTCCACGATACGGGCATCGATGTGGCCGTTCGCTGCCTCGGCGGAAAGACGCTCGGCAATCGTATCGAGCGTAGGCAAGCCCTCGAATACGCGACCATGTCCATGCGAGGTCAGCAGCTCGTGCTCGCGCGCGAGCAGGCTCGCCAAATCGTGATGGGCGCGCAGAATATCGAGCGCGTCGGAAGGATGCTCGGCAACCTCTGCCACGGCGGCGACCGGTGCGGCATCGACCACGCGGTAGAAGAGCTGCGCGAGCAATGGCATCAAGAACACCGTGATGGCACCGGCGGCAACCATGACCGACGCAATATCTTGCGACAGCGCGCCCGCGTTGACGGCAACACTCGTCACGGCAACGATGATCGGAAGCGCCGTGGTGCAGTACAGGGCCACGGTAATGCGACCATACGCCGACACATCGCGCGTCGCAGGACAAATGCTCATAGAAATAAGGATGGGCACGGCACGAATAATCAGCAACGCCACGATAAAGCCCGCGAGCAAGCCCGGGCGCGACGCCACGGCCGTCAGGTCGATCTTTGCGCCCGATACGGTAAAGAACACCGGAATCAAAAAGCCGTAGGCCAGGCCGTCGAGCTTGGTCTCGAGCGTATGGTTGCCCTCGGGGATGATATAGCGCAGGACAAAGCCGGCGGCAAAAGAACCCAACACGATGTCGAGGTCAAAGATGGCCGAGAACGCCACGAGCGTGACCAGGATGAACACCGTCAGACGCACGAAGGTCTGCGACGTGGTATCGGCGCGTTCCTCGACAAACGAAAAGAAGCGGCTGCCGACGCGCCTGGAACGACTTGGGACCACGGCCAGCAGCACGCAGACCACAGCAAACAGGCCAAGAATCACGAGCGTCTGGATGCCGGTGCGGGCAGACAGCAGCACCGACATGGCGAGCACGGGACCGAGCTCGCCCCAAGTGCCATACGCGAGAATCGAGTCGCCAACGCGCGTGCCGGTGAGCGAGCGCTCGCGCATGATGGGCACAAGCGTGCCGAGCGCCGTGGAAGTAAGGGCGAGCGTCACGGCGATACCGTCGAAATGGCTGACCGAGAACCACGGCGTAAAGCGCACGGCAAGCCAGGCGATGCCAAACGTGACGGCCCACGTCGCCAAGCCGTAGCGCCCCTCCACACCCGTAATGTTCTTAGGGTCGATCTCAAAGCCGGCAAGCAGGAACAAAAAGGCCAGACCCAGCTCGGACACCAGCGAGACCTCGGCATCCACATGGATAAGACCGAGCATATGCGGGCCCAGCACCGCGCCGAACACGAGCAAAAAGACCGTCTCGGGAACGGGCTTTCCGGGAATCGCCGAGGCGATGAAGGGGCTTGCAAAGGCCACGAGCGCGATGATGGCGAGTGAAACGAATGCCATGTGATGCCTTTCTCTTGTTTGCGCTTCACTGTAGCACCCTCGCCGTCCTCAACGCGCCACGAGCTGTCGTATCATAGTGAGGTTTACAAACATGTGGCTCAAGGCGACCGCAGGGCAGACCCCGCAAACCGACCGCTGCCGCATACCGTACCGTACGCCCAACCGATCAGGAAGGCAGGAACCAATGGTCTCTCGTATCTACGTGGAGAAGAAACCCGGGTTCGACGTCGAGGCTCAGCAGCTCAAGGGCGAGCTGACCGAAATTCTCGGCATCAAGGGCATCGAGGCCCTGAGGATCATCAACCGCTACGACGTCGAGGGCATCGACGAGGAGCTTTTCCGCTCCTGCGTGCCGACCGTCTTTAGCGAGCCCCAGGTCGATGTGACCTACGACGAGCTCCCCGCAAGCGATGGCGCCGTCTTTGCCGTCGAATTCCTTCCTGGCCAGTTTGACCAGCGCGCCGACTCCGCCAGCGAGTGCGTGCAGCTCATCAGCCAGGGCGAGCGCCCCGCCGTGCGCTCCGCCAAGGTCTATATGATCTCGGGCGCTCTGGACGAAGCCGCCATCGAGGCCATCAAGCACTACGTGGTGAACCCCGTCGAGGCGCGCATCGCCTCGCTCGACCTGCCCGAGACTCTGTACATGGAGACCCCCGAGCCCCAGCCCGTCGAGGTGCTCGACGGCTTCCGCGAGCTCGATGAGGCCGGCCTTGCCGCCTTTATCGCCGATCGCGGCCTTGCCATGGACGAGGCAGACATCGCCTTCTGCCAGCAGTACTTCCGCGATGAGGATCGCGACCCCACCATCACCGAAATCCGCGTGATCGACACCTATTGGTCCGATCACTGCCGCCATACCACCTTCGGCACCGTCCTGGACGACGTGACGATCGACGACGCCGTGGTGCAGCAGGCCTTCGACCGCTACATGGAGATGCGCCACGAACTCGGCCGCGACGCCAAGCCCGTCTGCCTCATGGACATGGGCACCATCGGCGCTAAGTACCTTAAGAAGACCGGCGTCATGACCGATGTCGATGAGTCCGAGGAAATCAACGCCTGCACCGTCAAGGTGAAGGTCGATGTCGACGGCGAGGACCAGGACTGGCTGTTCCTGTTTAAGAACGAGACCCACAACCACCCGACCGAGATCGAGCCCTTCGGCGGTGCCGCCACCTGCGTGGGCGGCGCCATCCGCGACCCGCTCTCGGGCCGCAGCTACGTGTACCAGGCCATGCGTGTCACCGGCGCCGGCGACCCCACCGTCCCCGTGTCCGAGACGCTCGAGGGCAAGCTGCCGCAGCGCAAGCTCGTAACCACCGCTGCCGCCGGCTACTCCAGCTACGGCAACCAGATCGGCCTTGCCACCGGCCAGGTCAACGAGCTCTATCACCCCGGCTACGTGGCCAAGCGCATGGAGGTCGGCGCCGTCGTGGGCGCTACCCCGGCAAACCACGTGCGCCGCGAGTGCCCCGCCCCCACCGACAAGATCATCCTGCTGGGCGGCCGCACCGGCCGTGACGGCATCGGCGGTGCCACCGGCTCCTCCAAGACCCAGAACACCGAGTCCATCGAGACCTCGGGTGCCGAGGTCCAGAAGGGCAACGCCCCGGTCGAGCGCAAGCTGCAGCGCCTCTTCCGCCGCGGCGACGCCTGCCGCCTGATCAAGCGTTGCAACGACTTTGGCGCCGGCGGCGTCTCGGTCGCCGTGGGCGAGCTTGCCGACGGCCTGTATGTCGACCTGGACACCGTGACCAAGAAGTACAACGGCCTGGACGGCACCGAGCTCGCCATTTCCGAGTCCCAGGAGCGCATGGCCTGCGCCGTCGCCGACGGTGACGTCGAGGAGTTCATGGGCTACGCCGCCGAGGAAAACCTGGAGGCGACCGTTATCGCCGAGGTTACCGCCGAGCCGCGCATGCGCATGGCCTGGAACGGTGTCGCCATCGTCGACCTATCCCGCGAGTTCCTCAACTCCAACGGCGCGCCCAAGCACCAGGTCGCCCACGTGTGCGCCCGCAGCGTGTGGCAGCCCAGCTGGGCCGGCACCACGCTTGCCGAGCGCATGACCTCGCTTGTCACCGACCTCAACGTTGCCTCCAACAAGGGCCTTTCCGAGCGCTTCGACTCCACCATCGGCGCCGCGACCGTGCTCATGCCCTTTGGCGGCAAGACGCAGCTCACTCCGAGCTCGGCCATGGTCGCCAAGTTCCCCGTGGACGGCGAGACCACCACGGCGAGCGCCATGGCATGGGGCTTCAACCCCTACCTGATGGAAGCCGACCAGTTTGCGGGCGCCTACCTGTCCGTGGTCGAGTCCATCGCCAAGCTCGTGGCCGCAGGCTTTGAGCACAAGCGCGCCTACCTCTCCTTCCAGGAGTACTTCGAGCGCCTGCGCACCGAGGCCGAGCGCTGGGGCAAGCCCATGGCTGCAGTACTCGGCGCCCTCATGGCTCAGGTCGACCTGGGCGCCGGCGCCATCGGCGGCAAGGATTCCATGAGCGGCTCGTTTGAGGACGAGGCCGGCGAGCTCAACGTTCCGCCGACTCTGATCAGCTTCGCCGTGGCCGTGGGCAAGGCGGCCCGCGCCGTCTCCCCCGAGTTCAAGGGCCTGACGCACCGCGTCGTCCGCATCGCCCCCGCCACCTACGGCGAGGATTACCGTCCCGACGCCCAGCAGCTGCTCGCCGTGTTCGATGCCGTCGAGGCACTCACCGCCACCGGCGACGCCCTGGCCGTCTCCACGCCTGGCTACGGCTGCGGCGCCGAGAGCCTCTTTAAGATGTGCGTCGGCAACCAGATCGGTATCGAGCTTGCCGAGGATGTGGACGTGGAGAGCCTCTTCACCCCGCTCTACGGCAGCTTTATCGTCGAGCTCGCCGAGAACGCCGAGCTGCCCGAAGTCGCCGACGGCGTTGTCGTCGAGCCCCTGGGCACCACCGTCGAGGGCTATGTCATCGACACCGGCTCCGAGGTCATCGAGCTCTCCGAGCTCCAGGAGGCCTGGGAGAGCGGCATCGAGAGCGTCTTTGCCTACCGCAGCGCCGGCGAGACCGTCGAGGTCGAAACCATCGACTTCCGCGCCAAGGATATCCATGTGTACGGCGGCGCCAAGATCGCCCGCCCGCGCGTGATCATCCCCGTGTTCCCCGGCAACAACTGCGAGTACGACAGCGCCCGCGCCTTCCGCGCCGCCGGTGCCGAGGCCGACACCTTCGTGATCAACAACCTCACGCCCGAGGCCGTCGCCGAGAGCACCCACGAGCTCGCCCGCCGCATTCGCCAGAGCCAGATCGTCATGATCCCCGGCGGCTTCTCGGGCGGCGACGAGCCCGACGGCTCCGCCAAGTTCATCACGGCGTTCTTCCGCGCCCCCGAGGTCACCGAGGCCGTCCGCGACCTGCTCAAGGCCCGCGATGGCTTGATGCTGGGCATCTGCAACGGCTTCCAGGCCCTGGTCAAGCTCGGCCTGGTGCCCTACGGTGATATCGTCGACGCCACGCCCGATGCGCCCACGCTGACGTTCAACACCATCGGCCGCCACCAGAGCCGTCTGGTGCGCACCCGCATCTCGTCCAACCTGTCCCCGTGGTTGTCGCAGTGCAGCCTCGACGACCCCTACACCGTCGCCATCAGCCACGGCGAGGGCCGCTTTGTCGCCAACGACGAGGTGCTCGCCCAGCTGATCGCCAACGGCCAGGTCGCCACGCAGTACGTGGGCGAGGACGGCAAGCCGAGCATGGATCTTTCCGTCAACCCCAACGGCTCCGCACTGGCCATCGAGGGCATCACGAGCCCCGACGGCCGCGTCCTGGGCAAGATGGGCCACGCCGAGCGTCGCGGCGACAACCTGTACCGCAACGTGCCCGAGCATGTCCCCGGCGATAAGTTCATGCCGATCTTTGAGAGCGGCGTGGCCTACTTCGCTTAAACCTTTCCCATCGGGTACAATCCCCTCGGGTAACAACACCCGCCACCGACACATCCGGTGGCGGGTTCTTTTTTGCTTCGCGCATACAGGAAGGACATCATGGAAAGCCGCAAGCCGTATCTCGCCACCCTGCCCGGACTCATCCTGGGCTGCCTCGTCTGCTGCGCGCTCTGGGGATCGGCTTTTCCCTGCATCAAGATCGGCTACGGCCTCTTTGGCATTCCCGCACACGACAGCGCCTCGCAGCTGCTCTTCGCGGGTCTGCGCTTCACCCTTGCCGGCATGCTGGTCATTGTTGGCATGAGCGCAGCCCAGCGCCGTCCGCTCGTTCCGCAAGCGCGCGACATCAAGCCCATCCTCACGTTGTCGCTCTTCCAGACTATCGGGCAGTACTTCTTTTTCTATCTGGGCCTCTCGTGCGCCAGCGCCATGTCGAGCTCCATCATCGAGGCCAGCGCCAACTTCCTCGCAATCCTCTTTGCCGCCCTGGCTTTTCACACCGAGAAGCTCAATACGGCCAAGGTGCTTGGCTGTGCGCTGGGCTTTGCCGGCGTCGCGCTCGTCAACCTCTCGGGCGCAGATGGCACCTTTGGCTTCAGGCTCGATGGCGAGTGCTTTATCCTAGCCTCCACTGTCGCGGGTGCTCTTTCGACCTGCCTGATCGGCATCTTCTCGCGCAAGCACGACGGCGTCTTGCTTGCCGGGTGGCAGTTCTTGGTCGGCGGCCTGGTCCTCACCGCCATCGGCTTTTTGATGGGTGGCGCGCTCTCCCCCACCGCAATCATCCCCGCCATCGCACTCATTATCTATATGGCACTCATTTCCGCCGTCGCGTACTCGCTATGGTCGCGTCTGCTTGCCGTCAACCCCGTCAGCCGCGTGTCGGTCTTTGGCTTTATGAATCCAGTCTTTGGCGTACTGTTGAGCGCTCTGCTGCTCAGCGAGGGCGCTGGCACGAGCCCTGTTACCGTACTTGTTGCCCTGCTGTTGGTCTGCGGCGGCATCATCATCGTCAACAGGCCCAAAAAGGTCTAACGAACTACCCCTATTTAGCAGAGGGGGTTCACATGCTTTAGCTTAATGGAGTACATCGGAGAGCCGAGGGCCGCCACGCCCGCCAGCGTGCGCCCTTTTTCTAGCGTATCTGGGCGCCGGCTTTCTTCTTCTCGCGCTTTACGCGGTAGAGCTCCGCGTCGGCAGCACGAAGCAAGTCTTGCCAGGTATCGACGCCATCACCGACCCGTGCGTAGCCGATGGACATCCGCAACAGATACGGAACCTCGGCGCGCGCGAGCTCATCGTTGATTGTCGCACACAGATGCATGATATCCTGTTCCGCCACTGCCTTTTGGAGCACCACGAACTCATCGCCACCATAACGTGCGATAAAGCCGCCAGACGCCGAGCAGACTTCTTTGAGCGCAGCGGATATGACCTGAAGAGCGTGGTCGCCCTCCACATGCCCATAGCGATCGTTAATCTGCTTAAAGCCGTCGGCGTCCATCATAAGCAGATATACATCTTCGGCCTGATCCACATTTGAGAAGAGCGACAGCATATAGGTCTCAAAACGGTTGCGATTGTTAAGTCCAGTCAACGGGTCGGTCGAGATGAGCTGCTCCTGGTAGATGATGTAGAGCAGCAACATGCTAATCATTATGCCGACACAAAGGCCGGGCACCGAGTATACGACCTGAAAGGTACCGCCCACCAGGGCCGGAATGGCGAAAAATGCCAAGGTTCGATAGATGGCCTTCGTCTGCAGGCTCTCGACCCTGCGAGATTGCACAAATGCATGCAGGGACGTATGTATAACGTAACAGTAGCTGACGATGGGCTGGATCATATAGGCAAAGCCGCGACGATACACGCCCTGCGAATCGATATAGAACAGGGCGTGCGTCCAGTAACTAGTAAACGCCAGCACGACCACCAGAGCCGTAGGCAACGCTACAAGCACCACCCTATAGCGCGAGGTCAAAAGGCGAGAACCCTGCACCGTCTCGGAATAGATAAACCAAATGAGACACGCGATAGCAAAGAGCGAAAACGAAACCGCGTTGGAAATCCAGTTGGCAGCAATGCCCAACGTGCCGTCCACACCGTCCGAAAGCGTCCAGATCATATCGAATAATATGTACGCGGCAGAGGTGTAGCCAAGCATGCTAAACAATAGCTGCTGGGTGCTCGAGAACAAGGAGCGACGACTTCGCACGGCAAGCCCGATAAGAACAATCATGCATAGCACGAATATCTCAATCTTAAGTGCCTTAACCACTAGCGCCATCCCTTCAATACCCAAGTGGTCAGAATCGCCCAATTCGAATCAGGGCAATAAACACCCCTTAACTCCGCAGGGGTAAAGGGGATAATAGCAGAGCGCCCGAACATCACTGCAAAACAGTTTCTGTTCGGGCGCCCATACGGCGCGAATTGCACACGCCGGCATCATTGATGGGTATCGATTGCTACTCGCCATCGATGTCAGTCGCGACGGCCTCCTCGATGGCCTCGACACCGACAGGCGACAGATCCTCCTTGCCTTGGCAGAACTTCTTGTCGACCCAGCCAGTCAGAATCGGAGCCATGATCGCCGTGATGATAACGGCGGTGGCGATCTGAACGTACGCGGTGGGCGCAAGCTCGGCGTAACGCGGTGCGACCTCGGCGAGGGCAACCGGTGTGGTCATAGCCGTGCCGGCAATGGTGGAGCAAGCCACAGCGGCCTTGCCATTGCCGCCGCACAGACGCTCGAACGCAAAGGTGATGGGACCGACGACAAACAGCGTGACAAGGCCCAGCAAGATGCCGGAAATACCGCCGGTGATAAAGCTCGACAGGCTCATGGACGCACCGAGCTGAAATCCGATGACGGCAATCGCGGGATTGGCACCGGGAACCAGCAGGTTCTTGATAAACGGGAACAGGTTGCCCAGAACCATGCCGATAACGAGTGGCAAGATGGAGCCGACAATGGTGCCAATGGGAATGTTGGCGAGGCCGGAAACACCGAGGATGATCATAGTGACGGCGGGGCCGGCCGTAAAGAACAGGATACCGACGGCGCCCTGCTCAGACTCATCACCGAACTCGCCCATGATGCCCGTATAGAGCGCCATGTTGCAAAACGTGATGCCGCCGATGATAGACACGGAGCTCAGACCCAGGAAGTTGTCGTTAAAGCAATATGCCACGCCCAGGCCGAGAGCCGCTGCGACGACCAGCTTGGGAATCAGCACGACGATGCCGGTCTTGATAGCGCCCGGCGTGGACTTAAAGCTGATGCCGGCGCCCACAAACAGCAGGATCGCGGCGACGATGGTATTAGAGCCACCGCGGCAGGCAGCCGTAAAGAATCCGCCGATCTCAAAAACCTGCGGGCAGAAGGTGTTGAGCAAAAGACCGACGATCATCGGATAAATCATGATGTCGCCCGGGATGCGCGGGACCTTGAATTTCTTTTGCTCGTTGGTGGTTGCTTCCTGTGCCATGAAACCCCCATTTCCGCTGACGGGATACAAAAGCCCACGTCACGCTTTGCTACAGTAAAGTTTGACCATGGTACCAGAAGAAATAGACCAGCTCGGTGAAAAATTGGATTCGTTGGCCGGGATGCTAAACGTGTCCCGCTCTTATACGAGGCTCAAAACGATGTAGAGCACGATGCCCGAAACACAGCACCACAACATCGACTTTGTCCTGATTGCCACCACCACGACGCCGGCAGCCGCAATCCAGGGAACCAAGGCAGGCCAGAGTCCCGCGTCGAACGCCCCGGGGCTCACCAAGTCGTTGGCGACCAGCGCGGCAAAGGCAGCGGGCGGGATATAACCCAGGGCCTCGGTAATGCGGGGCGACAGCGTTCTCCCGCGCAAGGCAAACGCCGGCGCGATGCGAAAGAACGCGATAGCAGCCCACGACGACAGCCACAGAACCAAGAACTCGTTAACGGGCATCGCGGGCACCTCTTCCGTCTAATACAGCATCGCACGCCAGCGCAATGGCAATGCCGACCACGACGCTTGCCGGCACGGCAATATTCGTGAGGCCCAAGAACTTGCATACGGCGACGGACACCGCGCCCGAAACCGCCGCGACAACGTTGCCGCGCGACAGCCGCTGCGAAAAGAGTAGACAGATAAAGAGCGACGTGCAGACAAAACTCGCAATAGCGGTGGGAACATCGACAACGGCACCGACGATGGCACCCATCGTGCACGAAGCGCCCCATGTCGCGATGAGGATCACGTTGAGCACGAAGGATTCGCGCGGGCCCCAATCCTCCCCCTCAACCAGCTTGGCAAGCGAGATGCCGTATGCCTCCTCGGTAAGCGTCGCGGCAACAGCCAGCGTCTGACGCTTCGAGGCACCCGTCAGATGCGGAGCGATCGATGCCGAGTAAAGCGCAAAGCGCGAGGAGATTGCGGCGACGCTCGCGACGATCGACGCCGCAGGCACACCTGCCAGCCACAGATTGCAGATCATAAACTGCCCGCTGCCCGTCACGAACGTGCTGCTCAGAGCAAAGACCATCCAGGGTTCCATTCCCGTCTGCCCCATGATCATTCCGCACGGCGCGCCTATTGCAACATAGGTAAGCATCACTGGCCAGACGGTTCTAACGATTTTGAGCACCATACGCTTCTCATCCTGATAAAGTCTCCGAGCCGCATGTAGCGACACGGCAGAATCATCATCCGACAGCAACCGAGTTCACCTACAATTGCCACCGGATCGAAAGACACAACTTTTTAGGAAGTCATTATGACAGCTATCGATCGAGACCGGGCGCGCGCGGCCTTCAAAAGCTACACCGATGCCTACGACGCCACCAACCCACGCATCGCGCTCAAAATCGAGCATACGTACCACGTGGCCGAGGCATGCGATGCCGTAGCGCGCGAGCAGGGCTGGTCGTCAGAAGATATTGACCTGGCATGGCTTTGCGGCCTGCTACACGATATGGGCCGCTTTGAGCAGCTGCGACGCTGGGACACCTTTAAGGACGCCGAGAGCATGGGCCATGCGGCGCTGGGCATCGAGGTCCTCTTTGGCGAGAATCCCGCCGATGCACCCGCCGTAACAAGCATCCGCGACTTTATCGATGACCCGGCAGAAGATGAGCTCATCCGAGCGAGCATTGCCTATCACAGCGATTTCCGTCTACCCGCGCAGCTCGACGTGCGCACGCGAAGCTTCTGCGATATCGTGCGCGATGGTGACAAGATCGACATTATGCGCACCATCGCCGACAGCACCGTCGACACCATCCTCAAGGTGGATGAGGACGCGTTTCTAGCCAGTCGCTTCTCGGCACCGACGCTTGCCGCCTTTGACGAGCACCGTTGCGTCGCACGCGATGAACGCGACGAGCCCGCAGACTACTTGGTGGGACTCATCTGCTTTATGTTTGAGCTCGTCTATCCAGCGAGCCGCGCGCTGGCGCGCGAACAGGGCGATATCCACCGCCTGCTCGACGCGCCCTTTGGCATTACGCGGCCCTTTACCGACCCCGCCACGCAGGCAACCTGGAGCCGCCTAAAGGACGAGATGCGCGACTGGCTGACGCGCGCCTAGCGCTCAAGCTGGGCCAGCAGCTCCTCGACGACCTCGACGGCGTCCCCAACAACCTTGTACTGGGCGGCACCAAAGATGGGGGCATCCGGGTCCTCATTGATGGCGACAATGCACTCCGCCCCACCGATGCCGGCGAGATGCTGGATAGCGCCCGAGACACCGATGCTCACGAGGAGCTTGGGCGAGACCGATACACCCGTCTGGCCAATTTGGTGGCGATACTCCAGCCAGCCGGCCTCCACCACGGGGCGCGTGCAGCCAAGCTCGGCACCCAGAGCCTCGGCAAGCTTTCGCATCAGCGGTAGGTTTTTCTTGGAGCCGATGCCGCGGCCCACCACGACTAGACGCTCGGCATCGGCAATTGAGGCCTGCTGTCCCCACTCCTCGGCGGGAATCGAGATCTCGACACGGGCCTTAACGTCATCCGCTAGCACTACCTGGGCAATCGTGCCGGAGCGACTATAGTCAAACTCGGGCGCCTTAAAGATGCCGGGGCGCACCGTTGCCATCTGAGGACGGTGGTTGGGGCAGATAATGGTGGCCATCAGGTTGCCGCCAAACGCCGGGCGCGTCTGCTGCAGCAGACCCGTCTCCGTATCCATCGAAAGCACCGTGCAATCGGCCGTAAGGCCCGTCTGCAAGCGCACGGCCACACCGGGCGCCAGCTCGCGACCAAAGGCGGTCGCGCCGTACAGAATGGCCTCGGGCTTGCGCTCGGCTACCAAATCGCAGATCAAGCGGGCGTAGACCTCCGCGTCGTTCTGACGCAGGCGCTCGTCACGACAGACCAGAACTTCGTCCGCACCGGCGCAAATCAGATGCTCCAGGTCCCCGAGTGAGCCCTCGGGGCTCATGCCGACCAGTGCCACCAGACGGCAGCCGCGGGCATCGGCAAGCTCGCGCCCCCTGCCCATGAGCTCGAAGGCCACGGATGCAACGGCATCGTGCTCGTCAGTCTGCACGAAGATCCAGATGTCTCGATATGCGTCAAGGTCTGCCGCGCCGGCGGCCTCGTCGCGCTCAATCGAGATGGCGTTGACGGGGCAGGCGTCGACGCACCCGCCGCACAGGATACAGCCGTCGGTTACGCGGGCACAGCGATTGGGGCGCTCGCCCTCCACCACAATGCCGCCCGAGGCGCAGGCGCGAACGCAGCGACCACAGCCGATGCAGGCTTCGCTATCGATAATCAGCCCGCTCATCTATGCCATCCCCTCGATAATCTTGGCAAGTTTTACCGCCTGCTCGGACGCCGTTCCCTCAACGGCCTCGCACGTTTGGTCACGGTCGGGCACAAACGAGCGCACGACCTGCGTCGGTGATCCGGCAAGGCCGCAACGCGAAGGATCGGCGTTTACGTCGGCAGCGCTGGCCACGCGCACGTCTGCATCCTCGGCCGCGCGAATACCGGCAATACTCGGCATGCGCAGCTGGCCAATCTCCTTGGCGGTCGTCATCGCACATGGCATCTCCAGGTACACCGTCTCCTCGCCGGCATCGCAGCCGTGGACGAGCGCCAGCGAGCCACACGTCGTAAATCCCGCGCTCTGCACACAGCTCACGTCGGTCACGCAGGGGACCCCAAAGGCGCCGGCCAGCTCGGGGCCGATCTGGGCCGTATCGCCGTCCACTGCCATCTTGCCGCAGATGAGCAGGTCAAAGTCCTCATCGAGTGCCTCGATGCCGCATTTGAGGGCATAGGTGGTGGCTAGGGTATCGGCGCCCGCAAAGGCTCGGTCGGTCAGCAGCAGCGCGTCGTCGGCACCGCGGGCGATGCAGTCGCGCAGCAGCGATTCGGTCGCGGGGATGCCCATCGACACCACCGTCACACGCACGTCCATGCCAAAGCCGATAAAGTCGTCCTTCAGCGCTAGCGCACATTCGAGGGCACTTGCATCGAAGGGATTAATGACCGCCTGCTTGCCATCACGCACGATAGTATTGGTCTTGGGGTCCATCTTGACCTCGGTGCTTCCGGGCACCGCCTTGACGCACACCACCATATGGAAATCACTCATCTTCACGCGCCCCCTTTCTGGACGAGTTCATCCAAGAGCTTCTCCGTAAACAGGTTGCCGCGACCCAGCTGGCCGGCAGGATCGAGCTGGAGTTTGAGACGCGCCGACTCGACCATGGCCTCGTGGCCGTACATCGTCTCCAAGAAGCCCGCCTTGATCTTGCCGACGCCGTGTTCGGCAGAAACGGCACCGCCCATGGCCGTGACCTCGGAAGCCCACTGGGCAAAGAGCTCTCCACCACGACGGTAGTCTTGCGCATCACGCGGCAGGATGTTCACATGCAGATGGTTGTTCCCGATGTGTCCCCAGGCAGCAGATTCAAGCCCGCTTTCGGCCAGCGTGCGGCGATAGAGGGCCACGACATCGGCAAGGCGTGCATTGGGCACCGACATATCCGATCCCAGCTTGGTAATGGTGGGGTCGGTGCGGCGACGCTCGTCAATGAGCATGTTGACGCTCTCGGGCACCGCGTGGCGGAAGAACCGCTGGCACTCGCGATCGACTTCGGTGCGGGCGACCCATGTCGCATCGTCGCGGCCGCCCGCAAGCTCCAGCACCCATCCCAGGTGGTACAGCTCCTCGGTCGCCTGCGCCTCGTCATCGCAGTCGAGCTCCACGTAGACACATACCTTGGCCTCTTTGTCGAGCGCCGGCAGCGAGGCAAACGCCGTCGACTGCTCGCGCTGGCGACGTAGAATATCCAGGGCGCCAGCATCGAAGTACTCGATGGCAGCCGCATGGGACAGGACAGGGCGCACGGAATCGGTAAAGGACACCGCCTTGTCCTCGCTATCGAAAAAGCAACTCACACCCCAAACGACCGCAGGCGCCGCCTGCAGGGCAATCTCGAGCTCGGTGATAACGCCGAGCGTGCCGCACGCGCCGATAAAGAGGTCGATGGCGTCCATATCGTCCGCAACGAAATAGCCTGAGGCATTTTTTGTCTCGGGCATGGTATAGCCGGGAAGATCGAGCTCGAGCGTACGGCCCTCTGCCGTCACGAGCGACAGGTGGCGGCCCTGGGCAAAAGCCTCGCCGCGCTGAAGCTCAAGCAAATCGCCATCAGCCAGCGCGACGTGGAGTCCCGTGATATGCGGGCGCATGGGGCCGTAAGCGTAGCTGCGGGCGCCGGAGGCGTTGCATGCCGCCATGCCACCCAGACAGGCAGATGCCTCGGTGGGATCGGTGGGAAAGAACTGCTCGGGGGACTCTTGGAACTCCTCGTAGGCCTCAAGCGATGCCTGGTCCCAACCAGCGGTCGGCAGTACCTTCTTGCTCAGCTGCTTACGCAGCTCCGAGAGCACAACGCCCGGCTCCACGCGCAGCAGAAATTGGCCTTGTTCATCGCGGCGAAGGCCCAAGTAGCGATTCATACGGGAAGTATTGAGGATATGCCCACCGTGGGGCACGGCACCGGCGGCAAGGCCGGTTCGGGCGCCCTGAACCGTTACCGGGACACGCTCGGCATGGAGCGTTTCCAAAATGGCACGGACCTCGTCTTCCGTTGTCGGAAACGAGATGCTCGATGCTTCGCCCGATGCACGAGATTCATCGCGGCCATACTCTTCGAACTCATCGGTGAAGGGTTTAATGGTTGCAGACACGCGAACTCCCCCTTTAGCTAACTACAGTGTTTGCAGGGAGATGTTACCGCATCGTTTCGTCGACGTGTTCGAGACCGTCTCCATAATTGGCGATTTTTACGTTTGTGCAATTCGGCGAACGGCAAGGCTTCCTCGGCAGACGATGCTTTTGACACATATCGCCCCGCCGTCGCCGACCGCTCGATTGTCGCTCGAAAAAAGTTGAACTAATTTTTTCCACCTTTTACCTGCGGAGATGTCAATCCGTCAAGCATTTGGTCAGAAATTGGTCAAGTAGCGGCTGATACGGTCGGCGTCGACAGCCAAAACCGATAGAAGTTTTGGCCCCAGAAGCAGGGAGGTTCCCATGGCATATTACTGGCCCCAGTACGGCGTCGCCATCGAGGTCGACGACGATCCCTATCTCCTGCCTTTCGACGAAGAGGCGTTCCCCGATACGGCGGTCTACCACGTCACCACCGATGTTATCTGCGACCCCGAGTCGTTCTCGGCGCTCGCCCACCACATCGCGCGTATCCACGACATCGAGCTCCCTCACGACTTTGACGAGCTCATCTACTCGCGCCGCCTGATGCTTCACATGCTCTTTGGAGCGGACCTGTCCACGTTCGCACGTGTCTACACCACCAAGGACGCCGCATGAGTGCGAAGAAGCCGCCCCGCCTCGCAGGACTGGGGCGTCGCAAGAAACTCGTCGTTGTCTGTCTGGCTATCGTCTGCGCCCTCATCGCCGTAGGGCTATACGCCTGGCAGTCGCAGCCCGTGCCCGAAGCGGGCGCCTCAGTCACGACGGCAGAGGGTAAATCGCGACAAGAAATCCAAGATGAGCTCGATGCCATCGTCCGCGACAACATGATGACGATTTCGGTCGCGCCGGTCGCTCAGCTACAGGAGGACGGCAAGCTGCGCGTCAACGTGCAAAACGTCCAAGACAATAAATTTCCCCAGCGATTCCGCGTCATCCAAAACGACGAGACCATGTACGAATCCGGTGTGGTCGAGACCGGCAAGACAATCGAGACGTGCCCCGCCGGCGACATCAAAGAAGGCGAGGCATACATCGAAATCCAGGCACTCGATGCCAAGACCCTCGACAGCCACGGCAATCCGACACGTGTCAGGGTACGGGTTGAGCAAGCCGAGAACTAGCTTTTTCGGCCGACGCGGCACCGCACGCAATTCACCAGCATTCGTCCAATCATCGCGGGGACGGCCCGCGGCGAATAGAAAGGAACGACCATGGACATCACCAGGAACATGAACGGAGCCAGAGCGCTCGTCGTGGGCGCAGGGCTCGCGCTCGCGCTCGCAATGGGCGCCGCCCCGACGCCAGCTCTGGCAGCCGGGCGCGTTGGAACCACGAAAGTAATGGTCAGGACCGAGATCGACAACGTAGAGTTCAAAGTTCCGACGGTTATTCCCTTCGTCGCCAAGGCCGACGGCACGCTTCAGGGCCCCTCAGAAGACGCGACCACCATCGACAATCATTCAGCCTACGGCATCCATGTCACCAACATGAAGATCGACGCCATGAACACCTGGACCATTGCCGCCGACGCCAAGGCCGGAACCGCGCAGAATTCCATCGACTTTAAGGTCGGCCCCGACGGCGCACTCCAGAACGCCAGCGCCGCAATGCAGGAGACGGGCCTCGATCTTTCCAAGAATGCAGCCTTCGACATGGGCTACCAGGGCATTGCCGGCGGCACGGACAAAATTAAGCTCAAGACAAGCGGAAACGTCGCCCGCGTCACGCGCGACATCTTCCGCGTAACCGGCGAAGGCGATCAGGTTGCAACGATCACCTGGACGGTCGAGCCCGGTGCGCACACGGCATAAGGCCGTCGCCCTGGCCGCCGCCGTCAGTATCCTATCGTTTGGGCCAGCCATGGCCTTTGCCCAGCAAGAACAGGCGCAGGCCGCCACGCAAGTGACGGTCGACCTCTCGGAGCTCGACCGCGGCAACTGCAAGGAACCGTTGGCACAGACAGACGACAGACGATGGCTCTTGGCAGCAGGCGCCACGGCAGCAGGCGCGGGAACCGCCGGCCTCGGTCTGCACATCAAACGCAGCCAGAAACGAAACACGGACAGGCCGCACTAAATTAGCTAAGGAGACCCCATGGCATCGAAGAACCTTTTGCCCGTCGTCGCACTCTGCGGCGCGCTCGCAACCGGAACGCCTGTCGCCGCTTGGGCGACTCCCGTCATGGCAGACTCCTTACCAGCAGCCCTAAGCTCCGCACCAAATCCGTCGAGCGCCATTGCGTGCAAGCGTTTTTCGTTCGCACAGGCCGCAATCTCAACCTCGGGATGCCTTCGTCGTAATACGGACGGCTCGATAGTCGTGGATATCAATCGTTCGAACAAGGCAAACGGCTCCCAGGCGGGGTGCGCCGTCTGCACGTGGCGCTCGATTGTGCTCGATGCAGATGGCGATCCGTGCGATTTGGGGTTGCGCATCGATATCGCTTCGGTCGATGACTCGGCGAACGGAGCGAAGGTCGCCTTCGACGGTGCGTTTTTCGAGAAAGGAGGCGGTATATGTCTGGGCTGCGCCGCCGCGAATGCAGACGATGTGCAGCCCACCCTCTCATTCACGGCATCGCTGCGGCTGACCAAGGCGGGCACCGACGCCATCGCGGCGGGAGAAGCATCCCTGCTGTTCTACGCCGCCAGTACCGAAGACACAGACATTCATTTCGAGAAGCCGGCCGGATCGCTCAGCCTTACGCGCGGGGCGGAGGCAGGCCCTATTGCGATCGATACCCACACGCTAGGCAGGCAACACATTCTTGCCGACCCGGCGCTTCTCGAGATGGAGTGGAACGGATCCGGAGCCGTCGGGATTGTCCCCTCCGCGCTTGACGCCAAGACGCTCCCCTCAAACGACGAACCCGTCAACGCAACCATACAAGAAGAGAGCACGGACAAAGAAGCAGGTGCGGGCGACACGCCGTCGCCGACAAACAGCGTCCCAGCTTCTTTCGAAGCACCGAATGAGCCCGCTACCGGTCCAAACGATCCCGAGCTCGCGGACAGTCTGGGGCTTGCTGATCCTCAGGAGATCGATGAAGGTAACTGCTGCGTGCTTGCCGCCCTCGACCACACAGAGGTCATCGATGCTGCAAACATCGAAGTTGCCGCCGCCAATCAGCCCGTCCGCAAGTCGGCCATCATCGCATTTCCCGAATCCATTGAAGTCGTCTATTTGCCATCGGGCGAGGTCGTGGCCCCAACGCTGCTCACCTTGTTGGGCGCCAAGAATACTCGAAACGAAATTAAAAAGGTCACGGTTGTCGACCCTGCAACCACCGCTAAACTGCGTCTATACGCCGTTGCCCCAGACGGAGGCAAGACCTTGGAATTCGATGGCGACACACTTCTAGCCTGGCGACGTCTGGACATTATGCAAGACGTCTCGTATCAGATCGAACTCGAAGGGTTTGATCGTGCCCGCGATGCCAATATCATCGCCGCGGCTATTGAATCCCCGCAGCGGCTTATGACACTGCGCTTTGACTACTACCCCTATGTCCCGACAACCACCTGAGGCTTAAATGCTGCGCATCATTCCTAATACCACTTATATAACGTATTAGATGAGTCGCGATGTGCCTCGCATTTCGTTCTGCTACGATTGCCACGTTGGCATCAATACAGGAGGGCTCATGCCGGGCTTGGGAACAATCATCAACGTTGCGCTTTTAGTTGCGGGCGGTCTTTTGGGATTAGCGGGCGGCCGCTTCATTACACCGCACATCCAAGACACGCTCATGAAAGCATCGGGGCTGTGCGTCCTGTTTATCGGCCTGGGCGGCACCATGCAAAAGATGCTCATCATCGATGGAAAGGCGCTAGCGACCACCGGTACCACCATGCTCATCGTCTCATTTGCGCTCGGTTCGCTCATCGGCGAGGCCATCAACTTGGAGGCCGCCATCGAGAACCTTGACGAATGGCTCAAGCGCAAGACTGGCAGTGAGGGCGATAACGAGTTCACCAACGCTTTTGTCTCGACTTCACTCACCGTGTGCATCGGCGCCATGGCCATTGTGGGATCGATCCAGGACGGCCTGCTCGGCGACTGGTCAACGCTTGCCCTCAAGGGCGCACTGGACTGCATCATCGTCTGCACCATGACGGCCTCGCTTGGCCGCGGCTGCATCTTCTCCGCCCTGCCCGTCGCCGTGTTCCAGGGGACGATCACGTTGTTTGCCGGCGCGCTCTCCCCCATCATGACCACAGCTGCCCTCAACAGCCTTTCGCTCGTAGGTTCCATGCTCATCTTCTGTGTCGGCGTCAACCTCATCCGTCCTCAGACCTTCCGCACGGCCAATATGCTTCCCTCCGTCGTCATCGCCGTCATCTACGCCCTCCTGTTCTAAATCTATCAACGCAGCGGTATCTCGAACATCTGTTTGATGCTGTGCTATGATATGAGGTCACCGTAGCTGTGTTCGAGAGGAGGAGCGGTGGCCGACCAGGACATCAAGATGCTCATCGAGCGCATCATGGCCGAGGCCCGGACCCATCAGTCCGCCCGCTTCTCAAACGAAACCTACGCAGACGAGCCGATTCTCAAAACCGGCCGACAGATGCAGAATTTCCTCCCCGACCAGTACCGTAAAATGCGCGAGATATCGCGCTGGCAGGATGACCCCAAGGGCGGTGCGGGCCGCTGGCTTTCGGAAGCCGAGCTTTTTTACCGCCAGGGCCTGCTGATGGCCGACTTTGAGGACGACTGTCCCTACAACGGCACCTTTAAGTCGTACTTTCCCACCTACAACGCCATGAGCGACCGGCAGCTGCGCGGCTACTTTACCTGGCGTGCCCAAGTGCGCCGCGGAACCGTCGAGGAAACGTCTACGTCCTTTGCCTTTCTGTATCTCTATGAGCTGATCTGCGGCATTGGCGTAGATGATCCACTCGATGGTTTTAACAAGATCAGGGCTTTTTGGGATGTCTATCGCGCCTTCGAGCCCGGCATCGACCGGTTTGCGCGCGTGTGGCTGCAAGATTACGCCGTGTTCCACGGGCTCGACCCCAAGCTGCTTCGCGACTCTAAAACCGTCATGTTCGATAACGCCCTTATCGAACTGCGGCGTGCGGTTCGAGACCTTGCGCCTGCACCGGAGCCGTCCGGGCAGGCCCCCAAACGTCGTAAATCCTCTGAGCCGATCCTCCCCCTTCCGCCCGACGAGGCGCGCGAGGAGCGACTCATGGCCGCTATCAACGCCCTCTCCACGTATAACCTCAATAACTCAAGACTCGATCGCAGCCACCATCGCGACCTGCGCCACGTGGCATGCGCCGTGTATGTCCGTATGGCACGTTACTATGACACGCACCGAAAGACCGGTATCGTGGCGAGCTTGTTTGGGGAGGAGACGGCCATGCCCTATACCATGTTTGCCTCGGCCGTGTTCTTTGCGCCCAATCGCCACGAGGACTGCGAATACCGTCTGGACCCCATCCATATTTACCGTTGTCAAAACGGCTTTTGGGAATGCATGCGCATCCACGGCAGCAGACAAAAAAGCAGCAAGCTCGGTGAGATGATGCGCGCTTGTGATCAGCGTCTGCGCTTGGCACTGGATCCCGGCCATCCCCTTAAGGAAGAGAAGGTCCCCAAATATCTGGCTAAGATTATCGATGACGAAATCGTGGCATGGCTTTCATGGGATGCCGCACATCAGCCCGTCAAGATCGATATCGACCTGAGCCAGCTGGGGCATATCCGGAGTGCCGCCGCGCAAACGCGTGAAGCGCTTTTGATCGATGAAGAGCGCGAGGACGGCGCACCTGTGGGAGCCGAGACAGCGAACTCAGGGCAACCGGAAGCCGAGCCCGTAGCCGACGCGATTGTCGAGGCGGTCGCGGCACCCATTCGGCAGGACGAGACCGACGAGCCAACCATATCCACCGAGCAGTTTGGTGTCGTGGCACCGCTTCTCGCGCCGACGCCCGCGTTCGCAGCTGTTGCGCCCGCTGACGCCACGAACGAACTCACGCCCGCCGCAGACGCCTATCTCCGCGCGCTGCTCGAGCACAACGCAGTACAGGCGGAATCGGCGGTAGTGCAATCGGGACAGAGCGAGGACATGCTCGTCGACAGCATCAACGAGGCGCTCTTTGACCTGGTGGGAGACACCGTTATCGAATTCGGCGCGGCAGGGCCGCAGATTATCGAGGACTACGAAGCAGACGTGAGAGGATACCTAGACCATGAGTGATACCACATCCGCAGCGCCCCGCGTACCCAAACGCGTCGCCGCCGTCATTCTCAACTCACTCAAGGGCGGCGTGGTCCCACGCATCGGCCTTCCCTACATCACCGTAGGGCGCGAGGTCGAGATCCGCGCCCTGCTCACCGATTTAAGTCTCATCGCCGACGGTGGCGCGAGTTTCCGGTTTCTGGTCGGTCGCTACGGCGCAGGCAAGAGCTTTTTGCTCCAGACCATCCGCACGCACGCCATGGGTGAGGGATTCGTCGTCGCTGATGCCGACCTATCCCCTGAGCGCCGCCTGCAGGGCGGTCAAGGACAGGGCCTTGCCACCTACCGCGAGCTCATCCGCAATATCTCGACCAAGACGCGCCCCGAGGGCGGTGCGCTCAACCTTATTTTGGATCGCTGGGTCGCCTCGTGTGCCGACGTCGACGAGTCGGTCGTCAATGCCCAACTGGCCCCGCTCGAGGAGATGGTCCACGGCTTCGACTTCACCCGCATGCTCCGCCGCTATCGCATGGCCGTATCCGAGGGCGATGAAGAGGCTATGAGCCGCGTGACCAAATGGATTCGCGGCGAGTACCGCACCAAGAGCGAGGCACGCGCTGAGCTGGGCTCCTCGACCATCATCAGCGATGACGACTGGTACGACTACGTTAAGCTCATTGCACGCTTTTTGGTCTGCAGCGGATACAAGGGCATGCTGGTGCTCATCGACGAACTCGTGAATCTGTACAAGATTCCCAACGCGATCACGCGCCAATACAACTACGAGAAGATCCTGACTATGTACAACGACACGCTCCAGGGCAAGGCGCAGTACCTGGGCATGATCATGGGCGGCACGCCAACCTCCATCGAAGACCGCCGCCGCGGCGTGTTCTCCTACGAAGCTCTGCGCAGCCGACTCGCTCAGGGTCGCTTTGCACGAGATGATCTCAAAGACATGCTCGCGCCCATCATCCGCCTGCAGCCGCTCACCTACGAGGAGCTGCTGGTGCTCATCGAAAAGCTCATGCAGATCCATGCCGGCTACTTTGGCTGGACGCCCACGCTTACCGAGAACGACTTGGTGAACTTTCTCAAGATTGAGTTTGGCCGCGTGGGAGCCGATACGCACCTGACGCCCCGTGAGGTCATTCGTGACTTTATCGAGCTGCTCGATATCCTGTGTCAGAACCCCGATGCAAATGTGGCCGAGTTGCTGCAAAGCGTCGGCGGCGACGCGCTGGCGCCGGCAGCCGCAACAGGCGACGCCGGCACCGCAGGCGGCGACCGCAACTTCGCCGAATTCACCATCTAACCTGCCAAAAAGGGACAGGTTTATTTTGGCTGGTTTTATCTGGGCAAACGTCGAGGCAGTAATGCAGCAAGCCACTGCCCACCGCGTTGAGAGATTCGTTTTTGAAAGGAGGCCCCGTGAACGCCTTTGACCGCTACGCCCCGTTTATCCAAGACTTCATCTACTCCCACGATTGGGAGAGTCTACGCTCCATCCAGGTTGCAGCAGCTGATGCCATCTTTAACACTCAGGACAATGTGCTCCTGACGGCATCCACGGCTTCCGGCAAAACCGAGGCAGCCTTCTTTCCCATCCTGACCGAGTTTTGGGAGAACCCGCCCGCGAGCGTTGGCGCCCTCTACATCGGCCCCCTCAAGGCACTCATCAATGATCAGTTCGTCCGCCTCAACGACCTGTGCGAAGAGGCCGATATCCCCGTCTGGCACTGGCATGGCGATGTTTCGCAGTCGCACAAGGCTAAGCTCATCAAAAAACCGAGCGGTATCTTGCAGATTACGCCCGAGTCGCTCGAGGCGCTCCTGATCCATAAGCACATGGCAATCCCTCGTATGTTCTGCGACCTGCGCTATGTGGTTATCGACGAGGTTCATTCGCTCATGCGCGGCGACCGCGGCGGTCAGACGCTCTGCCTTATCGAGCGCCTCTCGCGCATGGCGGGCGTGCAGCCCCGCCGCATCGGCCTTTCTGCCACCATCGGCGACCCCGAGCGCACGGGCGCCTTTCTCTCACAGGGAACAGGACGCGATTGCATCATCCCCCGCTTTGAGGAACCGCGCCGCGTGTGGCGCATCTCCATGGAGCACTTCTACAACTCGGGTCCCCAGGCACAGCAGCGGGGATTCGAGAGCACGGGTCCACAAGAAGCCGAGATGCTTGCTTGCGAGCGTATTGAGCCGGCGGCGCCCGCGGCGCTGCCGGCTGGCGCCCAAGACGTGCGCCACAGCGGACAGCTTACACAGGAGGAACGCCGTCAACGTCGTGAGCGGGCACGGGGCAAGGCCGCTCCCAAAGACCGTCGCACTTCTTCGGCCCCCGAGGGCGAAGTCGATATCCCCCGGGCCGATGAGCAGGCGCTCCTCAACCCCACCGACACCGCGCCCGAAAACGCCGATCCCGGCATGGGCTATATCTTTGAACACACCCGCGGGCGCAAGTGCCTGGTCTTTGCCAACTCGCGCGAGGAGGCAGAGGCCGTGTGCTCCATGCTGCGCAGCTACTGCGAGAGCCGGCACGAGCCCGACCGTTTTCTCATCCACCATGGCAATCTTTCGGCATCGCTGCGCGAAACGGCCGAGGAACTCATGCGCGATGAGGAGCAGGCACAGACAACCGTCACCACCTCCACGCTGGAACTCGGTATCGATATCGGCCGTCTGGAACGTGCGTTCCAGATTGACGCGCCGTTTACCGTCAGTTCCTTTTTGCAGCGCATGGGGCGCACGGGCCGCCGCGATCTTCCGCCCGAGATGTGGTTTGTCATGCGCGAGGAGGAGCCCGAGCCGCGCACGATGATGCCCGAAACGATTCCCTGGAAGCTCCTGCAGGGCATCGCGCTCGTACAACTCTATCGCGAGGAAAAGTGGGTCGAGCCGCCCGAGCTCGATCGGCTCCCCTACAGCTTGCTCTACCACCAGACCATGTCGACGCTCGCCAGCACCGGCGAGCTCACGCCGGCCGAACTTGCCCAGCGCGTACTCACGCTCAGTTACTTCCACCGTGTCTCGGCCGACGACTACCGCGTGCTGCTACGCCACCTCATCAAGATCGACCATATCCAGGCCACCGAGGGAGGCGGGCTCATCGTGGGCCTCGCGGGCGAGCGCATCATCAACAACTTTAAGTTCTACGCCGTGTTCCAGGAAAACGAGGAGTTCACCGTTCGCAGCGAGTCGGCCGAGCTGGGCACGATTGTCAACCCGCCACCGCCGGGTGAGCGCATCGCCATCGCGGGCCATTGCTGGATCGTCGAGGAAGTGGACTGGAAGCGACACACCGTCTTTGCCACGCAGGTCAAGGGCCGTGTGCCGGCCTACTTTGGCGACTGTCCTGGAGACATTAACACGCATGTGCTCGAGCGCATGCGCAAGGCGCTCAACGAGCATGCGGTATACCCATACCTTATGCGCAACGCGCGGGCACGCCTTGCGCAGGCTCGTCATACGGCCGAGATTTCGGGCGCGGGAACTAAGCCGCTCATCAACCTGGGCGGTGACACCTGGGTGCTCTTCCCGTGGCTGGGCAGCTATGCCTTCCTGGCGCTCGAACGCATGCTCAAGATTAAATGCGCCGCAGAGCTGGGCCTCCGTGGGCTCGACCCGTCGCGTCCATACTTTATGCAGTTTAAGATGAAGGCCGACGAGGAGACGTTCTTTGAGGTGCTCGCTGCCGAGGCCGAGAAGGACTTCGACCCCATCGAGCTCGTCTATCCCGGCGAGGTGCCTTACTTTGACCGCTACGACGAGTACGTTCCCGAGGAGCTCGTGCGCAAAGGCTTCGCCGAAGGCGTGCTCGACATCGAGGGAATGAAGCAGCGCGTCCTCAGCTGGCGCGACCACGCCTAAGACCAGTCTTTTTGGGACGGGGAGACTTACTTGTCGTGAAGGACGGTGCCGAGAAAGTCAGCGTCGAAGGGCACGGCTTCGGCAAAGGCATAGTCGCCGTCGCTGGCGATGAGCAGATAATTCTCCTCGCCGCCGAACTCTGCATCGCCACATGGGACCACCCAAGCATGGTCGAACACCTCGAGCGCCGTGGCAGCGCAATCGCGCAGAAACGTCACATCGCTCCCCTCGTTCGCGCTCACGATATTGGCCACATAGATGCCGCCCGGGTTCAAGCTGCCCCGCACCAGACGTAGCGCCTCAACGGTTGCCAGCTCGCGCACGGGCTCGGCACCGCCAAAGCAATCGCTCACGACCACGTCGTAGCGGCGATGCCCCACACTCGTCACGCCCAGATACGATCGCGCCTCGGCGGTAATCACCCGCAGGCGATCACCAACCGTGCGCTCCAGCTCGTCTAGGTAGAACCAGCGGCGCGCCAGGCGCGTAATCTCTCCGTCATACTCGATGACGTCCATGCGCAAGCCCTCGTGCGACATCAGAGCGAACTTAGGATAGGCAAACCCGCCGCCGCCCAGCATGAGCATGCGGTCGATACCATGCCCGTAAGCATCACGCATTGCGTCTTCGGCCTCGAACACATCGTCAAATGCGCGATAGTACGCAAAGACGGGCTCCGCCCAGCGCTCGCCAACGTAACTCGCGCTTTGGTAGACGCCGCCTTGCACCAATACGCGGACTTCGTCGCCGCCCTCATCGTGCACGCGCTTCACACGTGCCAGCCCATTGCGGGTCCTCGCGACCTGCAGACAGGCAGCGCGAACAGCGACGGCGGCCGCACCAAGTGCCGCGGCTCCCAGGGCAACGCCGGCAACGACACCAGCAGAAACACTCGGCTTGTTCATCTAGAGCTCCTTTTGCAGATAGAGTCCATGGTCGTAAAAACCCAAATGACGATAGTACTCACGCGTGCCGATCGCGCTGATCACGTTGATGCGCGCATAGCCCGCGTCCCGCGCCATCTGGCACGCACGCTCCACCAGCGACCGCCCCAGTCCATGATGCTGAGCCGCCTGGCCTTGATCTCCCATGCGCGCCGCCATGCCGTACACGTGCACCTCGCGAATCATCGCCTCGTCCGGCGCCGTCGGCAACTCGTCCGCATGCGCGGCAACAAACGCGCGATCGGGCAGCGACAGGCGCAAAAAACCCGCGATTTTGCCCTGCGGCGTCACCCACTGCAAAAAGCGCTCGTGCGTCACCGGCGTCTCGTACGCCACGCCCTCGTCAAGGGTCAGCCCATCCAGGTCGGCACCCGCCGTGCTGATCTCGCGATAGCGAATCTCGCGCACCGTCGCACCGTCACCCCGAGCAGCCAGGCGGTTCTCGACGAGCTGACGCAGGTTGGGCTTCTTGTTGCCCACCATGATGTCATCGGAACTAAAGTCGCGAATCATGCGGCTGATGCGGCAGAACGCCGGCGTCACCACGATGTCATCGGCCAACACGTCGAGCAGCTCTTCCTCGGTATAGGGGCGCCACTCGCCACGCTCGTAACAGCCCACCAGACGCGAGCCCTCGATGAGCGCGCACGGGTAGACCTTGACCTCGTCGGGCATAAAGGCGCCCTCGGTCATAAAGCGCTCGTAGTCACGCTTGTCCCCCTCAGGCGTAGCACCCAACAAGTTGAGCATAAAGTGCGCGTGGATCTTAAAGCCAAACAGGCGCGCGAGCGAAAACGCCCGCTCGATCTGAGCCACCGAAATGCGGCGCTCGTTGATATCGAGCAGGTGCTGGTCAAGGCTTTGGATGCCCATCTGTATCTTGGTGCAGCCCAGGCGGCGGATGAGCGTGAGGGCCTGCGGCGTTACAGCATCGGGGCGCGTCTCGATAACGAGCCCCACCACGCGATGCTTCGCCGTCTCGTTGATGCGCTGCTGACGCTCGAGCTCCTCCATCGTTGCCGTCTGCCACTCGGTGACCTCGCCCCACGGCGTACCGGGGCCGTACAGACGACGCACCGCACGGTTATAGCCGCCCACGGCAGCATCCACACGCCCCTGCTCGTCGGCAACGCCGGCAGCAAGCTCGACCTCGTCTGTCGCAATGCCGGCGGCCCGATAGCGCTCGCGACGCTCTGCTACCGCCGGCGGCAGGGCATCGGCGGGAGCGTCATCGAGCAGGCGCCCGGCCTCAGCACGACTGATACCCGGGCGCGCCAGCATGGGATTAGCCGCCACGCCCGCCACCGCATCATCATTGAGCGCACGGAAGAGCTCCGACATAAACCATGCCTGATACCCTTGCGGATAGTCGCTCCAGGTACCGCCGAGCACGATGAGCTCAATTTTGTCGGTCGCATGCCCCATCTGCGAAAGCGCGGTCAAACGAGCACTCACCTGCAGATACGGGTCAAAGCAGTTTTGCTCTGCACGGGCACACGCCGGCTCGGCATGTAAATAGCTTTTGGGCATGCGCAGGTCGTTAGGACAAAACAGGCAATCGCCAGAACAGGGCCACGGCTTGGTGATGACGGTAATGGTTGCCACGCCCGAAGCCGTGCGACGAGGCTTCATACGCAGCACCTGCAGCAGTTGACGTTCCAGCTCGGCATCGACATTCCACCCAGCCCAACGAGCCGGCTCCTCACGTTTAACCCGCTGGTAGAACGGCAGCAGACGGCGCTTGGCCAAATCGCGTTTGTCGGCACCCTCACGGCGCGCCTCGGCATGTATCAGTTTGACGAGCACCTTGTCGTCCACGGTCTCGCCGCGACGCAGAGCCTCGAGTATGTTCAAGATAATCTGTTCCATGCCCCCATTGTAAAGGCAAAGGCACCGGAGCCGATCTCGGCTTCGGCGCCTTCATCAAACAGCGCGTCTATATCTTCGCCTAGGCTTTCGTCTGCCTCAATACTCCGAATCAAACGACATGTCGCCCGAACCGACCTCAAAACGATACGTGGCAGACTTGTCACCGTTATCGAATTCAAGATTCAAAATGGTCTCGCCGTCGTAGCCAAGCGGAAGGAAATCGCTCTCGAAGTCGCCGCTGCCCAAGGTGAGGCTCGCCTTAAAGCCCGTCGAGTTCGGAACCGTCATCTCCACATCGCCCGAGCCCACACTCACGTCCATCGACTTCGTGGGGGCCGGGTAAAGCTCGAACGTCACATCGCCCGAACCGACCTCGGCATTCAGGGTATCGGTCACGGTGCCCGTAAACTCAACGTCTCCCGAGTCCAGAGTCAGGTTGAGGTCATGACACGCAATGCCCGCGACCGTCAGATCACCCGATCCTACATTCGCTGTAATGCCCACCATGTTATCGGCAACTTTGCGCGGCAGTTCGACGGTAACCGTGCGGTCAATGGCGCGCTCGTCATCGCAATCGAACTGGCGAAGCTTGAGCGTAGAACCCTTAACCTCGGCCAGATTCTGGGTTGCCGCATCGTAAGCAGCTACTCCTTTTGCGACGCGGCCACTCTCGATGACACGTACCGGCCCGTCGGAAACGCATTTGATCTCAACCGTACCCGACGTCACATCCAAGTCAAGGGATGTGAACGCGTCGGCATCAAACGTTTCCTTCGAAAGCTGTTGAGGCCGAGCGGAATAGTTACCGCTATTCAAGGAATCGTCCTCGTCAAACGCATCGCCCATACCAGACAAGCCGGATACAACATCGTCGAAATCCCACGGTCCATCAAAATGAATCAAAGTCCACGAAGTGCCGAAGACAAGTCCGATGATAAGCACAAACGCTCCGATGCCGACACCCAAGCGCCTCTTAGACTCATGCGAGAGCTTCATCATTCACCACCTTCTTTGGCACTCGGCTCAGCGGTGGCCCCGGCAGCCATGTCAGCGTCAACCGCAGTGGAAACGTCCTCCCCCTTAGTCCTAGCGACCGCCGGCGCCGGACCAACCTGGATATCCCCGCGCGCCCAATCGCCATCGAGCGCACGCGCCACCCAGTGATAGATGGGGATCGTAAAGAAGATCAGCGCGGCAAAGGGGCCGGCACCAAACAGGAACATCAGCAAAAAGAACAGCAGCCAGCACACAGCCCAATACGGGAACGACTGAAACGGACCCTTCACCGGAGTCACGCTGGTCGCACCGGCACCCGTCACCTGAGCCGTCGCCGCATTAGCTGCCTGCGCGCTCCAACTTGCCGCTTGCGCCGCCTTGGCAGCCGCATCACTCGCCTGCGTTGCCGCCTCGGTAGCTCGTGCCGCCGCCTCATGAGTGCGGGCACGCTCCGCCGCCTCGGCCTCGCGCTGACGGGCGCGGTCCTCGTTCTCAAACTCGATATCGTCCTCGATCTCATCGCTCGGATTGAGGAGCTCGTCCAAACTCACGCCATAGAGTTTTGCGAGCGAGATCAGGTTCTCGGTATCGGGCGAGCTCTCCGCACGCTCCCATTTACTGACCGCCTGGCGCGACAGCCCCAGCTTTCGCGCCAGCCCTTCTTGGCTAAAACCCTTGCTGCGACGAAGGTCGGCGAGCCGCTGCGCAGTTTCTACATTCATGGTTCCTCCTATGTGATGCCAGCCGTGCCGCCGGACCGTTTTTGTTCTTAAGGCGCCTTGCACAGTTAAAAATCTATCCGCCACCGCCAAAAGCATGCCACCTATTCTAGTGAGATTTTTGACAACCGGCGGTTGCGGGCATATATGAGCTGCGGAAATGTGTCCAAACAAAGCAATGACCCGCAGCTCGGTTGTCCCCGTCGCGGCGTTAACGGTAGTATGGTCGTACTGTTTATTCCGCACCGCCAACGGAGGGAGTTCCGCGCCGTGAACCGCGATTTCGCCTCATCGCTCATCCAGCTCAACAATACGTTCTATCGCGAGCACTCCGCCTCCTTTTCCGATACGCGCCAGGCTCCTTGGCCCGGCTGGGTGCGCACCATGGACATAGCGCTCGACCAGCTCGATGTGGCCACCATCGAGCATCCCGTCCGCGTCTTCGATCTTGCCTGCGGCAATATGCGCTTTGAGAACTTTGCCGCCGGCGGCACGCTGGCTGCCAAGGGCGTCGACGGCGCGAGCCCCTCGGCAGATGCCAACTGCCCCTTCGAGTTCTATGGTGTCGACTCGTGCCAGGACCTGGCCATCGATGCACGCGGTCACGCCCTGCGCATTCCCAACCTGCACTTCCAGGAACTCGATGTGCTCGACGCTCTCATGAAGCTCAACCCCGCCGAGACGCCCGACGCGCTTTTCGACGCCCCGCTCGCCGACATCTCGGTCTGCTTTGGCTTTATGCACCACGTGCCGTCGTGCGAGTACCGCGTACGCGTGCTCGACGCCCTGGTGCGCCAGACGCGCCCGGGCGGCATCATCGCCATCAGTTTTTGGGAGTTTATGAACGACGAGCGCATGGCGCGCAAGGCCGTTCGAGCCGAAGCCCGCGCCGAGCTCACCCCACCGTTTGAGGGTTACGATTCCGCGCAGTTTGAAGCCGGCGACCACCTCATTGGCTGGCAAAACGACCGCCACGCCTACCGCTATTGCCATCACTTTGACGATCAGCAGATCACCGACCTGGTGCGCGGCGTCCGAACGTTCTACAAGAGCGGCGAGGTCCCCGTGCGCGAGCTTGAGCGCTTCCATGCCGACGGTCGCAGCGGCGAGCTCAACCGCTATGTGATCCTCAAGCGCCTGTAGGCATCGACGACTCGCCGCCGAGCCGCGCCGCATCTTTTGGGTAAGCTATGCCCATCCGTTTTCCAACCCACCGACGGAACGCGCAGCCACGCGTTCCATACGTATGACCAAGGAGCCTCATGGGAGCCGTCCACGTTCGCACGCCCAAGAACTTTGTGCTCGAGGAGCGCCTGGAGCGCTACGCCGATGCGATTGAGACGAGCCCCGAGGCCTATGCCGGAGATTGGCGCGAGGCTTGCGCGCCAGTTGGCAGCAAGCCCTTCGAACACCTTCACCTGGATCTTGGCTGCGGCAAGGGAACGTACCTTGTAGAGCGCGCGGCCCACGAGCCAAACGCCCTCTTTATCGGCATGGACCAGGAGCCCATCTGCATCGCCTATGCCGCGCAGAAAATCTGCGAGCAGGAGCTGTCCAACGCGCTCGTCCTGCCCCGAGGTGCCGCATCGCTGCCGCAGCTGTTTGCCGCAGGCGAGCTCGATGCCATCACCATCAACTTTCCCACGCCGCAGCCCAAGGCCAAATACGCCAAAAAACGACTCGTCCATGTCGACCATCTAATGCTCTATCGCCCGCTCCTTTCAGCCGGCGCCACCGTCACGCTGCGCACCGACAGCAAGCCACTGCGCGACTACGCCCTAGGACAGTTTGCCGCAGCCGGCTACGACACGCTTTGGGTAAGTGACGACGTGCGCCGCGACCATCCCGAGCATCCCGAGACCGAATATGAATGCCGCACGCGCGAGATGGGTGCCGTCGTCTATGGCATTTGCGCCACACCCGGCGCACGGCCCAGCGATGAACAGCTCGCGGCGGGCCGTGCGCAGGAGCAAAGTCTTGCCTGCTACCTGCCCGAAAACCTCGATGAGCTCGCCTATGTACCCCTGGGCATGGAAGAGGCCGTTGAGAACTTTAAAAACCGCGCCCGCAAGGGCAAAAAGCGCCTGCCTCAGGAACGCTAGTACCGCGCGCCCATTTCCTGCATTTTCTCGCGCGCTGGCACCCCGCGCCGCCGCTACGCCATAATAGTTGGCGGACAAACGGCGAGAGAAAGCAACCACATGGCACAGACCACGACAGATACCGCCGCCAGCACCGTCTCCGGCGCCGGCGCCGCCAGCTCATTCTCGGGCGGCACGGGAACCGAAGCCGAGTTCGGCTCGCTCGGCGCGCTCTCCCCCACCTGGTGGGAGCCCGAGGACGGCAGCGAGCCCGAACCATGGCTCACGCCCGATCAGGCCTTTGAGCGCTTCTTTGAATGGACGAGCGATCGCGGCATTGAGCTGTGGGATCACCAAGAAGAGGCTCTCATGGACCTGGCCGCCGGAGATCACGTCATTTTGGGCACGCCGACCGGATCGGGTAAATCGCTCGTCGCGCTGGGCATGCTCTTTATGGGCATGGCACAGGGCAAGCGCTGTTATTACACGGCCCCTATCAAGGCCCTGGTCAGCGAAAAGTTCTTCGATCTGGTACAGGTGCTCGGCCGCGATAACGTCGGTATGATCACAGGCGACACGCATATCAACACCAAGGCGCCCGTCATCTGCTGCACGGCCGAGATCCTTGCCAACGACGCACTGCGCGAGGGCGAAGATGCCGATGTTGGCTGCGTCGCCATGGACGAATTCCACTACTTTGCCGACCCCGATCGCGGTTGGGCCTGGCAGGTGCCGCTGCTCACCCTGCCCCACACACAATTCATGCTCATGAGCGCCACGCTCGGCGATGTCACTGCCATCGCCGCCTCGCTCGAGGAGCACACCGGCGCTGCTTGCGACTTGGTTGTCGACGCCCCGCGTCCCGTTCCGCTGAGCTACGACTATGTGACGACCTCCCTCGAGGGCACGGTCGAGCTCGCCATGCGCCGCGGCGAGGCCCCGCTCTATATCGTGCACTTTAGCCAGGATGCCGCCCTTGCGACGGCGCAGTCGCTCGCCAATTTTGGCATCGCCAGCAAGGAGCAGCGCGAGGCCATTAAGGAAGCCGCCAAGGGCACGAGCTTCTCCACGGCCTTTGGCAAGATTCTCAAGCGCTTGCTCGGATGCGGCGTCGGCGTGCACCATGCTGGCATGTTGCCGCGCTATCGCCTGCTGGTCGAGCGTTTGGCGCAGCAGGGTCTGCTGCCCGTCATCTGCGGTACCGATACGCTCGGCGTCGGCATCAACGTACCCATCCACACCGTGGTGCTCACCGCGCTCACCAAGTTTGACGGCTACAAGATGCGTCGTCTGCGCGCCCGCGAGTTCCATCAGATTGCCGGTCGCGCCGGCCGCTCGGGCTTCGATACCGAGGGCACGGTGATTGCCGAGGCGCCCGAGCACGAGATCGAGAATGCCAAGCTTATGGCCAAGGCGGGCGACGACCCCAAAAAGCTCCGCAAGATTAAAAAGAAAAAGGCCCCCGAGGGCTTTGTCTCCTGGAACAAGCAGACCTTTGAGCGCCTGATCGAGACGCAGCCCGAGACACTCAAGCCGCGCCTGCGCATCACGCACTCCATGGTGATTAGCGTGGTCGAGCAGGGCGGCGATGCCCGTGCCCGCGTGCACGACCTCATCGAGACAAGCCTGCAAACGCCCGAGGAAAAGGCAAAGCTCGAGGTTCGTGCCGACGAGATCTTCGCCACGCTCATCGACTCCGGCGTCGTCGTGCGCACCGAGGTGCCGCCCGCACCCGATGCTCCGGCTGACACCGTGCCGGACATCGACTATGCGCTGACGGTCGACCTGCCCGAGGACTTTGCGCTCGACCAGCCGCTCTCGCCGTTTTTGCTTGCCGCGCTGGAGTTGCTCGATCCCGAGAGCGAGACCTATACCATGGACCTCATCTCGATGGTCGAGGCTACGCTCGAGGACCCCAAGCAGGTATTGCGCGCACAGGAGCGCGCCGCACGCGATCGCGCTATGGCCGAGATGAAGGCCGACGGCATCGAATATGAGGAGCGCTTGGAGCGCATTCAAGACGTCACGTACGAAAAGCCGCTCGAGGATTTGCTCGACGCCGCCTTTGACAAGTACTGCCAGGAAGTACCCTGGGCAAACGACTACCAGCTCTCTCCCAAGAGCGTCCTGCGCGATATGCTGGAAAGCGCGAGCGATTTTAAGGGCTACATTCAAAAGCTCGGCATCGCCCGCTCCGAGGGCATTTTGCTGCGCTACCTGGCAGAAGCCTATCGTTCACTCGACCGCACCGTGCCCATCGAGAAGCGCGACGAGCGCCTGCGCGACATTATCTCGTGGCTGGGCTTTGTGGTGCGCTCGGTCGACTCGAGTCTGGTGGACGAGTGGGAGAACGCCGGCAACCCGGCAGCCCTCGACGCCGCGCCGCCGCAGGGCATCGACGAGGTCGTGGCGGACCGCCGCGGCTGCACGCTGTTGGTGCGCAACGCGCTCTTCCGCCGCGTGACCCTTGCCGCCCGCGAGCACGTGCGCGACCTGGGCGAGCTCGACGACGACTGGGGCATGAGCGAGATCCGCTGGCAAAAGGCGCTCGATGCCTACCATGATCAGCACGAGGAAATCCTCACCGACGGAGACGCCCGCAGCGCCGCGATGTTTTCCATCGATGAGTCCGACGAGAAGACGCTGCACGTATGGCACGTGCACCAGATTTTTGCCGACGAGGACGGCGACCACGATTTTGGCATCATGGGCGATGTCGATCTGGACGCCACACAAGACGGCGGCGAGGTCATTTTCAAAAACTACCGCGTCGGCTTTATCGAGGACCTGCTCGAGGACTAGCCGAACAGAATGGGACGAAACGAAGCGGGGCCGCTGGCAACATCGCCAGCGGCCCCGCTTTTGCACTATCCGCTATACCCTATTCGGCATCCTCGACCTCATACGAATCCGCCTCGGCTGGCGCATCGCTTGTCTCCGGCGCAGCCTCGCGCGCCTCGTCAAACGCCGCCTTCATGGTCTTGTTGCCCCACGTGAGCTTGCGAATGGTAAGATCGTCGGCCTTCTTGTTGGCTAGGCGCAGATTGTTCTCGGAGGACAGCAACGCCTCCTTGGTTTTCTGCAGATGGCTAATCGTCTTGTCGATCTCATCGATTGCCGTTTGGAACTTGCGGCTCGCGATCTCGTAGTTGCGGCCGAAATCGTTCTTGAACTTCTCCATCTTGGCTTCGAAGTTCGTGACATCGATATTCTGCTGCTTGTACTCCGCCAGCTCCTGCTTATAGCGAAGCGAACCCATGGCGGCATTGCGCAGCAGCGTAATGATGGGAATGAAGAACTGCGGGCGGATCACATACATCTTCTCGAAGCGATAGCTCACGTCCACGATTCCCGCGTTGTAAAGCTCGCTCTCGGGCTCGAGCAGCGTGCAGAGCACCGCGTACTCACAGCCTTTCTGGCGACGATCGTGGTCGAGTTTCTTAAAGAAATCCTCGTTTTTATGCTTGGTCGCGGTTTCGTCGTTCTCGTTTTTCATCTCGAACATAATCGAAATGACCTCGTTGCCGCTCGCGTCGCACTCGCGGAAGATAAAGTCGCCCTTGGTACCCTCGGACGCATCGTTATCCTTCTCGAAGTACGCGTTGGGAAATGCCGTCATGCGCAAACGGTTAAACTCGGTCTCGCAGTGCTGCTCGAGCGACTCGCCCACCATCTTGGTGGACAGGCGAACCTTCATGTCCTTAAGACGCTCGATCTCTTCATCCTTGTAGCGAATCAGGTCATCGCTCGCGCGCTTGGCCTGCGCAAGCTCGAGCTCATGTGCCGCCTTGGCCTGCTCTTCGCGCGAATCGCGCACCGCCAGCTCGCTCGTCAGTTTGGCACGCGCCTCATCGCGCTCTCGCTCCGCCGCGGCAACCGCCTCAGACAGGCTCATTTTTGCCATCAGCTCCTGCTCGCGCAGCTGCGCACGCAGACCCTCGGCCTCCTGCTCAGACTGAGCCTTTGCGGCAGAAAACTTCTCCTGCACCTTCGCTTGATAGTCAGCAAGCGTGCGCTCGGCCTCGTTGTGAGCGGCATCGAGCTCACGCTGCGACTCGGCCGCGGCAGCGGCAAGCGCCATCTCCCGTGCCTTGTCCGCCGCGGCAAGCCTGGCCTGCAGCTCGGCAATCTGGGCATCACGTGCGGCTAAATCGTTTTGAGCAGCATTGCGCGCCGAAGCCTCGGCAAGCTTGGCTTCATCATCCTTGCGCCCCAGCTGCGCACGCAAGTTGTCGATTTCGCGCTGGAGCTCGGCGTTCTCTTTCTGAGCGTCGGCACGGGCCTCAACCGCCGCGCGCTGGCTTGCACTCTCGCGCTCTGCGGCAGCGCCCTCGAGCTTGGCACGCAATTCGGCAAGCTCGGCATCACGCTTGGCAACCTCTTGTGCCAGCTCCTGAGCCGCGGCGTTTTTCTGCTCGGCAAGTTGAGCGCTACGCTGAGACTCCACCTCCTGCAGGGCGACCGTCGAACGAGAGCGCTCAAGCTCCAACGCCTGCTCCCCCTCACGCTGGACGGCCTTTACACGCTCATCAAGATCGCGCGAGAACTCGGCATCGCGCACCTGCTTGACGATATCCGCATAACCGGACGCATCGACCTTAAAAACTTCGCCGCAATGCGGGCACTTGATCTCGTTCATAGCAGCTCCTCGATGGACGCAAATTTCAACCTTCTACACTCTACCGCGCCACGCGGACAAATAAGGCGCCGCAGCCATAATGGCAACGGCGCCAGATCCACCGCGAGGGTGCCTATCCCCTTTGTGGTGGCTTGGGTCCTTACAGGTCGCGGTAGTCGATCAGGCGAAGATCAGGTTGAGACTCAAGCCAAGCGCGAAGCTCGGGGTCGATCAGCGCATCGACTTCCTTGGTGCGATCGGTCGTAAGCGAGCTGTTCTCCAAGATAAAACGATCGAGATAGCCCGGATGGCACACAAAGACGACCGTCTCGCCGTCCGCCATCTCGCGAACCGTCTGCATAATCGAATCCTTGGGTTCGTAGCCCGGCTCCATCGAGTGCATCACCATGCGCAGGTCGGTGGCACCGCATCGCACAACCGCCGTGGGGTCGAAGCTCGCCTTCTGTTCCTTAAGGCCCAGTTCCTGAGCAACCGCCGAGATCGCTCGGTTAAGGTTTTTGCTCATGACGGCATGGGCCTCAAAGTAATCGGGTTCGCGGCCCACAATCTCTACAAAGCGATCATGCTGCGCGCGGATCTCGATGCAGGCCTCATCAAAGTCGATCAGTTCTTCGCCGCGCTTAAAATGCTCGCGGAAGGTACGGCTGCTATGGAACTCACCGCTCTCGTTGAGCATACTCGGAATGAGCTCCGGGTCGGCACACGGCTTGCCCAGGCACACGTTGGTATGCTGGCCCACCGCAATGCCGGCGTCCACCACGAGCGACCAGCCACGCTCGGCCTCGGGCATATTGGGCATCAAGCCCGCCGAGCGCACCAGACCCTCATTGATGCTGCGGGCAATCCCCAGGTTAACGGCATACGAATAACCGATATCGTCGGCACGAATGAGCAATTGCTTCATAGCGACTCCAATCTATGCAAGGACCACCACAAAAGGTGCCTGTCCCCTTTGTGATGGTTTGAGGGCTATAGTCCAAAGAAGCCGAGAATCTGGTCGCGGCTTACGGGCTTGTAGTTGTTGGCATCGAGGCCAACGTCGTAGCGAAAGATAGGGCGCTCGCGATCGCGGTTGCGCGCATTGGTGCGGTCTCCCCTGCTGTGGATGTGCCCATGAAGCATAATGGCGCCGCGCGCCTTGCCATTCCAGCTGAGCATGGGGTAATGGCTCATTACCAGGCGATGGCCTTTAGCGTAACCGGGGGCGACCTCCAGATAATCGCGCACCTCATCCCAAATGTGCGGCGCGTCCGGATCTTCCCAATCGCCATCATGGTTACCACGGATGAGCGTCACGTTCTGGCATTCGATGCGCTCGCGCAGGCGCACTGCCTCCGCCATGGGCAAGCGATAGGTAAAGTCTCCCAAGATATAGAGGCGGTCGTCCACAGCCACGCACTCATTGATGGCATCGATGACCTTGCGGTTCATCTCCTCGACCGAATCAAACGGTCGATCCATGTCGCGCAAGATATTCGTATCGCCCAGGTGCAGGTCGGCGGTAAACCACATCATCGTCTCTGTCCTCATTTCGCAACGCGTATAAGACCTGTTTAGTATACAGACGCGGCGATGCGACGGTTACCCAAAGAGCCCGCCGAACAGACCTCGGCGGCGCTTGTCCTGCTTTTTCGAAGCGTCATCCCGCGCCTTCTTGCCCTGCCGCTTCTTACGGTCCTGCTCCAACTCATCGTCATCGAGTAGCATATCCCACTCAAACGGATCGTCTGTCAGATCGAACAGGTCATCGTCATCAAACACGTGCGCCTCCATTACCGATTAGCGAGCATCCACAACATAGTTGAGAAGTCTACGGGCCCGTGCGGACACAAATTCATCCCGTCCGCGTCTTTCAATCGCTTGCCGCAACGCTTGCGCGGCGGAACGCTTACAGCTAAGATAGGGACACGGATGGCACCCGTGGCTGCGGGTCTTGCCAACTCCGATACACGTTTTCATCGTGAGAAGTGGCCGTCTTCGCTTACGCGGGGGCGGCTATTTCATTCGGCCGATAAACAGGCCGAGTTCGATAGCCGCGATCAACAACGCCAATAACGAAATAACATCGCTTACGTTCATACCAAATCCCTTCTAAAGGGAGTTGGCCCATCCGTGCTCCATAGCAGTAGTCTAACGCAAAATGCGGGCAATAGGAACATCTGTTCGTATTGCCCGCACCCTTTTCTAATGCACAAACATGCGCACGAACTTATGCTTCCAGTTTGCATAAGGAGCGTAACGGAATGGCACGTCCAGCCACGTTGCCTTGTTCACGATGCTCTTCTTGTGGCTAAACGTATCGAAGCTCTCGCGTCCATGGTACTGTCCCATACCGCTCGCACCCATGCCGCCAAAGCCCATATGGCTCGTAGCCAGGTGCATGATCGTGTCGTTGACGCAGCCGCCGCCAAAGGGCACGTAGCGCACAAAGCGCTGCTGAACTGCGCGGTCTTGGCTAAAGATATACAGGGCCAGCGGCGTCGGACGATCCGTAATAAACGTCTCGGCCTCGTCTAGGCTCTCAAACGTCAGCACCGGCAAGATGGGGCCGAAAATCTCCTCCTGCATCACGGCGTCATCGGGGGACACGCCGTCCAAAATCGTCGGCTCGATCTTGAGCGAAGCCTCGCGCGCGGCGCCTCCAAGCACGACCTTATCGGGATCGATCAGCCCGCGCACGCGCGCAAAATGCTTGGCGTTGACGATATGCCCGTAATCCTCGTTATCGAGCGGATGCTCTCCAAACATACGGCGGGCCTCCTCCTTGATGAGACCCAGCAGCTCGTCGTGCACGCGCGTATCGACCAGCAGGTAGTCGGGCGCCACGCAGGTCTGCCCCACGTTGAGCCATTTACCAAAGGCGATACGGCGTGCCGCGACCTTCAAGTTAGCCGTCGCATCCACGATGCAGGGACTCTTTCCGCCCAGCTCAAGCGTCACGGGTGTGAGGTTTTTACTTGCACGCTCCATGACGAGCTTGCCGACCGGAACGCTACCGGTAAAGAAGATCTTGTCCCAGCACTCATCGAGCAACGCTTCGTTTTCGGCACGCCCGCCTTCGACGACCGTCACCAAGCGCGGATCAAATGCCTCTTCACAGATTTGCTTGAGCACCGCGCTCGATGCCGGAGCATAGGCACTCGGCTTGATAACCACGGTGTTACCCGCGGCGAGCGCGCCGGCGAGCGGCTCGAGCGTCAGCAAAAACGGGTAGTTCCACGGAGCCATGATGAGCGTGACGCCATAGGGCACGGCTTGCGTTTTGCACACGCTCACGGCGTTAGCGAGGTCGCACGGACGCAGGCGCGGACGACTCCATCGCGCCACATGAGCGATCTGATGTCGAATCTCGGAAAGCGACGTGCCGATCTCGCACATATAGGCCTCGTCATGCGACTTCCCCAAATCGGTCTTGAGCGCATGGGCGATATCGGCCTCGTGGGCCCGCACCGCATCGCGTAAACTCACGAGCGCGCGACGTCGAGCATCGACATCAAACGTGGCGTGCGTCTTAAAGTAGGCGCGCTGATCGCCGACGATGCGCGCAATTTCCTCGGTGTTCATGGACCCTCCTAATTCTCGCCCTCAAACATACCACCTGCAACGACTTCGTACATATGCTCGAGCTCCAAGCGGTCCATTAAAAGCGGAACGGGGTACAGGGGATTGGCCTCGGCATCGGCATGCGCCGCCATCTGCGGAATGTCGGAGCGGCGAATGCCCGAGACATATTTGGGGATTCCCAGGGCCTCGTTCATGCGGTCGACCCAATCGATAAAGGCCTCGGCCGCAAGACTGTCCTGCGCGGTAGCCGGCGCAATGCCCGCCATGCGAGCAAGATCGGCAAGCTTGGGGGCGGCGGCGTCACCATAAGCGCGAAGCATATGCGGCAGGATGATAGCGTTGGCCAAGCCGTGCGGAATCCCGTAACGCCCACCCAAGCTGTGTGCGATGGCGTGAACGTATCCAACATAGGAGCGCGTAAAGGCAACACCCGCCTTATACGCCGCCGAAAGCATATTGCGACGCGCACGCATGTTATCGCCATGCTCATAGGCCTCGAGCAAATTGTCATGGATGAGCTGGACCGCCTGACGCGCCATCTTACGCGTATAGGGCATGGTGCTTCGCCCGATAAAGGCCTCAACGGCATGCGTCAGGGCGTCCATGCCCGTCTGCCCCGTAATGGAAGCGGGCAAGCCGCACGTAAACTCGGGGTCGTGCACCGCAAAGCGCGGGATGAGCACAAAGTCGTTAATAGGGTATTTGTAGTGCGTCTCGTCATCGGTAATTACCGCCGCAAGCGTGATTTCGCTTCCCGTGCCCGCCGTGGTGGGAACGGCGATGAGCAGCGGCAGGCGACGATGAATCCGCAGCAGGCCGCGCATCTTGTTGATGGGCTTGTTTGGCTGCGCAATGCGTGCGCCCACGCCCTTGGCGCAGTCCATGGCTGATCCTCCGCCAAAGCCGATAATGGCCCGGCAGGCACTCTCTCGATACAGGAACGCCGCTTCCTCCACGTTTGAAACCGTGGGGTTTGCACGCGTTTCGGCATAGACCGTAACGCCAATCCCCCTGGATGCGAGCGCCGCCTCGAGCGGTGCCGTGAGCCCCAGACGGGCAATGCCGGGATCCGTCACGATAAGGACCTTCTGGATCGAGCGCTTTTGAAGCACCGCGGGCACATCCTCGGCATGCTCTAAAATGCGCGGCTCGGTATAGGGCAGGATCGGCAATGCAATGCGAAAAACCGTCTGATATGTTCGGCACCAGGCACGACGGGCTAGATGCATAAAGGAAACTCCTTCATTTGTTGATAGGTCAACATTTGCTCGCCCGATTGTACTCAGCAAAGATCGCAGACGGCCTCCCAATCGTTAATCAATCAACATCTTCATATCTCGAAATTGTTTTATTAAAAATCATTCCTAATAGGCTTCACATTTGGTTGCATTTATGGATAATAGAACTCGTCAAGACGCACGTCCGGAGAGGGCCCTTACGGGACCGGACGAGCGCACAATCGCCATCGATCGAAAGGATCGAATCATGAAGTTTGTTTGCCCCGTTTGCGGTTATGTGGAAGAGTTCGACGGCGACCAGCTGCCCGAGGACTTCAAGTGCCCCCAGTGCGGTGTTCCCGGTTCTCGTTTCCTGAAGCAGGAGGAGGGCCAGCTCGAGTGGGCTGCCGAGCACGTCGTGGGCGTCGCCAAGATGGAGGGCGTCTCCGAGGACATCGTTGCCGACCTGCGTGCCAACTTTGAGGGCGAGTGCTCCGAGGTCGGTATGTACCTGGCCATGGCTCGCGTCGCTCATCGCGAGGGCTATCCCGAGATCGGCCTGTACTGGGAGAAGGCTGCCCACGAGGAGGCAGAGCATGCCGCCAAGTTCGCCGAGCTCCTGGGCGAGGTCGTGACCGACTCCACCAAGAAGAACCTCGAAATGCGCGTTGAAGCCGAGAATGGCGCCACCGCCGGCAAGACCGATCTTGCCAAGCGTGCCAAGGCCGCTGGTCTCGATGCCATCCACGACACCGTGCACGAGATGGCTCGCGACGAAGCTCGCCACGGCAAGGCTTTCGCTGGCCTGCTCAAGCGCTACTTTGGCTAAGCCAACTGCCTGAGACATAACCTCTAGCTCGATGAGGCCCGGACCGCATGGTTCGGGCCTTCTTCGTGGGCTTATTGCAGCTGCTCTTGAAGAACACTGAGCGACTGAGGGCTCAGGTCGTCGTATTGTATGAGGACGCGAGATGGAGCGTTCTTAGTCGATGCCCGATCAGCCGTCCACAGGCAATCGGCGATGTTGACATAGGAAATACGAGCGTCAGCGAGAGCCTTCGCGAAACTCTCCCCCGCCTTGTCCTCGGCCAGGGCAACAGTGCAGTAAAGGCCCGCGTCTGCATGCTCGATCGAGACCTCCCCTGCCGGAAACGCTTTCCGTACAAGCGCTGCCAGGCCATCGCGTGTCTCGCGAGCACGCACGCGCACGCGGTTCACATGCCGCTCGTAATCACCCGATTCCAGCAAGCGCGCTAAAGCGACCTGGTCAACAGAGCTCACCGACGAAGCGTAAAAACCAAGGTCGCGCCCAAACCGTTCCATCAGCTCATCGGGCAACACCATGTACGCCAAACGCAACGCCGATGAAAGGCTCTTCGAAAACGTGTTGGTATAGATGACCGATTGAGCGGCATCGATCGACGCGAGCGCGGGAATCGGCTTGCCGGCAAGGCGAAACTCACAATCAAAGTCGTCTTCGATGAGATACCGACCCGGCCGCTCGGCGGCCCAGCTCAGCAACGCATAGCGACGTGCAATGCTCGTCACAAGACCGGTCGGATACTGATGAGACGGCATCAGATGAAGGACATCGGTCCCGGTTTTCTGCAGCGCGCTCAAGTCCACGCCCTCAGCATCCAACGGGGCATGCCGCACTTCGCAACCCATGGCCTGATAGATGCGCGTCAAGCGCAAATAGCCTGGATCCTCGACGGCATACACCTTGTCCGCGCCAAGCAACTGAACCAACATGGTATCGAGCAGCTGGGCGCCCGCACCGATAACGATATTGTCGGGATTGACATTCATGCCCCTTGTCCCGCGCAGATGGTGCGCAATCGCACGTCGCAGTCGAGCGGTGCCCTGCGCCGGTGCGGGCGAAAAGATTTCACGCTCATCTTCGGACGTCAGCGTCGCCCGTAGCGCACTTTGCCAAAGCCGCGCCGCCTCCAAAGCGGAAGGAGAAAGCGCATCAAATCGCTCGATCTGTCCGTTGACATCATGCGCGCTGGGACCAACAGGGACGGCATCTCGGTCGATATCCCCCGCAGCCAAAGCCAAAACCGGCGCATCCGGAAGCTCGCACGCGTAGTAGCCACGACGCGGCATTGAGCAAATATAACCCTCGGCAAGCAACTGGCTATATGCATTCTCGATGGTAATGACACTGATACCCAGATGACTCGCAAAGGCGCGCTTAGACGGCAGATGCTCCCCTGCCGCAATGCGCCCGGCAACAATATCATCGCGAATTTGCTGGTAAACATACTCATAAAGCGATGCTTCGCCGCGATTTTCCAAATTGTAGTCAAGCATGGGTCTATCACCTGACCTTATCGAATCATTCAATCTGGCATTAGTCTGACCTTGTTATTATCTCGAAAACTGAGTATTTCGCCAAACCCAGCTCCCCGATAGGATGTTCCGTCAAGCAATGTACATGCCAACCAAGGGAGCAACCATGGCAGAACAGACCAGCAAGGCCGATCGCGTCAAACTCAATCGCGAGCTCGCGCAGATGCTCAAGGGCGGCGTCATCATGGACGTCACCACACCCGAGCAGGCGCGCATCGCCGAGGAGGCGGGTGCCTGCGCCGTCATGGCACTCGAGCGCATCCCGGCCGATATCCGTGCCGCAGGCGGCGTCTCGCGCATGAGCGACCCCAAGATGATCAAGGGCATCCAGGAGGCCGTCTCCATCCCCGTTATGGCCAAGTGCCGCATCGGCCACATTGTCGAGGCGCAGATCCTGCAGGCCATCGAAATCGACTACATCGACGAATCCGAGGTCCTCTCCCCCGCCGATGATGTCTATCACATCGACAAGACCCAGTTTGACGTGCCGTTTGTCTGCGGCGCCCGCGATCTGGGCGAGGCGTTGCGCCGTGTTGCCGAGGGCGCCACGATGATTCGCACCAAGGGCGAGCCGGGCACGGGCGACGTCGTTCAGGCCGTGCGCCATATGCGCAAGATCCAAAAGCAGATCCGCGACGTTGTTGCTCTGCGCGACGACGAGCTCTTTGAGGCAGCCAAGCAGCTGCAGGTTCCGGTCGAGCTGGTGCGCGGGGTCCATGCCACGGGCAAGCTCCCCGTCGTAAACTTTGCCGCCGGCGGAGTCGCGACCCCCGCCGACGCCGCGCTGATGATGCAGCTGGGCGCCGAGGGCGTCTTTGTTGGCTCGGGCATCTTTAAGAGCGGCGACCCCGCCAAGCGCGCCGCCGCCATCGTCAAGGCCGTGGCAAACTTCACCGACGCCAAGCTCATCGCCGAGCTTTCGGAGGACCTGGGCGAGGCCATGGTGGGCATCAACGCCGACGAAATCGAGATCATCATGGAGGAGCGCGGGCGCTAGTCCAGCAGAAAGGATCGCACATGAGCGATTATGCAGACCAAACGGTCGCCGTGCTGGCGGTCCAGGGCGCTTTTGCCGAGCACGAGGCAAGACTGTCCGAGCTGGGCGCACGTTGTATCGAGCTGAGGCAGGCGGCCGATTTGCAGCAGAACTTTGACCGCCTGGTCCTCCCCGGCGGCGAGTCCACCGTTCAGGGCAAGTTACTTGCCGAGCTTGGTATGCTCGATGAGCTTCGCACCCGCATTGTTGAGGGCATGCCCGTCCTGGGCACCTGCGCCGGCTTGATTCTGTTGGCGCGCGATCTTGCCGCCCATGACGATAAGGGCACGCCGCGTTTGGCAACCATGGATGTGCTCGTTGAGCGCAATGCTTACGGCAGACAGCTCGGCAGCTTTCGCACCAAGGGGCAGGTAGGCGGTATCGACGGTGAGGTGCCGCTGACGTTTATCCGCGCGCCCCGCATCGTCGAAGTGCACGGCGACACTGAGGCCCTAGCCGAAGTCGACGGTCGCATCGTCGCCGCCCGCCAAGGCAACCAGCTCGGCGTCACCTTCCACCCCGAGCTCGACGAAGACACCCGCCTCCACGAACTGTTCCTGCAAATGTAGGTAGAACAAAAACGAGAGTGGATAATCTCCCACTTTGAGCTTGAATGCAGACTCAAACCGGGAGATTATCCACTCTCATGCCATGTAGTCGTTGGGGACGTTCTTAAACGACTAGTCAAACAAGAACGTCCCCAACGACTACATCGCGATAGACGGCCACGTTTGCCCAGATAATACCGACCAAAATAAACCTGTCCCTTTTTGGCAGGTTTGAATCAAGGCAACGCCGATGTTTTGGCACCGACAGCGAAAGCCCGCCAGAGCGAGCAAGGTGCCTTGAAACGAGGCGGCATTGACCTTCTGGTCATGCCGCCGAAGTTGAAAGGCAGATTGCCGCTCTGGCGGGTTTGCAGCGTCAACTGGTTACGGCGTTTGGTAAAACGCCGTAACTAAAAACGGTTGCCGCGGAAGCCGCCGCCGTTGCGGCCGCCACGATCGCCACCGCGACCGCCGCGGTCGTTACCACGGTTGCCGCCAAAGCCGCCACGGTTGCCACCGCGATCGCCATAGCCACCACGGTTGCCGCCAAAGCCGCCGCGACCGCCACGGTCGCCGCCACGGTCACCAAAGCCGCCACGGCCGCCACGATCGCCACCGCGACCGCCGCGGTCGCCACCACGGCCACCACGATCGCCAAAGCCGCCGCGACCACCACGGTCGCCGCCACGACCACCACGGTCGTCACGGCCGCCGCGAGGACCGCGATCCTCGTCCAGGCCCATGGCGACGAGCGGAGCGATAACCTTATCGAGAGCGGCCATCAGCTCGGTGGCCTCCTCGTAAGAAAGCTCGGGCAGGAGCTTCTCCTTCTTGTTGGCAAGCTCGACCAGGCCCTCAGCAGCATCCTCGGCAGCGAAGACGACGATCTTGCGCATATCGCCCTCGGCGTCGTCGATGCGGCCGACCAGATCGGCAGCCTCGGCCTCGGCCATCAGGCCATCGAGCTCACGGAGGCGCATGCCCAGCAGGTCGGACATTTCCTTCTGCTCCATCTTGGGCTTGAGGTCAAGAAGCTTGATGGCGCGCTCGATGTTCGCCATGCGCTCGGCCTTGGCCTCCTCCTCCTTGGAAATAGCAAAGCGACGGCTACGCAGCAGGCGGGCGGCCTTCTGCATCTTGTCCATCAGCTCTTCGTCATCGTAATCAACGGCGGCCTCGACAACCTCGGCCTCCTCCTCGGCGGAAACCTCGTCAGCAGCCTCAACCTCGGCAGCTTCGGTCTCCACGGTCTCGACTGCCTCGACCTCGGCAGTCATGGTCTCGTTCTCGGTCTCGTTCATGATCTCTTCGTTCTCGGACATGAGACTCCTTCTTGGCCCTCTCGGGCATCATCGCCCCATTCGCGGGGCCCGTCGCGCACTCTTTGCGCTTTAAACATTCATGCCTCTCGGCAAAACGTCCATTAGTTTATGGTGTCGCCATCTAATCTAGCTGCAGAATCTATGTGCACACATTAATGCGACATGTGTGACTCGCGACGAGCGTACACCAGCGACGCCACGAACCCGACCACGGCAATCACGGCCGCCACGCGCACGGCAGTTGCAAATCCAATCGCCTGGGCAACGTCGGTCGCAGCGCCAGCCGCGCCGGCAGTCGCTGCAGAACTCGAGAGCAGGCCGATAAACAGGGACGGGCCAAACGATGCGGCAATCATGTTCCACGTGTTAAGCAATGCCGTTCCGTGAGGATGTTCAGCGGCAGGCAGCGTCTCCAATCCGGCCGTTTGCGAGGGGCTCAGCACCAAACCGACTCCGGCATACACCACAACGGTCAGCGCCACAACGACGCCGATGTTCATACTCGCCGCCGTCATCGAGATGGCAGTCTGCCCCACGGCAATCAGGGCAAAGCCGACCGGCAGCAGCGGCCATGCGCCACGGGCGTCCATCACGCGTCCGCCCACAATCGAGGTCACGGCGTTACAGGCAATCGCCGGCAAAATGAGCAAGCCCGCAACAAGTGCGGTCATGCCGTATGCGCCCTCAAAATAGAGCGGCAACAAAACGCTCATCGAGAACGTCGTCATCATCGACACCACCACAAGCAGGCACGCAGGCCAAAAACGAACGCTCGCCATGGGACGCACGTTAAGCACCGGATGCTCGAGTTTGAGCTGGCGGGCCGCAAACAGGCCGAGCAGCACAATGGCGGCGATAAGCGTCACGATGCCGGCAATCAGATTGGTCGAGAACTCGCCTACGGAATACACAAATGCCGTAATGCCGGCGGCGAGCAAAACAACCGACAGAATATCAAGCGTGGTGTTCGAGCGCTCTCCGACATTCTGAACAAGCTTTACGCCCGCCGCAGCGACCACAATGCCGGCCACCAGCGGCACTACGAACACCGCCCTCCAGCCAAACAACGTGCACATAAGACCGCTGATCACAGGTCCAAACGCCGGCCCTAGCGTAATGCAGGCACCACCCAGGCTCAGATACAGACCGAGCTTCTCGCGCGGGGCGCAAGACAGCACCACGTTCATCATGAGCGGAAACAAGATGCCCGATCCCGCAGCCTGTAAAATACGACTTGGCAGCAAAACGCTAAACGACGGAGCGACCAGGCACAGGACTTCGCCGGCGACCATGCATCCGCATGCGAAAAACAGCAGCTTGCGCGTCGAGAAACGGCCGGACAGAAAGGCCATGATGGCCGTAAAGATCGACGTCACGATCATGTAGCCCGAAACGAGCCACTGCGCCGTGGTGGCACTCACCGAAAAGGCCGCCATAATGTCGTGCAACGCCACGTTAATGATGTTCTCGTTAAACGCGGCAACAAAGGCTGCAACATACATTACGACGAGAATCGCCGAGGCTGTCGACGGTGATTGAGTTTGCTTTTGGGATTTGGTCCCCATGAAATTCCTTCCTCTTAGAACGACAGTCGCATCGCCCCAGAGGAACAGTCCAGGGCGAAAAATGAGCCCTAGACTTACGCCAGACGCCGTACACGACGAGTCTGGCAACATGGTCCAACATCGAAAGATTGTAACGTGGACGCGCGGCTTTCCTTCCGCGCTATTATTAAAAGTCCACGAAAGCATGAGACATGAGGAGCCCGCCATGATCAAACCCATCATGAAATCCGAGTTCTTTTTGCGCCTGCCTTCCGAAAACGCGGGGCCCGACGACGCCGTGGTCGGGCAAGACCTCCTGGATACGCTCCACGAGCATGAGCACGAGTGCGTGGGCCTCGCCGCCAACATAATCGGCGTGCGCAAACGCATCATCTGCGTAAAGGACGGCAACAGGACGCTCCTGATGTACAACCCTCAAATTCTTGAGCAGGTCAATGCCTATCAGACAAGCGAAGGATGCCTCTCGCTAATCGGCGAGCGTCCCTGTACCCGCTATCGCCGCATTAAGGTTGAGTATTTGGACGAGAACTTCGTCCACCGCATCAAGAACTTCTCGGGCTACACCGCCGAGATCATCCAGCACGAAATCGACCACTGCAACGGGATCGTGATCTAGTTCCGTCGATTCAAGAAAGCTCCCTACAGCAAAAACAACTGCAGGGAGCTTTTCATAGTGCGGAGCTTCTATCCCACTAGCTCTGGCGGTAATGATCAAAGAAGTCGGCGAGGTCTTCGAGCGACTCTTTGAGCACTTCCATGCGCGGCAGATACACGATGCGGAAGTGGTCGGGCTCGGCCCAGTTAAAGCCGCCGCCGCGCGTGATCAGGATCTTCTTCTCGTGCAGCAGGTCGAGAGCGAACTGCTCGTCATCGGTGATGTTGAACTTCTTAACATCCATCTTGGGGAAGATGTAGAACGCCGCGCGCGGCTTAACCACCGAGATGCCGTCGATCTTGTTGAGCGCCTCATACACAAAGTTGCGCTGCTCGTAGACACGGCCGCCGGGACGGATGTAGTCGTTAACCGACTGATGGCCGCCGAGCGCCGTCTGGACGATCGACTGAGCCGGCACGTTGGAGCACAGGCGCATGTTGGAGAGCATGTTGATGCCCATGATGAAATCGCTCATACAGCGCTGGTTGCCCGAAAGCACCATCCAGCCAATACGATAGCCCGCGATCATGTGCGACTTGGAAAGGCCGCTAAACGTAATGCAGGGCAGGTCGGGGGCGAGCGAGGCAATGGAGACATGCTCGTAGCCGTCCATGCACAGGCGGTCGTAGATCTCGTCGGCAAAAATCATGAGCTGGTGCCTGCGCGCGATCTCAACAATGCCCTCGAGCACCTCGCGCGGGTAGACCGAGCCCGTGGGGTTGTTGGGGTTGATGATGACGAGGGCCTTGGTCGCGCTCGTGATCTTGGACTCCATATCCTCCAGGTCGGGATACCAATCCGCCTGCTCATCGCACAGATAGTGCACAGGATGACCGCCGGCAAGGGTTGCACACGCCGTCCAGAGCGGATAGTCGGGGCTGGGGATCAGAATCTCGTCGCCATTGTCGAGCAGTGCGTTCATCGAAAGCTGAATGAGCTCGGACACGCCGTTGCCTGTGTAGATGTGCTCCATCTGAACATTGGGCAGGCCCTTGATCTGCGAGTACTGCATAATCGCCTTGCGCGCAGAGAACAGACCGCGCGAGTTGGAATAGCCTTCGCAGTCGGGCAGCTGCTGGCGCATGTCCTTGATGACCTCATCGGGTGTGCGGAAACCGAAGGGCGCCGGGTTGCCGATATTGAGCTTGAGGATGCGCTCGCCCTCGTCCTCCATACGGGCGGCCTCGTCGACGACGGGACCGCGCACGTCATACAGGACGTTATCGAGCTTGGTGGATTTAGAAAAAGTACGCATGGTGGTGCTCCTTGCAATTTGAGCTGAGGGATGGGGTTCGGGCTTGGAATCGTTGCGGGGTGATGATGCCTCGCCTTGATCGGCGTCGCCGGCAAGCAGCCAGGTAACATCGACCTCCAAAATACGGGCGAGCAGCTCAGCCACATCGCGCCGCGGAATCGTCTTGCCGCTCACATATTGGCTCATCTGACTCTTGCCGAGTTTTTTGCCGAGCATCTCCGATGCGCGGATCACGTCCGACTGGCGAACGTCGCGATCGGACATAGCCTGTCGCAGACGATCGCTAAACGTCTCTTGGGCCACTAGAACCTCCTTGCTGGCAAAGTTCAATTTATACAACACGAATTGAACCTGAGTTCAATTTAGGCAGCAGTATAGCGCCGTGCTATTTCGAAAAGTTCAATTTCAAAAATAAAATGAGCAAGACCTCGAGATTTATCCAAAGGCGATAACGACGTGCACGCATTTAGAGGTATTCGAGGAAACGAGCGGCGGCAAGCGAAACATCGGCCGTTCGATATATGGCGTTGATCTGCCGATGGGGATGCCCTTCGAGCGGACGCACAGCAACATCAAACTGGCAGCGACGCAAGATGAGCGCGGGAAGAATGCTCACGCCCAAGCCATCCTCGACCATAGCCATAATCGCATAGTCATCCCAAGTCGACAGTTTTGAGCGCACTGACAGCCCCGCCCGACGGAATAGCGGCGTAATCTCATCATCGGTACCCCGTTCCAGCAGAATAAACTGCTCTCTTGCCAAATCAGTAAGAGAGACGAGCTCCGCCGTGGCAAGCAAAGAATCTGCCGGCACTACCGCCATCAACTCGTCGCGCACCAAAGACCGCGATGCCATGCCGTTTTCTCGTGGCTCACGCGGGATAAAGCCCAGGTCGCAGCGGCCTTCCGCCACCCATTGCTCAATCTCGGAGTAATCACCCATCAGCAGCTCGTAATCGACATCCGGATGATCGGCGCGAAAGCGCGCAATCACCGGCGGCAGCACGTGGGTCGCCACACTCGAAAACGTACCGATGCAGATTTTGCCGCGCATGAGCCCGCGCATCTCATCCACCCGTCGCTGCAAGCGAGTGAATTCCTCGCAGAGCGCCTCGACAGCCGGCATGACCTGCCGCCCGTCGGCAGAAAGCACTACGCCCTCGCGACTGCGGTCGAGCACCTTAAAGCCCCAATCGGCCTCAAGATCGGCCACCATACGGCTCACGCCCGACTGCGAATAGCTCAGGCGCTCGGCAGCACGCGTAAAGCTTCCGGCGCGCACCGTCTCCAGCAGCACCTGCATCTTTTGAATATTCGTTTCCACGACACGCCTCCACCTTTACATGAATTTTTGTCATGTTAGCCATGCATTATATTCGCTTTTCTTCTATTGCCAGTTCGCCCATAGTGAACATGCTCGAATATAGAGGGGACGGAAGCGCATGGACAACGGACTGTTTACGTACTTAGCAGCATTGCTATTGTTTGGCTCCAACGGCATCATCGCCGCTGCCATCGCGCTGCCGAGCTCCGATATCGTGCTACTGCGCACGTTTTTGGGCGCCCTCTCGCTTGTCACTATCCTTGCCATCACCCAACGCCATAAACTGCAGGCGCCATCTCGTCCCCGCGAAGCCGCAGCACTCCTTCTGTCGGGAGCCGCGCTGGGTGCCAGCTGGATTTTTCTGTTCCGTGCCTACCAGACGATCGGCGTCGGCGTATCCTCGCTGCTGTACTACTGTGGCCCCATCATTGTCATGGCGCTCTCCCCACTCATCTTTGGTGAAAAACTGACCGGCGGCAAAATCGCCGGCTTTATCGCCGTCGCCTGCGGCGCTTTTCTCATTGCAGCGCAAAGTCTCGGCGGCAACATGCCCATTGCGGGCATCGTCTGCGGCATCGCCTCGGCATTTTGCTATGCGCTGATGGTCATCGCTAGCAAGGGTGCGCCGCACATCGAGGGTCTCGAGAACTCCGCGCTCCAGGTGAGCGCCGCCTTTGTGACCGCGCTGGTCCTTACGCTCGTCACCCAAGGCGCTCCCTCGTTTTTCTCCCCCGACATCGCCGCAGGCATCGATTGGCGCACCGTCGTCATGCTCGGCGTCGTCAACACCGGCATCGGTTGCCTGCTCTACTTTAGTGCCGTCGCCAAGCTGCCCGTCCAGACCGTCGCGGTCGTCGGCTACCTCGAGCCGCTTTCGGCCGTCGCGTTCTCGGCCGTCCTTTTGGGCGAAGCCATAACACCGATCCGCCTGATGGGCGCCGCGCTTATCATCGGCGGCGCGATTTTTTGCGAACTCGCCGGCAAACGCGCAAACGCCAAGGCTGGCATCGCCCAGACAGTACGTGCTTAAAAGCCCCTGCTTTGAAATGCTACCTGCGTAGATAAATAATCCCCAGCTGAGGATTATTGTCTAAAATAACCCGATGTGCCAAACTGCTCTTGTATGTATAAAGACGGCATAAAGTTTTTTGTCCTAGACAGATAACCGGATGTCTAAGGGAGTCCTCGTGGCACACAATAAACTGGAGGCAAACCTCCAAGACCAGCGCGGGCAAGGCGGGCACGGAGCCATCCCCCTCTCCGCTGGCATGCTGCTCGTAACGCTCGGCGTCGTCTATGGCGACATCGGCACGAGCCCCATGTACACCATGAAATCAATCGTCGCCAACAACGGCGGCATCGGTACCGTCAGCGAGGACATGATCCTGGGCGCGCTTTCGCTCGTCATCTGGACCATGACGCTCGTGACCACGGTCAAGTACGTGGTTATCGCCATGAAGGCCGATAACCACAACGAGGGCGGCATCTTCGCCCTGTTTAGCTTGGTGCGCAAAGTGGCGCCGTGGCTGATCCTTCCCGCCATGATCGGCGGCGCGGCGCTGCTCGCCGACGGCATCCTCACCCCCGCCGTCACGGTTACCACGGCCATCGAGGGCTTGCGCACTATCGAGTGGGGCCATGCGCTTTTGGGTGACGGCCAGACCAACGTCATCATCATCACCATCATCATTATCTGCGGCCTGTTTGCCATGCAGCGCGCCGGCACCTCGTCGATCGGCAAGCTTTTCGGCCCGCTCATGACGCTGTGGTTCCTGTTCTTGGCTGGCGCCGGCCTGTTCAACATGCTCGGCAACCTGTCTATCCTGCGCGCGCTCAACCCCATCCGCGGCATCATGTTCCTGTTCTCGCCCATCAACCACTCGGGCATCATGGTGCTCGGCTTCGTCTTCCTGTCGACGACCGGCGCCGAGGCGCTCTATTCGGACATGGGTCATGTGGGCAAGGCTAACATCTATGCATCCTGGCCGTTTGTTAAGGCGGCCCTCATCCTCAACTATCTGGGTCAGGGCGCTTGGCTGCTCGCCAATAACTCCAACCCCCAGATGCTCGCGATGGATATCGTCAACCCGTTCTACATGATGCTTCCCGAGCCCCTGCGCCCCTTTGCCATCGTGCTTTCGGCCGTAGCGGCCATCATCGCCTCGCAGGCGCTCATTACCGGCTCGTTCTCGCTGGTATCCGAGGCAACGCGCCTCAACCTTATGCCGCACCTGCGCATCCACTACCCCAGCGACACCAAGGGCCAGCTCTATATTCCGCTCGTCAACAACATCATGTGGGTCGGCTGCATCTTCATCGTGCTGCTGTTCCAAAACTCCGAGCGCATGGAGAGCGCCTACGGCCTCGCCATTACCGTGACCATGCTCATGACCACCACGCTGCTGACGAGCTATATCGCCGGCATTCTCAAGCGCAAGCTGGGCGCCTGCGTCTTTGCCCTACTTTTTGGCGCCATTGAGCTGTGCTTCTTCGCCTCGTGCCTCACCATGTTCTTTGACGGCGGCTACGTCATGATCTTCTTGGCCTCGCTGCTGTTTGGCCTTATGTACGTGTGGCGCCGCGGCACCGCCATCGAGCGCACGCAGACGATCCTGCTGCCCGTCTCCAAGTACATCGATCAGCTCAACCGCCTGCGCAACGACGAGACCTACCCCGTGCTCGCCGACAATCTGGTGTTCCTCACCAACAGCCCCGATCCGCTCACACTCGACCGCGACGTGCTCTATTCCATCCTGGACAAGCACCCCAAGCGCGCCAAGGCATATTGGTTCATCAACGTGCACGTTACCGACGAACCCTATACGCACGAGTATTCCGTCGAGACCTTTGGCACGGACTTTTTGTTCCGCGTGCGCCTGGACCTGGGCTTTAAGGTCAACCAGCGCGTCAACGCCTATCTGCGTCAGATCGTCGGCGACTTGATGGCATCGGGCGAGCTGCCGCCGCAACATCACACCTACTCCATCTACGAGACGCGCGGCAACGTAGGTGACTTCCGCTTTTGTATGCTGCGCAAGATGCTTGCCCCCGAAACGGACATCAACCGCAATGACCACCGCGTGATGGCAATCAAGTACGCCGTCCGCCGCGCCTGCGGAAGCCAGGCACGCTGGTACGGTCTTGAGAACTCGGCCATCATCATCGAGTACGTGCCGCTGTTTGCCCGCATGCGCCCGGCCGTTAAGCTCGTGCGCACCCAGGTGCCGCTCGAGGTTCAGATCGAAGAGGCCGAGGAAATGGAAGTCGACATCTTCTCGGACGACTTGGTCAACGGCAACGAAGCCGGTAAGGACATGAACGTCGATCCCACCGAGTTGCTCGAGAGTGTCGCCGATACGCCCGAACAGCAACAGCTCGACGGCCTCGAGAACGAACAACTCAACGACGCCAACTTCTAGCGACGTCACAAATCAACGACAGCGGCCCTGCACCTCACGGGAGATGCAGGGCCGCTTTGCATTGCGGTAAAGCTATCGGCTACGAACGACGCGGCTCGGGAACCACTAGTCTATCGGGGCTCGCGCCCTCGGCATCCATCAGGCTCACGTAGCGAATCGACGGATCCCCATACATCGCGTAGTAATAATTGCCCGTGCGCGCGCTAAAGCATCCGGTGTAGATAGTCTTCTCGAACTTGCCATCGCCCATCCTGGACGCTCCCTCGATCATCACCACGCCCTCGAGCGAGCGGAACATGCGAACGACGTTTTCGGTCTCGCTCTCCTTTTGCGGGTAATTGGCATTGAGGTACGCCGCCTTTACAAAACGGCTCGGCGAATAGCAATCGCCCGGAATGCCGCGCATGCCGGCACCGGCTCCATAGGGCTTGAGCTCGGCGCCACGCCATGTCGCCGTCTGCGGAAAATCGCTTGTGGCGGTGATATAGGTGCGTAGGTTTTCCATATGCCACGGGAAGGTCGGCTGATTGGCAAGGGTGTCGACCGGATCGTCGTATACATGCAGGCCGTCAGTCATCATCTCGACCACGATGCTGCGCTGGCTGTCGCCGATAATCCAATGGAGCAGTGACACGCCCAGCCCCTCTCCGGCAGATTTGGCGACAATCACCGTGTCGCGCAGCGCGGCCTCGACCTCATCGACCGTCGAGAACGTCGCTGCCACCCACAGGGGAAACTCATAGGCCGCGATATTGGTCTTGCCGTCGACAGGGCCCTCGGCATACTCGGCATAACCCGGGAAATTGAGACCCGCCACGGCGAGGCCCGCATCGTTGCCGCAATCGAAGAACATAGGGTAGTTCCTGTAATCGATGCACATGCCGATTACCGCGTGCGCCGCCGACGCATCGTCGATAAACGAATACGGGACGTGGAACCCGCGCGGCATCACGCGAACCTGTTGGCCGTAGTCAAAGCTCCAGTCGAGGTTGCGGCCCAGATACATGTGGCCAGAATTATCGGTAAATCGAATACTCGTACACATAGCGCCTCCTAGCTTCACGTTCTCGCTAAGTTCATTGTCACCAAACAAAAAGGCGCTAAACACAAAAGCCCGGACATGACAACAACGTCATACCCGGGCTCAAAGACCGCAAATTCGGTCCCCAATTGAACCGCTCTAGACGAGTTTGCCTAAGCAGTGATCAATCATGTGTTGAATCATTTGAGCCTCGAAGCCCACAAAGTCCTGCTTGCGCTCGCGCATCTTGCCGTCGACGATCACGTCATAAGCGACCTTGCACTTGATATAGCGCGTGGACTTGGTGACCTCCTCGTGCGTCAGGCAGCTCTCCTCCATCTTGCTGGCGCCCAGGCCAAACACCAGACGGGGGTTGTAGAGCACATGGGGCTCGCCGGCATCGTCCAGGTAGACGCAGACCTTCTTGGTGATGCCGATCTGGTTGGCGGCAAGGCAGCCGGCATCGTCGAGCGACTTGATGGTATCGATCAGGTCCTGTGCCACCGACTCGTCCTCGACGGTCGCGACCTCGCAACGCTGGGACAGAATAGCCTCGTCGTGGCAGAGCTCTTTAATCATACGTTCCTCCATAGGGGTCGTTGTAACTGCTTAAGTATACGGTACCCACACATTTTCATACGGAAAATACCGCCCGTCCGCTACAAAGCGCCGAACATCAACATGTGAGGAACAGCAAGGTTGCAAAGGCGATATAGTGAGTGAGTTCGTGTCAATCGGCCTAAACTCGGGGCCGAACAAGGAAAGGGTATGCATGGACGAACTATTTCACGTCAGCGAGCGCAAGTCCACAATCGGGACCGAACTTCGCGCTGGACTGACAACGTTCCTGGCAATGGCCTACATCATTGCCGTCAACCCCGCGGTGCTCTCGGGCGCCGGCATCGATGCGGGAGCGCTCGCCTGCGCCACTTGCCTGGGCGCCGGCATCATGACCATCTGCATGGGCATCTTCGCCAACCGCCCGCTCGCCTGCGCTTCGGGCCTGGGCATCAACGCCATGATCGCGGGCATCGCCACCACCATGTGCGGCGGTGACTGGCACGTGGCCATGAGCGTTATCTTCCTCGAGGGTATCGTCATCTTGCTGCTCGTCCTGTGCGGCCTGCGCGAGGCCATTATGGACGCCATCCCCGTGGTCCTGCGCCACGCCATCTCGGTTGGCTTGGGCCTGTTCATCGCCATGATCGGCCTGTGCGACGCCGGCATCATCACCGCTGGCGCCGGTACGCTCGTCGGCCTGGGCGACATCGCCTCCCCCACCTTTATCGTCGGCATCATCTCCATCGTCGTGACGGTTGCCCTGGCTTCCCGCAACGTGCCGGGCTCGCTGCTCATCGGCATCATCGTCGCCGTTATCGCCGGTATCCCGCTGGGCGTCACCCACGCCCCCGAGGGCCTCATCGCACCGCTCGACTTCTCGACCTTTGGCGCCCCGTTTGCCAGCACCGCCGATGGCAACATGGCCATCGTGAAGGTTCTGACCGACCCGATGCTGCTCGTCGTTGCCTTCTCGCTGCTCATGAGTGACTTCTTCGACACCATGGGAACCGCGATGGCCGTCGCCAAGCAGGGCGAGTTCTTGACCGAGGACGGCAATGTCGAGGACATCCGCCCCATCCTGGTCGTCGACTCCGTGGCCGCTGCTGCCGGTGGCTTTATGGGCGTCTCCTCCATCACCACCTTCGTCGAGTCCACCTCTGGCGCTGCCGACGGTGGCCGCACGGGCCTCACCTCCGTCACCACCGGCGTGCTGTTCATTCTCGCCGCGTTCTTCTCCCCCATCGTCACCATCGTTTCCAGTGCCGCCACCTGCGGTGCTCTGGTCTACGTCGGCTACCTCATGATGAGCGAGGCCTCCGAGATCGACTGGTCCGACGTGTCGCAGGGTTTCCCGGCGTTCATGATTGTCGCCGGCGTGCCCTTCACCTACTCCATCTCTGCCGGCATTGGCCTGGGCTTTATCGCCTACGTGATCGTCGCGCTCTTTAAGGGCGAGGCCTCCAAGATCAAGCCGCTCATGTGGATCGCAGCCCTTGCCTTCCTCGTCTACTTCTTTGTAGCGTAACGGCAAAGCTGCCAAAGCAGAACACCAAAGCGCGGAGTCGCATCGAGCGGCTCCGCGCTTTGCTTTTAAAGCCAGGCAACGCACAGACGCGCGATGTATTGCTTCCCAAGTTTTGGACATTTTGCCCTCCAAACGGCACTACCACCGGCTACATCCTGCAGATATGCTGGGCGTAATCGCATAGGCCCTATGAGGATGGGAGTAACCATGGCCGCCTTGTTCACGACCCCCAAGCGCAATGACAAAACCTCTGGAGCCCATTTTGTCGAGCCCGACGTGTGCCGTCGCACGCTGCTCACACACGGCAGCTGGCGCCGCGTGACGCGCCGCCTCGTCTGCGGCCTGGCCTGCGCGCTTACGGTGAGCTCGCTGCTCATGCCGAGCGTCTCGCTCGCGGCCGAGTGGGTCAACGTCGGCGGCACTCAGTACAACACTGCAGCAGGCGACGAGGCCGGCACCTGGGCCTGGGACGGCGCCGACGACATGAAGCTCAACGGCTATAACGCCGGCGCGATCGAGGCAGCGGGCAAGCTCAACGTGAGCTACGAGGGCAACAACATCGTCACTAACGGCGATGGCCGCGGCATCAAGGTTAAGGATGGCGCGAACGAGAACGCCGAGCTTAATATTCAGGGCGACTCGTCCAGCACGCTCAACGTGACATCTTCTCGTGACGCCATCACTTCCGTCGGCAGCATCAACATCGACGGCGCTGGCACTGTCAACGCCACGAGCACCGAGCACGATGCCATCGATGCCGGGGGCGATGTCACCATCAAGGGCTCGGGAAACGTTAACGCCACGGGCGATTCGGATGGCATCAGGGCCGACGGCAACATCACGATCGACAACAGCGGAACCGTCACCGCCAAGGCCACCGAGGATCAGGGTATCGATGCTAACGAGAACCTCATCATAAAGGGCGGCGGCAAGGTAGAGGCAAGCTCTATCAAAGACAATGCGATTTGGGCCGACGGCAACATCGAGATCTCGGGTGGCAGCCAGGTCAAGGCAAGCTCCGAGGAAGACGCCGCCATCGACGGTAAAAACAGCCTCACGGTCACGAACGCTTCCCTCAACGCAAGTGGCGTTGGGTATGGCATCTATGTCTACAAGGGCATCACGTTCGATGTCGCAACCGTAACGGTCCGTGCAAGTGCAGGGAACGATGAAGCCAGCGCCCTCTTCACCGACGAGGACGACATCGTCATCAAGAACGGCTCGATCGTGGATGCGTTCGCAGAAGGCCAGTTCTCGACCGCAATCTCCACCAGAAACTACTACCCCAACGAAGCGGGTGGTCACGTCTACATTAGTGACTCCGTTGTCAAGGCTATAGCCCGCTATGTCGAGTCCGGTAGCGACGGCCCCGATCACTACAGCAACGACCAAAGCGGCGCGGTCATTCCCGAGCATAGGGGCGTGAACATCGGCATCTTTGCCCGGACCAAGGAGGGCATCACGCCCGCGACCATCTCGATTGTCCGCAGTAAGGTCACAGCTGAGGGAGACACGGCGGCGATCTTCGCCCTTGCCGTGAGCGCGGACGGCGAGACAATCGGCACCATCGAGATCGAAGGCGCTCCCATCCAGACGCCCACAGGCGGCAAGATCATTGGCTATCGCAACAAGGAAGAACTCGATGACGGCATCTTCTACGTGGTGGGTCAAACCATCGGCACGGGCGACGCTGTGATCGACTCCCCCTATAACGAAGCTGTCGCCAAGAGCACGGTCATCGCGCCTCCCGAGGAGATCAAACCCGAGGAGAAGCCAGGCGAGACCAAGCCCGAGGGTTCCAAGTCCGAGGGCACGAAGACGACCAAGACCGTTGCAGTTGCAGCCACGGGAGCCAAGATCGCCGGCAAACTCGCAGCAACCGGCGACGCCTCGAGCGCAGCCATCGTGGCAGCCGCCCTTGCGGGAACAGCCGCCATCGCCGCGGGCGCCGTGGTGAGCCGCAAGCGCTCGTAAACACTTTTTCGCACGGGACGGGTGGATCGCGGCCCTTGCCTTCCTCGTCTACTTCTTCGTAGCGTAAGGGCAAGGCTGCAAAAGCTGAACAATAAAGCGCGGAGTCGCCATGCGGCCCCGCGCTTTTCTTTTAGCGCCGGTCCCTGCGCCGGCGTGCGGCCTATTTCTCCCCCATTTTGGCCATTTTGCCCTCCAAACGGCACTACCGCCGGCAACATCCAGCAGATACGCTGAATCTAGTCGTATAGGCCCTATGAGAACGGGAGCAACCATGGCAGCCTTGTTCACGACCCCCAAACGCAATGACACTACCGCCGGAACCCATGTTGCCGAACCCGACGTTCGCCGTCGCATAGGACTCGCGCACGGCAGCTGGCGCCGCGTGACGCGCCGCATCGTCGCGGGCGCCGTGTGCGCGCTCACGGTGAGCTCGCTGCTCATGCCGAGCGTCTCGCTCGCAGCGGAATGGGTCAAGGTCGGCGGCAACAAGTACAACACCGCGGCGAGCGACGAGGCCGGTACCTGGTCGTGGGACGGCGCCGACGACTTGAAGCTCAACAACTATAACGGCGGCGAGATCCAGGCCGCAGGCAAGCTCAACGTGAATTACTCGGGAACCAACATCGTCACTGCCGAATGGATCGAAAGCATCAACGTTTCTCATGGCACTAACGAGAATGCCGAGCTCAATATCCAAGGCGACGAGGGCGGCACGCTCAGCGTGACATCTACTGAGGACGCTATCCTCTCCACGGGTAATATCAACATCGACGGAGCCGGATCCGTCAACGCCACGAGCACTGGGTTTGATGCCATCAATGCCGGAGGTGATCTCGCTATCAAAGGTTCGGGCAACGTCAACGCCACGGGTGCATCGGATGGCATCAGGGCAAACGGCAATATCACGATTGACGACAGCGGAGCCGTCACCGCCAGGGCTACCAAGGACAAGGGTATTGGAGCCGACAAGAACCTCACCATCAAGGGTGGCGGGACGGTCGAGGCAAGCTCCGAGAAAGACGCTGCCGTCGAGGCCAAGGGCAGCCTCGCAGCCACAAACGCCTCCCTCAACGTAAACGGTGTTGAATATGGCGTCTATGCCCACAAGGGCATCACCCTCGATCATGCAAACGTGACGGTCCGTGCAAGTAAAGGCAGATACGGTGGCGCCAACGCCCTCTTCACCTACCAGGACGACATCGTCGTCAAGAACGGCTCCACCGTGGACGCGTTTGCGGAAGGCGAGGTTTCGGCTGCATTCTCCACCAGAAACGATCGACCCAACGAGAAGGGCGGCCACATCTACATCAGCGACTCCGTTGTCAAGGCCATAGCCCGCTATGTCGAGAACGGCGACGGCCCCATCCCCTACAGCGAAAACCAAGATGGCGAGACGAGGCGCGAACCCCAAGGCGAGAACATCGGCATCATCGCCCAGACCAGCGAGGGCGTCACACCCGCAGTCATCTCGATCATCCGCAGCAAGGTAACGGCCGAAGGAGATACAGCGGCAATCTTTGCCCGTGCCATGAGCGCTGACGGCAAGACAATCGGCACCATCAAGATTGAGAACGCCGCCATCCAGACGCCCGAAGGCGGCAAGGTCATTGACTATCGCAAGCTCCGTGACGGCATCTACGAGGCAGGCCAAGCCATCGGCACGGGCGACGCCACGGTCGACTCCCTCTATATCAAAGCAGTCGCCAAAAGTACGACCATCGCACCTCCCGAGGTAGCCAAGCCGGAAGACCCCAAGCCCGACGAGACCAAGCCCGCAGAAAGCAAGCCCGCGGAGTCCAAGCAGAACCCCAAGCCTGAGGGCTCAAAGCCGACCAAGGCCGTTGCGGCTTCAACCACGAAAGCCAAGACTACCGGCGTGCTCGCGGCAACCGGCGACACCTCGGGTGCGGCCATCGTGGCAACCGTCCTTGCGGGAACAGCCGCTATCGCCGCAGGCACCATGGCGAGCCGTAAGCGTTCTTAGACGCCTCTGCGCACATGGCAGCTCCCGCGAAGGCCCAGAGCCCCAGCACCGTTTAACAACGCCACCGCCGAGCTCCCCTCCGGCGGTGGCGTTTTCCATATGCGTCCGCAGGGGATGCACGAGATTGTCTTTGGTCTAGCCCAACCGGCATACGCTGGCGTGCGACAATTGGGGCTGCCGATATCACAACACTGAGAGAAGCCCGTCATGGAAGCGCATCAAAAGCAGATAACCGTTTATTCGAATCATACGGAAAGCGCGCCTGTCATCTACCTTCCTGTGGTCGTGGGCGACGGCAGCGAGGTTTATAAGTGTTGCCGAGAGCTCGACTGTCCGCCATTCGCCCTCGTCACCATTGGCGGGCTCGATTGGAATCGCGAGCTGAGCCCCTGGGCATGCGACGGGACCGTACGCGATGCCGAGCCTTTCGGCGGCCAAGCTGCCGATTTTCTTGATGAGCTGCTGAATCAGATAATCCCCCAGGTCGAGTCGTCGCTTCCTCAGCCGCCCACCCGGCGCGGCATTGCCGGTTACTCGCTCGCGGGCCTCTTCGCACTCTGGTCCCTCTGGCAAACCGACGCCTTTGACCGCGCCGCGAGCGCATCGGGGTCGCTATGGTTTCCCGACTTTGTCGACCGTGCCAGCACGGCCCCTTTTGCCGGCAGCCCGCAAGCCGTCTACCTGTCACTCGGCAAAAAGGAAACCAAGACGCCCAACCGCATGATGCGGCATGTACTCGACGACACACGCGCGATGGAAGCGTTGCTCGTCGAGCACGGCATTCCAACAACGCTGGAGCTCAACCCCGGCAATCACTTTGCCCAAACTGACCTGCGCATGGCGCGCGGCATCCACTGGATACTGACGCATTAAAAATGGCGTCCACGCGTACATACGCATGGACGCCATTTTTAATTTGGCTGAACGCAGCTGCTATTCAGCAGTCTCCTCAAGCTCGGAAGTATCGAACTCAAAGTCATTACCGGGCAGGATAGCGTTGAGCACAATTCCCACCAGCGAGCCCACGGCAAGGCCCGAAAGCGAAATCGTCACGCCGCCCAGCTCCAGCACGATGGCACCGGCGGTACTGTAGGCAATGCCGAGCGAAAGCACGAGCACCAGAGCCGCCACCAGCACGTTGCGGTTGTTCTGGAAATCAACCTGATTCTCGATGAGGTTACGCACGCCAACGGCACTGATCATGCCGTAGAGCACGAGTGACACACCGCCGATAACGCACGCCGGCATAGCAGCGATCACAGCAGCAAACTTGGGGCAGAACGAAAGCACGATGGCACAGCACGCGGCAATGCGAATCACGCGCGGGTCGAACACGCGCGTCAGGGCAAGCACGCCGGTGTTCTCGCCATACGTCGTATTGGCCGGAGCGCCAAAGAGCGACGCCAAGATGGTCGCCAGGCCATCGCCGAGCAGGGTACGGTGCAGACCGGGATCGGCAATGTAATTGCGTTCGCAGGTAGAGCCAATGGCGGAGATATCGCCAATGTGCTCAATCATGGTCGCAAAGGCCAGCGGCATGATGGTGATGATAGCCGTCGTGGCAAGACCGCTATCGAACTGCGGGCCAAAGAGCGCAAACACGGTGTTGTCCCACACGATGGGCAGACCGACCCACGGAGCGGCGGCAACGCCCGAAAAATCGACCTCACTCAACGCAGCCGCAACGGCATAGCTCACCACAACGCCCAGCAAAATCGGCACGATCTTGACCATGCCGCGGCCCCAAATATTGCAGATGATGATGACGGCCACAGCGACAGCGGCGACAAGCCAGTTGGTCTGGCAGTTGGCGATGGCAGAGCTCGCTAGGATCAGGCCGATGGAAATGACGATTGGGCCGGTCACCACCGGCGGGAAGAAACGCATAACGCGCTTGGCGCCAAAGGCGCGGAACAGGGCCGCGAGCACCGGATAGAGCAGGCCGGCACAAGCTACGCCCAGGCAGGCGTAGGGCAAAAGCTCGGTCTCGCCGTTGGGCGCGATTGCGGCATAACCGGCAATAAAGGCAAACGATGAGCCCAAAAATGCCGGCACCTTACCGCGCGATAGAAAATGAAACAGCAGCGTGCCGATGCCGGCGAACAGAAGCGTCGCCGAAACGGAAAGGCCGGTGAGCACGGGCACGAGCACCGTGGCTCCGAACATCGCAAACATGTGTTGCAAACCCAACACAAACATGCGCGGGCGGCCGAGCGACGATGCATCGTAGATGACATCGGTGACGGCGGGCGTCGAAGACTGGGACATGAGAGTCCTTTCAAAAATGGAAGGGCGATCAGGCATATCGGATAACCTGCCCGAACGATACGATCCGAACCATTGTACGTGATACGCCATGTCTCGCACGCGCCGTCACCTGCGAACGGTAGCGTTACTTCCAAACGCGCTCGGCAATGCGCTTGACCAGCGCGATCTTTGCCCACTGTTCGTCCTCGGTCAGTTTGTTGCCAATCTCGCAGCTGGCAAAGCCGCACTGGGGCGACAGGTACAGGTTCTCGAGCGGCACATACTTTGCGGCCTCGTGGATACGTTCGACGATAACGTCCTCGTCCTCAAGCTCAGCCGCCTTTGTAGTGATCAATCCCAGCACCACCTTCTTGCCGGGGGCAACGTACTTGAGCGGCTCAAAACCACCGGCGCGGGGCGTGTCGAACTCCAGATAGAACGCATCGACGTTCTCATGTGCGAACAGGTACGGCGCGATGGGGTCGTAGCCGCCCTCAAAAGCATAGGTGGAGTGATAGTTGCCGCGGCACACGTGCGTGTTGATAACCAGATCGTCGGGCTTGTCCGCGATTGCGTCATTGTTGAGCGCCACACCTAGCTCGGACACCTTTTGCAGGTCAACCGGACTCATGCCGGTCTTGGACACAAAGTCGGTATCGCAATAGATGCCCCAGGTGCAGTCATCAAATTGGATGTTGCGGCAGCCCGCGGCATACAGGTCGGCAATCACGGTGCGGTATGCTGCGGCAATGGCATCGGCGAGCTCTTCGTCGGTCTTATAGACGGCGCGCAGGCTCTCCTGCTGGCCATCACAGCGGTCGAGCGTGACTTCAGAGAACGTCTGGATCGGCGCCGGAATGGTTTGCCGTGCGACCTGGCCCTCCCCCTCGAGTGACTTGACAAATTTGAAGTGCTCGACGAACGGATGGTTCTCGCCGCTAATGGGGCCGGTTACCACGGCGGTGTCGGCGGTAGTCTCCTCATCGTGAAACATGTAGCCCGTACGCGAGGCGCGGCGCTCAATGCCGTTGAGTCCCCACATAAAATCGAGGTGCCAGTAGCTGCGGCGGAACTCGCCATCGGTGATCACCTGCAGGCCGGCGGCCTTCTGCTTGGCCACCAAATCGCGAATGGCATCGTCCTCGACGGCCTTAAGGCCGGAAGCGTCGAGTTTACCCGCGACATAGGCGGCACGGGCATCCTTTACAGCCTGCGGACGAAGAAAACTGCCGACGATATCGGCACGAAACGGCGCGTTCGGTTGAATCGAAGTGCTCATAGATATCTCCCTTTGCATTGGTTGCTTTACTGGGACAGAGTATGAGCGCTCATATGGTCATCGTAAAATATACGTTTATAACAGTTTGATATAGATGCTTCCTATATCAGTCTGGACTGTCATAAAGAGACTTGAACCGTGCGGAGCACAGCAGCCTAGATATGCTGACGAATCGCGTCGATATAGGCCCGACCGTAGCGCGTGAGCGTCGTGTTCTTGCGCGTGATGATGCCAATCTCCATGTACTCGTCCACGTCGAGCGGAATCGAGATAATGCCGGGGCCGTTGAGCTCGTGGCTAATCACGCCCGAGCATACCGTGTAGCCGTTGAGGCCCATGGCCAAATTGAACAACGTCGCACGGTCGCGCACGCGGATATTTTTGCGACGCTCGAACGTCGAGGTCAGCTCCTCGGAATAGTAAAACGAGTTGTAGCTGCCCTGCTCGTAGGACAGGAACGGGTAGTCTTCCAGATCCTCGAGCGTCACGCTGGAGCGGCCCGCCAGCGGATGGTCGGCGCAGACGAAGACATGCGGCGTGGCGCAGAAGAGCCCTTCGAACACGAGCTCGTTGGCGGCAAGCATGCGCTCGATGACCTCGCGGTTGTGCTCGGACAGATACAGGATGCCCAGCTCGCTTTTCATGTGCGCGACATCCTCGATAATCTCGTGGGTCTGTTCCTCGCGTAGGGTAAAGTCGTAGCGCGCGGCATCGAACTCGCGGATTACATCGACAAACGCATTAACGGCAAAGGAATAATGCTGGCAGCTCACACTAAAGTGCGGCACCTGCTCGGACGTGCCTTTGTACTTGCCCTCGAGCAGGTCGGCCTGGTCGAGTACCTGGCGCGCGTAGCCCAAGAAGGTCTCGCCTTCCTCGGACACAATGACGCCCTTGTTGGTGCGCTCAAAGATGTGCACACCCATCTCGTTTTCGAGATCGCGGATCGACGCGGTAATCGAAGGCTGCGACACAAAGAGCCGGCGCGAGGCCTCGGTGATGCTGCCGCACTCGGCAACCTTGACGACATATCTGAGCTGCTGGAGCTTCATAGTGGCCTCCCTAGGCGTTCGCGATGTGCGGGCCCGCCGCATCTGCTCGGCGCATAAACGGCGGCATCTCCCCCGTCGCCGCACAGACAGCAACCTGGTGTAGAGCCTCGGCGACCGCATCATCTGCCGCGGCGCCGATATGCCAGCGCGCAGCGGCCGTAACGGCCTCGTTGGCATTGGCAACCGCCACGGAGTTGGGGACGGCATCGATCATGGGCAGGTCGTTATCGGAGTCGCCGAACACCGCGACCTCGTCGGGCGTCAGACCCAGGGCACTTGCCAGCTCCAGTGTGGCGCAGCCCTTGTCCCAGCCGGCCGGGAGAATGTCGAACAGGCGCACGCGGTTGTTGGGGAACACGAGCGAGAGCTCCGGCACCTCGGCGGCAACGCGCTCACGCAGCTCGGCGAGTTCCTCGCGCGAGCGGGCACTCCAGATATTCGCCTTGTATACCGGGGCGTCATCGACGACAGGACGGCACGGGGCCTCTTCGCCTTTGAGCCACGCGTTGCCGCCCGACTCCATAGCACGACGCACGCGCTCGGGATCGCTCGTCACGCAATAGGCATCGCTGTCCCAAAAGTCATCGCCCAGGCTGTAGACCTTGAGATAGGTGTCGTCGGTCTCTTGCTCCAGATAGTCGGCTAGGCGCATCAGGGCATCGTTATCAGTTGCGCGCGAGGCGACCGCCTCGCCATCGACAAACATCACCTGCCCGTTGCAGAACGCGCCGGTCGAGAAACACTCGGAGCGATTGCGGAACATCCAGCCCATCGCGGACGGTTGACGGCCCGAAACCGGGCCAAAATGCAGGCCTGCCGCCTGCATGGCATGAATGCCCTCGATGGCATAGTCGCTGGCACCGTCTTGCCCAGCGGGAATCAGCGTATCGTCCATATCGGTCAGCACAAGTTTGATCATAAGGTCCCCTCGGTCATTCTTTATCCCGTCTATTGTACCGACCCGCCAAAAAGGGATAGGTTTATTTTGGTAGGTTTTATCTGGGAAAACGCATCACCCCAGTTGTTACCTGCCAAAATAAACCTGTCCCTTTTTGGCAGGTGCGCTAGTATAGGGAACAACAGATTCGATGCGGGAGTGCCGGCGGTGCAAACCACAAGGCTGAGAGGGCAATGGGCCCAATCCTTTGAACCTGTCAGTTAATGCTGGCGTAGGGAGCATGCCGCCTTTGCCGGGGCGCTGTCTATGCACAGCGCCCCTTTTCTATGCCAAGGAGGCATGTGCAGTGATTGATTCGAAACAGCTTAAACAACAGGTAGTCAAGGCCGTGGACGAGATTCGCGCCACCAACCCGATGGCCGGCTCCATCACCAACACGGTGACGATTGACTTTGTCGCCAACGCGCAACTCGCCGTGGGCGGCTCGGCCGCCATGGTCTATCTTCCCGACGAGGGCGAGGCGCTCGTTGCCGGCGGCGGCGCCATCTATCTCAACATGGGCACGCTCTTCCCCATCTACGAGCAGACGATTCCCCGCGCGGCCAAGGCGGCACACGACGCCGGCAAGCCCTGGGTGCTCGATCCGGTGGGTCTGGGCATCGGTAGCCTGCGCACCCAGCTGGTAAACGAGCTCAAGCAGTACAAGCCCGCCATCGTACGCGGCAACGCCTCCGAGATCATCGCACTCTCCGGCCTGTGGGGTCTTGAGGGCGAGTCGGCCGATCTGAGCCGCGTACGTGGTGTCGATACCACCGACACGGTCGACGCCGCCCGCGATGCCGCCGTGGCGCTCGCTCGCTACACCGGCGGCGCCGTTGTGGTCTCGGGCGAAGTCGACCTGATTACCGACGGCACGACCGTGGCCAAATCCCACGGCGGCAGCCCGCTCATGTCCAAGATTACCGGCTGCGGTTGCTCGCAGGGCGGCGTGCTGGCCGTGTACGCCTGCGCTGCCGATCCGTTTACGGCAGCCGTCTGCGGTACCGCCGTCTACAACGTCGCCGGCACGCGTGCCGCAGCCGTCGCCGATGCCCCGGCAAGCTTTAAGGTCGCCTTTATCGACGAGCTCTACCGCGCAACCGCCCAAGACATCGCCGATAACCAACTCGAGCTCGAGGAGGCATAAGCCATGTCCGAGCCCGCAACCAATGCCGGCATGAACACGCTCGTCGCTGTGGCCATCGCCCCGTGCGGCACCGGCGATGAACTGTCCGCCGAGGTCGCCGAGGTCGTGCGCGTCATTCGCGAGAGCGGCCTTCCCAACCGCACCACCTCGATGTTCACCGAGATCGAGGGCGACTGGGACGAGGTCATGCAGGTCGTGCGCGACGCGACCTTTGTGTTAGCGAGCAAGGGCATCCGAACCGAAGTCGTGCTCAAAGCCGATATTCGACCTGGATTTACCGACACCATGACCGGCAAACTCGAGCGCATGGAAGCGCAGATCAAAAAGCAGGAGGAAGCACGATGAGCATCCGCGACAACCTTGATATCTCGGCCTATCTGGTGCTCGGCCCCGAAAACACCCTCGGACGCCCCGTGGGCGATGTGGTGGCCCAGGCGCTCGACGCCGGCTTTACCTGCATTCAGGTGCGCTCCAAGGTGGCAAGCGCCCGCGAGATCATTGCGCTGACCGACGACGCCGCGCAGGCAATCGCACAGGCCGGCAAGACCGGTCAGGTCGCCCTGTTAATCGATGACCGTCTGGACTGTGTGCTTGCCGCGCGCGAGCAGGGCATTGCCGTCGATGGCGTGCACGTAGGCCAGAGCGACATTCCCGTCGAGGTCTGCCGCAAGCTGCTGGGCCCCGATGCCATTGTGGGCCTTTCGGCCCGTTGCGAGGAGATGCTCGAGTACGTCAAGACCGCCGACATGAGCCTGGTCGACTACCTGGGCATCGGCCCGCTCCACGAGACCGAGACCAAGCGCGACTGCGGACGCGCGGCCGACGGCTCTATCATCACCAAGAGCTTTGAGGACCTTGCCGCACTCCACGCGGCAAGCCCCGTGCCCATCGTGGTGGGCGGCGGCGTTAAGACGGCCGACTTGCCGCAGCTTAAGGCCACCGGCGTCGACGGCTTCTTTGTGGTAAGCGCCGTCTGCAGCGCCGACGACCCCCATGCCGCAGCCAAGGAGCTTGTCGACACCTGGCAGCAGGCATAGGCATAGGCCGAACAGCTGATTCGCAGCCTCATATCTTCAGCAATGGAAAGCGCATCCCAGTTTGGGCCTCCATTCCGGGATGCGCTTTCCGTATGCGACCCTTACCCCGCCAGATACGCTTCCAACGCCGGCAAAGTCGTCTCTGCATCGTGGCGGCCGACCTGGTAGATGCGCTCGAGCTCATCCGGTTCGCGGCACAGCGACGGCACCTTCACCGATTCGCTCGGCCGCACCACAAAGATTTCGCCGGCAGCCTCTCGACGTGCCAGGTCATCGAGCGTGGCATTGTAGACCTCATGCCGATGCTCAAGCGCTGCAACAAACTCCGGATAGTAACGGAACACGCGCCGCAGCATGGGCATCACGCTGTTGGGCTGCTTCACAAAGCCCGCCGGCTGCGTGAGTACCACGATATTGCGGTCATACCCCTGCGCAAACAGCCATGCGCTGGGAATAGAATCAGCCACGCCACCATCCAGATACTTATGCTCGTCAATAGCAACGGGACGCGTCGCCACAGGAATGGCAGACGACGCCCGGATCCACTCGATATCGCGCTCGTCGCCATACGGTAGATCGTGGTAGACGGCCTTGCCCGTCTCGATATCGGTACACACGCACGTAAATCGCATGGGGCAGGCGCGATACGCCTCCAAGTCGATGGGATCGCGCTCGATAGGCACCTCGTGATAGGCAAAATCGGCATTGAACATATCGCCGGTTCGCAGCCAGCTGGTCACGCTCGCATAGCGCTTGTCGGCGCAATAGGCCTTGTTGTAACGAATGGCACGGCCGATCTGGCGCGATTTAAAGTTGTAGCCAAACGCCGCACCCGCCGAGACACCCACCATATGGTCGCAGGTCAAACCGCGCTCCATCCAAACGTCGAGCACGCCCGCCGTATACATACCGCGGTAGCCGCCTCCCTCGAGCGCCAGCCCCACCGTGCGCGTCATATTTGGCTGTGCCATGCGACCATCTCCGTTCCTGCGTTTTAAAACGGGACAAGTATACCCGTCAACATATATCGTCCCAGTCGCATTTTTATCGAACATCGCATCATCGCGCTACCGCTTGTCGAATGATAGCCGCCCACAGCATGTGCACCCATATCCCCGCACTCGAGGAAAGCGGCTTTATGGCGACGCTCGACAAGCACATTTGGCAGATTGCACCCATCGACGGCGATCATGGCCGCAGCACGCAAATCATTTCATCAATGCTCGAGATGGCGCATTCGCTCCATCTGCCCGTCGTGGTTGAAGGCGTCGAGACAAATGAGCAGGCGAACATGCTACGACAAATGGGCGCCCGCTACGCTCAGGGCTTCCTCTACTACCGCCCCATGCCGGCGAAGAATTTTGAGGCATTGCTCGATGGCGGCAATAACAACTGATACGCTCGCGCGCAAAACGCCGCCGCCGAAGAGGGCATTTGTCCCCATTGGCTAACTTATATCCCCACTTCAAACCAAATTGGGGATATGATACAAACCGTTGTTCCGCCCAAGGAGGTTATCCATCATGAACGAGTCATATCGCCTGGGCGAGCAATCGATTATTGCCTATCTTCAGCGACTTGCGAACGGCGTCTCGACCGCCGAACTCGATGTTGCCGCGCTGCCTGCTGAGCTACGCGCCGTTGGTGAGCAACTGCAAAAGACGCATGCCATCCTGCAACAAGAGCGCCAGCTGCTTGAGCGCAACGCCTATATCGATCCGCTCACCAACTTGGGCAACCGCAACGGATTCGACCGTCACGTCGAGCAACTCTGGCGCAAAGGCGATCCCTTCACCTGCGCCTATATTGACATCGACCATCTCAAGCATTGCAATGATAGGTTTGGCCACGCCGAAGGCAATCGCTATATTCTGGGCATCTGCCGCACGCTCTCCGAAACCATGGAGCACGATGAGATGCTGTTCCGTATCGGTGGAGACGAGTTTGTGCTTATCTCGCTCTCCGCAAACGAGACCGAACTCGAGCAGCGCTTGGAGCAGGTACGTGCCGGGCTGATCGAGGCGAGCTCAGGTGGCAAGGCGCCCATGATCGGCAGCTTTAGCTTTGGCTGCTCGCGCGTCGATCCACTTGCTGGCGACACGCGTCGCCAGATGACGATGGATGCCGATCGCAAGATGTATCGCTATAAGCTTATGCATCGTGTGCAGCAACCGAAAGACGATGACGCGCCGCAACGCCCAATCGTCGATCAGCTTCCCTGCAACGACCGGGTGTTCCAAGCGATCTCCATGAGCTCCGAGACGCGCTATCCGTTTATCCTCAATCTCGATACGGGAGAATCGCAATGGTCGGTTAACGCCGTGCGCGATTTTGACCTGCCCTCCCAGCACCCTTTTAACTCACTCGACATGTGGCTCGCCCGCGTTCATCCCGAGGACCGCGACAACGTACGTGCCGAGCTCGACATGGTGATAAACGGCACGTGGCACTTCCACTACATGCAGTATCGCGTAATGGATGCCACCGGAAAATACGTGCTTTGCGACTGCACGGGCTACCGCTTGGACGGCACCGATACCGAGCCCAGCATGTATGTGGGCATTATCGTCAACCGAAGCCTAGCGGATACGACCGACTCGGTAACGGGCCTGGGCGATGTCCACGCACTGGTCAACGCTATTGGAGAGATGCGCCACGTGCCGCACGAGGCAGGCTTTATTGCCATTAAGGTCGACGATATCGCCGAGGTCAATGCCCGCTTTGGATTCGATGCAGGCGACCGCGTGCTCGCCGAAAGCGCCGCCTGCCTCATGGATTGTTCGCGCGGCAAGGGCCGCCTGTTCCGCTCGACGGGGCCGATGTTCGTGACACTCTTCGATGAGCTCGGCCCCGAGGCGATCGACGAGATCGCAAGCGACATCGAACGGTTCCTGGGTTCTCCCGTGCTCATCGGCTCGCTTGAATATCAGCCGCCCATTCGCGTGGCCACGCTCCATCTGGACGGCGTCGACCGTCAGCCCGTTTCCATTTTGAACGAGCTCAAAGCGTTGCTCGGGAAAGCCGTGCAGGTGCCAGGTACCAAACTGGATTAACGCCGCGCCCGCGCCGCCTCCCCCATCGTGCGATAATCCTCTGCAGAAGTCACCAAAAGCAGAGGGAGTTTGTGATGAAGGTTCTTTTAGTCAACGGTAGCCCCAAGGCAAACGGCAACACCGCTCGCGCGCTTGCCGAAGTCGCCGAGCAATTGCATGCCGAGGGTATCGATACCGAGGTGTTCCAGCTGGGCGCCAAGCCCATTCGCGACTGCATTGGCTGTGGTCAGTGCGGCAAGCTCGATTGCCGCTGCACCTTTGACGACGACGTGGTCAACGAGCTCATCGCTGCCGCCGAGCAGGCAGATGGCTTTGTCTTTGGCTCGCCTGTCTACTACGCGCACCCCAGCGGCCGCATTCTCTCAGCACTCGATCGCGCATTCTATGCAGGCGGGCATGCCTTTGAGCACAAACCCGGCGCCGCTGTCGCCGTCGCCCGCCGCGGCGGCACGTCGACCACGTTCGATGTGCTCAACAAGTACTTCACCATTAAGCAAATGCCCGTGGTTGCTTCCACCTACTGGAATAACGTGTTTGGCCGCGTGCCCGGCGACGCCGATGGGGATGCCGAGGGCCTTGCCACCATGCGAAACATCGGCAAAAACATGGCCTGGCTCCTGCGCTGCATCGAGGCAGGACAGGCCGCCGGCATCAACGCACCCGAGGCAGATCGAGCAACGACCAACTTCATTCGATAGAGCGGCGGGACCATGAATATTCAAATCTTCGGGACTAAGAAGTCCTTCGACACCAAGAAGGCCCAGCGCTATTTTAAGGAGCGCCGCATTAAGGTGCAGTTTATTGACCTTAAGGAAAAGGAGATGAGCAAGGGTGAGCTTACGAGCGTGATGCAAGCGGTCGGCGGTATCGACAAGCTGCTCAACCCCAAAGCCAAGGACGAGGAGACGCTCGCGCTCATTCAGCACCTTACCCCCAGTCAGCGCTTCGACAAACTGCTCGAGAATCAGCAGGTTTTGGCCGAACCCATCGTGCGCAACGGCAAAAAGGCCACCGTCGGTTACTGCCCCGATGTGTGGGGAGCCTGGGAGTAGCCTGTGTTATTTGCCGGCGCGTGGGTATAAGAGCAGGCGTTTGGCATATGATTTAACTGTAAGCCATGTCTAACAAAGGAGGGCACATGCCCAACAAACCCGTGAAGATCATCATGCTTACCGGATACCTCGGTGCCGGCAAGACCACGCTGCTCAACCACATCCTCGCCAACGACGGCGGCATCCGCGCCGCCGTGATCGTCAACGATATCGGCGAGATCAACGTCGACGCCAGCCTTATCGCCGACGGCGGCCTTTCCGAGACCGACGACCTCATCCCGCTCACCAACGGCTGCATCTGCTGCACGCTTTCGGACGACCTTGCTAACCAGCTGCAGGGCATCGCCGATTCGGGCAACTTCGACTACATCATCATCGAGGCTTCGGGCATTTGCGAGCCTATCCCCATCGCCTACACCATCTCGAGCTTCTGCGACGAGGCCAAGGTGGGCGGCGAGCCCAAGCTCGCGCTCGACAACATCGTGGCCGTGGTCGATTGTGCCCGCATGTATGACGAGTTCAACGGCGGTCGCGACCTGCTGGCCGAAGATATCGACGAGGACGACATCGAGAGCCTGCTCATCCAGCAGATCGAGTTCTGCTCCACGCTGATTCTCAACAAGACCGATACCGTGAGCCCTGAGCAGATCGCCGAGCTCAAGGCCATCGTGCGCAGCCTGCAGAAGGACGCCGTGATTGTCGAGGCTCAGAACGGTGAGGTCCCCATGGAGGAGTTGCTCGATACCGACCGCTTCGACTTTATGCGCGCCTACAACTCCGCCGCCTGGATCGAGGCCATGGAGCATCCTGAGGAGCACGACGACCCCGAGGTGCTCGAGTACGACATCGAGACTTTTGTGTACTCGCGCCGCAAGCCGTTTGACCTGCAGAAGTTCACCAATTTTGTTGAGCAGGAGTGGCCCGACGAAGTCATTCGCGTCAAGGGTCCGCTGTGGCAGACCGGCGATCCGGACATGTGCTACATGTTCGAGCAGGCCGGACACCAGATGCGCTTGATGGAGAACGGCCTGTTTGTCGATTCGGCGCCCGAAGGCGAGAAGCAGAAGATTATCGACGAGAACCCCGAGATCATGCAGATTTGGGACGACGAGACGGGCGACCGCATGACGAGCCTGTGCATCATCGGCCGTCACATGGACAAGGATGCGCTCATCGCCTCCCTCGACGCCTGTCTGACCGACTGGCACCGCGCCTAGGTTTATCCAAGCGGGCATTTGTCCGCCTACGTAACCGCCAAACCACCACGAAGGTGCACTGTGCCCTTCGTGGTGGTTTTTCGTTCTGAGCCAAGGAGATTCATGTTCAACATTGTGCTGTATGCGCCCGAGATTCCGGCCAATACGGGCAATATCGGCCGCACCTGCGTGGTCACCGGCGCCCGCCTGCATCTGGTGGAGCCGCTGGGGTTTTCGCTCGATGACAAGACGGTACGTCGCGCCGGCCTGGGCTACTGGCAAAACTTGGACGTGACGACCTATGCCGGCTGGGAGGATTTCCTTGCGCGCAACGGCCTCTCCCCTGCCGACGAGCGCCTGCATCTGCTGACCAAAAAGGCACGCCGCACCTATGCGCAGAGTACCTACCGCGATGGAGACTACTTGGTCTTTGGCAGCGAGAGCTCGGGCATTCCCGAGCCGCTGCTTGCCGCGGCGTCCGAGCGCTGCGAGCGCATCCCGATGCTGCGCGATTGTGACTCACTCGATAACGCCGAGGCCTGGGAAGCCCACGAGGAGTCGCTGGGGCATACCGAGGACAGCCACGAGACCATCCTTCAACAGGACATCTGCGGCAACTTCGTCAACCCGAACGACTACCGCATCAGTGCACTCAACCTCTCCAACAGCGCCGCCATCGTCCTCTACGAAGCCTTGCGCCAGACAGGCTTTCCGGGAATGTGACAAAGGGACAGTCTCGTTGTCATATCGGACAATTGTCACATTGACACCCTTCAAACGAAATCAGAGATGCCCGCTATCGCAACGTAAGGCATCGCGATAGCGGGCATTCAGCTGAATCAGTAATTTGATTTCAAAGGTAGATATTAATCTTCGAATTCGACATTGACCCTTACGTCTGGACCACAGAACGTCGACACCTGCTTTTTCACCAGTTTTACTGCACGTTCATCAGATTTTTCCAGCATGCCACTTTCTTGAACCTTTTGCCTCTGGTCCTTATCAGCCTGCTGAAGCAATTTATTTAAATCGTCCGTACTGACCTGATTCCAATTAAGAAAACCATTGTCCTCAACGTACTTTTTAAGCGAGTTCGGATCCGTTGACAACGTCACGATCTCGGAATGCGGAAGCGTAACATTAACAGATTTTATTACCGACTCGTTGTTTTTCGAACGATGGACTTTTACCTTCAGGTTCTCATCGTCTACGTTCAGGCCGATATCCGCCTTGCCATCGATGGTCGCCACATATCGCTTAGTAGTAAATGGGTTGTTAAAACCAAACGGATTCCCTGCATCGTCAATATATAGAACCTGAGTAAAATCGTATTCGTAGGTAAGCAACTTCGTTACCGGCTTAATTTCTTCCCGAATCGAATCATCGCTTATAACGGTCTGATCGCGCGTCAACCACAGGTACACGCAGCCGCCACAAGCTGCAATCAAGCCTAACGCCAATAGGGCGACAATTATCTTCTGGCCAATTGTTTTAAACGGATTGGAAACGCTCATTTAGCCCTTGTCCTCCAGTTGTCCTCAGGGTAATTACAGACTCAATTCATTTATATTGGGTTTTGATGTCAACCAATTCAGAAAGGAAGGACTTAAATCCAACATAATATGAATACACATTCATACGTTAATTTAATACCTATTCTGCTGCACGTAACTTTAGAAAGATTGGGGCACAGACCATAGGCCGGCACCCCAATCCATACATAGGCATCATAACGCGTTGATCATTCGATCATATGCCCAACTTAATCAACTGAAACGCTGACGTCCATCCGCTGATCTCGGTCGCTATATCCGATCATCAGTTCCCGTCCCTTTTTATCCTTTGCGCAAAAACTGCTGTCATACGAATATTCGATGTCCTTGTATCCCTTTTTCTTGCAAGCTTTGATGTATTTGTCGTACCCATCATGATCGATGCCAAATGCGACAAACGAAAGGCAGTCTTTTTCGTCTAACGACGTATAGACGATAGGGCAGTCAGGCTTCGGCAAGGATTTTGCAAGGGCTTTTGTTGGCCAGTCATACGCCTTGACACCGCCCTTTGATGAAGTCGTATAGGTTTTCGACTTGAAACTATAGTACTCGAGATATATCTTTCCATCGCCGCCTAGATAGGCAATAGTCGCCACTGAAGGCTCCATCAGGTCATATTGATTCTGCTGGGCATTGGCGACATAGTCACCATGGGTAATGCACGGAACGCTATCAACCGATTCTCGCTTCTCGACGATTCGCTGGCTATCCGCCGTCATTTTCAGCGTTGAATAATCGTGCGTAGCCTCTTCCTCATCAAAAACGTCAGTAAACAGAAGTTTCTGTTCGTCAGTCAACTCCCCTTTCGGCTCAAACTGAATAGTGAACTGAGCAATATCGAAGCTCGATTTATTGTCATATTCAAATGTCATCATCTCGACGCCATCAACAACGCCTTCTGAGACACTCCAGTTTAGTTGATCGATTTTTACTGAATCCTTCTTACCTGGCTTTGGCTTCTTTCCGCTTTTCTTAGTCGCTGCAAATGCGCATGTCGGACTCCAGCCGCGACCCGTAATTCCGAGTGGTAGAGAAATGCCGATTAGCGCCGCCGCGCTAAAAGCCAGAACTGCCGTAAATAACTTTTTCTTCATTACATATCCCTTGGTAGTCGTTTAACCTCCCCCTCGTCAAATAGCAGACGAATTGGCGACGCAGTGGCACTATTTGATTCAAGGGCGTGAACTGGATAAACATCGAGGGAAGGAGTGGGCCCTGTGCAATAAACTCCCCTCGTCAAAATGTCTAGCTAAAGAGGACGGGCAGACGGCGAACGGTCATATCCGTTCGCGTCCGCCCGTCTCCAACGATCAAACGTCGATGCGCTAACGTTCAAAAGCATTGCGGCCTCTTGTCTCGTAACCTCACCTCCTTCAAATGATTTGATGACATCGCGGTAGACATCCGGACGTTCGAGCGTCGGTCTCCCAAATCTCACACCCCGCAGACGCGCCGACGCGATACCCTCCGCCTGGCGCTGCTTTATGTTTTCGCGCTCCACCTGAGCCACGTAACTCAAAACCTGAAGCACTAGATCGGCAATAAAAGTCCCCGTAATTCCATTGGGTTGTTCGCGTGTATCAAGCAATGGCATATCGAGCACCACGATGGCAACGCGTTTGTCCGTCGTTAGGCGACGCCATTCATCGATAACTTCACGGTAGTCGCGACCCAATCGATCGATACTCTTAATCACCAGAACGTCCCCTTCGCGCAGACGACGAAGAAGACGCCGGTACTGAGGACGCCTGAAGTCCTTTCCACTCGCTTTGTCAGCATAGATCAAATTCGTTTGGACCGGAAACCGCTCCAGCGCATCCAGTTGGCGATCCAGGTTCTGATCTGCTGACGAAACTCGAGCATACCCATAGATTCTGTTTTTCATGATTGCCCCTATCAGCCGCACGATGGCAGCTTCAGATCATCTGAGAGCCCACTCACAATAGGGCGTGCAAATTTCGCGAATGGGTTGAACCCATTTTCGGGCTCCAACGTAAGCTATTCAAGCACCGCTTCGATAACGCACGGCGCCAACCTTATGCTTTGAAATGAAATTAATCGTTTTTAATTGAGATTAACTAGAATAAAATGAAATTAACCCGAGACGCTAAAGGAGGGCATTGTGGAATATCTCGAGAACCCGTTTACCCCCAGTTTTGGTGAGGTTCCTGCCCATCTCGCTGGCAGACAACAGATTATTCGGGATTTGGACCGTGCCTTCTTGAGTCAGCGCAGGCGCCCAGAATTGACCTCGATCTTCTCAGGCGCACGTGGAACCGGTAAAACCGCTCTCATGTCGTCGCTCGCGACAAGGGCGGAATCCCACGGCTGGATAGCCGTAAAGACGACCGCGCTCCCGGGAATGCTTGAGGAAATCGAGTTCGGGGCGAAACGTGCTGCCGGCCATCTTATCGACCCGTCTAAGAACTTCGAAGTCACCGGTCTCGGAATTGCACCGCTCGGCAGCGTCGAGGTCAATCGCGTTCACGATGCTTCAACCTGGCGTTATCGCATGAGCGACATCATCGACCAGCTCAACGAGGCGGGCACCGGTCTGCTCGTCACGGTTGACGAGGTGGACCCGACACTCGACGAGATGATCCAACTCGCAGCCACGTATCAGCACTTTGTGACCGATGGGAAACGCGTCGCCTTGCTTATGGCGGGACTTCCCAACAACGTCTCTACGTTGCTGAACCACAAGACGGTCTCGTTCCTTCGCCGCGCCCAACAATATCATCTGGGTCGCATTGCCGACTATGACGTACGCGAGGCCTTGATTCGCACAATCCAGGAAAACGATCGCCTGGCAGATGCTGAGGGAATCGATAGAGCCGTTCGCTCGATCTCTGGATTTCCCTTCCTATTGCAACTCGTAGGTTACCGTGCCTGGGATCTCACAAGCGATTCGAAGGAAATCTCGTCACGCGACTTTGACCTGGGAATCAAAATCGCGCGCGACGAGATGGACGACCGAATCCTCGCGGCAACCTATCGGGAACTCACTGCAGAGGACAAGCGATTCCTCATCGCCATGCTCGATGACGAGGAAGAGTCCACCACCGCTGACCTTGTCGAGCGCCTTAAGCGTTCGCCGCAGCAGGTCTCCCGCTACCGACGCCGCATGATAGACGCCGGCATCATCGGGGAGCGAGGACGAGGGCTCGTCGCATTTGAATTGCCATTCTTCCGCGACTATCTCGCAGCTCAATGCGTGAAATAGGCATCAATGAGGCAAAGGGACTGTCCCTTTGCCTCATTGTCTATAGATAGCGGCCGGTGATGCTTGCGGAGCAAACTGCGATGTCGACCGGAGTGCCGGCGCAGACGATTTGCCCGCCGGCGTCGCCACCGCCCGGGCCCATGTCGATCACGTAATCGGCGTTGCGGATAAGGTCGAGGTCATGCTCGATCACGACAACTGTGGCGCCCTTGGCAACGAGTCCGTCGAACACACTCAGCAACACCTGAACATCGAGCGGATGTAGTCCGATCGCGGGCTCGTCAAATACGAATACGGCATCATCCTGCACGCGGCCCATCTCACTCGCGAGCTTAAGGCGCTGTGCCTCACCGCCCGAAAGCGCCGGTGTGGGCTCGCCAAGCGTGAGATAACCCAGGCCCAGGTCGTGCAAGGTCTGCAAGCGCGCCTGAACCTTCTTGAGTCCCACCGTGGCGTCGATAGCCTCGTCCACATTCATGTCCATAAGCTGCGGCAACGTAAGCAGACTGCCATCCTTGCCTTCGCGATGGATATGCGAGGCGGCCTCGGCGTAGCGCGAGCCACGGCATGCCGGGCAGACGATCTCGACGTCGGGCAGAAACTGCACGTCGAGCGATATCGAGCCCGTGCCGTCGCACGTAGGGCAGCGCAGGGCACCGGTGTTGTAGCTAAAGGCGCCCGCCTTATATCCCGCCGCCTTGGCCTCGGGCGTACGTGCAAAGGCGCGGCGCAGCTCGTCATGAATGTCGGCATAGGTCGCTACCGTCGAGCGCACGTTGGCACCGATGGGCGTGGCGTCAATCAGGTTGGCACGGGCAATGCCCTCGGCATCGACCCAACGCACGTGCCCCGGCAAGCGTTCGCCGGCTGCCTGCGCCTTGAGCGCCGGGATGAGCGTCTCGAGCACCAACGTCGTCTTGCCCGAACCCGAAACGCCCGTCACCGCGACAAGGCGGCCGCGCGGGATATCGACTTCGAGCGGTTTGACGGTATGGATGGCCTCGGTTGCCATGCGGATATGGCCCTGGTCGAACATTTCCTCATCAGTCACCTGCGGACGCAAGCGCTTGGACTCTGAGCGCAAAAACGGCGCGATGCGACTGCCCTGCGATTGCTCGACCTCGTCTACCGTACCAGCGGCGATCACATTGCCGCCGCCTGCTCCGGCAACGGGACCCATCTCGACCAGATAGTCGGCATCCGCCAGTACGCGCGTATCGTGGTCGACAACAACCACGGTGTTACCGTCATCCACCAGATCTCGCATCACGCCTACCAGGCCGTCGACATTGGCAGGATGCAAGCCGATCGAAGGCTCGTCCAGCACATAAAGCACGCCTGTCGATCGGTTACGCACCACGCGAGCAAGCTGCACGCGTTGGCGCTCACCCGTGGAAAGCGTGGCGCCGGCGCGGTCGAGTGAAAGGTAATCGAGACCCAAGTCGACCAGACGACGGGCCGCGCTCAAAAACGAATCGCAGATATCCGTCGCCATGGGCCGCATCTCGGGCGGCAAGAATGCGGGCACCCCGCGCACCCACTCAATCGCCTCGCCCAGCGTCATAGCCGCCGCCTGCGCCAGATTGATACCGCGCACCTGGGGCTGGCGCGCAGCCTCGGAGAGACGCGTGCCGCCGCAATCGCGGCATGGGCCCTCGCGCAAAAAGCGCGCAACGCGTTTTAAGCCCTTATCGTCCTTGACCTTGGCGAGCGCATTCTCGACGGTATAGACGGCGTTGTAATAGGTAAAGTCGAGTGGCGTAGCGCCCTCGCCGTTTTTGGGCACGTAGAGGATGTGCTTCTTAACCGCCGGACCATGAAACACGATGTCGCGCTCTTGAGGCGTGAGCTGGTTAAACGGCACGTCGGTGCGCACGCCCATCTCGCCGGCCACCTGCTTCATCAGATCCCACATGAGCGTGCCCCAAGGAAGCACCGCGCCCTCGTTGATAGTCTTTGACTCGTCGGGTACCAAGCTCGCCTCGTCCACCTCGCGCATGACACCGGTGCCGCCGCAGGTGGGACACGCACCGCCACTGTTAAAGGCAAGGTCCTCGGCACTCGGCGCGTAGAACTCGCGGCCGCATGTCGGACACGTGAGCGACAGGCCTGCGGCAACGTTAAGGCTCGGCTCCACACGCGCCCCGCAGCGCGGGCACACATGATGGGCGCAACGGCTAAAGAGCAGACGCAGACTATTGTTGAGCTCGGTCATGGTACCAAAGGTCGAGCGCACGCCCGGCACGCTGGGGCGCTGATGCAATGCGAGCGCCGCCGGCACGTGCAGCACCTCGTCCACTTGGGCTTGCTCGGCCTGCGTCAGGCGACGGCGGGTATAGGTGCTGAGCGCCTCCAAGTAGCGGCGCGAGCCCTCGGCATAAAGAACCCCCAGCGCCAGCGAGCTCTTGCCCGAACCCGACACGCCGGCAATACCCACGAGCTTTCCCAGCGGAATATCGATATCGATGTCCTTGAGGTTGTGTACACGCGCGCCACGCACCTCGATAGCCTGCGGGCTCATCTTCTGTTCCGTCACCTTTATCACCCTACTCATGCCATAAAACTCGATCGCGAATGTACGCGCCCAGCATGGGCACGGTAAATCGGACGAGGCCGTATCCGGCAGCCTCGATGACGCGCTCGCGAATCAGGCTTGCGCGATATTTGCTCGCCCAGCTCTGGGTGCGATCGCAGCGCTCAATGATATCCGCCATGCGAGTCGGTTTGTCCTCGTCAACCGCCATGGCCTCGATAAAAAGGCGCTGTGGACTGCGCAGCCCGTAATATAGAGGCGCGTCAACCGCTTCGTAGAACTCGGAGACGGCATCCGTATGGCCAGCCTCGACATCGCACCTTTCGATGACCTGCGAGCCACGCCGGACGGCAGAGCGCCACATGTAATATCCCACCAGCTGAACCATATAGGGATGCCCCATGCTCTTGCGCGCCGCAAGGTCCGCCGTCCCCGCGTCCACGTAAAGACCAGCGTCCTTGACCGTCTGGATATATGAATCACGCACCTTGGGCAAGGATATCGCCCCCAGCGTACGCTGCTGGGCACGCCGCAAAAACGTCACGCTCGGCTCTTCGAGCAGATCGTCAACCATACTGGGTAAGCCGGCGAACACCAGCGCAAGACCGCGCTGGTCGCTATCGGGCAATCCCGTGGCATCCTGGTCTCCGAGCACCTGCTGATAGAGAACGGCAAGAGCCGCCAGTTCCTCGATAGACGCAGATTGCGCCTCGTCAATCGCAAACAGTATGCCCTTGCCTGGACCGAGCTTCTTGAGGCGCTCGTTGACCAGCCCTCGCAACGTTTCGCCCTTTGCCCGCGCCGCCTCGACCGACATCCGGCCAAACGACGAACCGAATTCCATTGACGTCACAACGGGCCTATTCGAGCGAAGCGCGTCGGCCAAGCGGTCGCATAAGCCAAGCGAAGCGGAATCGGAGACAACCGCCCATCCGCGCTCGCTGGCCAGACGTTGCAGCTCCCGCAGGAGAACTGTCTTGCCGCAGCCGCGGTTTCCCGTAATGAGCATGAGCCTGCCCGGCGCTCCGGCGCCGTTATCGAGCCCTTCCTCGAAATCTTCGATGACCGACTCGCGACCAATGAGCATCGGAGGCCGCTTGCCTGCCGTTGGCTTAAAGGGATTTGGATTCATGTCGGCCTCCTCGGATTGGCAAACGCTGCCTATAGTTATACCAACTTATACCGAGTTATACCAACAGCAGGTGACAAAGAGGCCGCCCTTCTATCACCTATGGCAGAAGAACTCTGCGTCTGCTGCTCGCCAGGGGCGGAAGGTGGCGGGATCGATCTTTACGTGCGCCGCGGCGGGCACGTCGTACCATTTGACCGTGTAACCGGCGCCGTGAGAGCAAAAGACCGAGTCGGGCGTGTTGGGCAGATCGGCCTCGGGCTCATAGGCGGCCGTCTCGATTACGCGCTCGGCATCATGGCAAGCCGAATAGCCGGCGAACTCCAGGTACAGGTGACCGCGACCGCTCGTGTAGGCAGCCACCTCCAGCGCATAATCCTGCACTTCGGATGCCGGCACGCGACCCGCAAGCTTCGCCCGGTCGCCTGTTATCGTCGGCGGCTCGTACTCGGCACCCATGCGCGTGGCATCCGAGAGCGCCCGGCCCACGCACTCCCCCGGCACCTCGAGCTCAAAGCGGTACCACGGCTCCAACAGCACCGCCGCGCCAGCCTCACGCGCCTGCATGAGCCCCTGGCGAATCGCGCGGTACGTGGCCTGGCGAAAATCGCCGCCCTCGGTGTGTTTGGCATGCGCACGGCCGCCCGTAAGCGTAATGCGCGCATCGGTGATGGGCGAGCCGGTCAGCACGCCCAGGTGATCGCGCTCCATGGCGTTGGTGAGCGCCAAACGCTGCCAGTTAAGATCGAGCTCGTCGGTCGAGGTCACGGTGCCAAACTGCACGCCCGAACCCGCTGGCAACGGCTCCAGGCGTAGATGCACCTCGGCATAGTGGCGCAGTGGCTCAAAGTGGCCCACGCCCTCGACCGGCTGCGAAATAGTCTCCTTATAGAGAATGCCGCCGGGCTCAAACTCGACCGCAAGGCCAAAACGATCGGCAAGCACGCGCTGCACGACCTCGAGCTGCACCGCTCCCATGAGCTGCAGATGTATTTGTTCAAGATGCGTATTCCAGCTTACGCCGAGCATGGGATCTTCGTCCGCCAACTCAGTCAACGCCTTGAACACCGTATGGACATCGTGTTCGCCCGGAAGCACCGTATAGGTGAGGACTGGCGCAATGACGGGCGCATCGCCCGCAGGCTCCGCGCCCAGGGCGTCCCCTTGGCGAACGTGCGCAAGACCCGTCACGGCACAAATACCGCCAGCAGCAATTTCTTGGGCAAGCTCATACTTCTCGCCGTTATAGATGCGTACCTGATCGACCTTTTGCTCCCATGCCTCGGCACCGGAACGTCCGTCAATCATCTGCTTGGCATGCAGTGTGCCGCCGGTTACTTTAACCCATGCCAAGCGCTCGCCGCGATCCCCGCGGCTGACACGATAGACGCGCGCGGCAAACTCCGGGAGCCACGCCTGTTCACGCATCAGCGCGCATATGCCATCCAGCAACTCGTCCACGCCTTGGTCCTTGAGCGCCGACCCGGCAAAACAGGGAAAGAGCTTGCGCTCGGCAACCATGCGCGACAGCGTTGCGACAGAAAGCTCGCCCGCCTCAAGAAACTCCTCGAGCGCCGCCTCGTCCAATGCAGCAGCGTCCTCCTGAACGGCGCCGCCCGCCAGCAGTTCGTTGGCATCCAGGCAGCCCTCGGAGAGACGTTGCCCAAGTTGTGCCAGCAAAACATCGCGGCCGGGATTCTCCAAATCGATTTTGTTGATGAAGATGAACGTCGGGATGTCATAGCGCGCAAGCAGGCGCCACAGGGTTTCGGTGTGCCCTTGCACGCCGTCGTTGGCGCCCACAACCAAAATCGCGTAGTCGAGCGCTCGCAATGTGCGCTCCGCCTCGGCAGAAAAATCGACATGCCCCGGTGCATCCACGAGCATGACGTGGGTATCGCCATGGTCGAACACGGCCTGCGACGAGAAAATCGTGATGCCGCGCTCGCGCTCGATCGCATTAGTGTCCAGATGCGAATCGCCATCGTCCACGCGGCCGCGCTTGCGAATGCGACCCGCGTTGAACAGCATGGCCTCGGCCAACGTGGTCTTGCCGGCATCGACATGCGCCAAGATTCCAACGACCGCTTGCTTCGACATGGCTCTCCTCTTATTGCAAGCCCATCGCACGCGGCAACGGGCACCCTCGTTCCACACTGGATGATACAATTTACGGGCCGGCGGGCGAAGCGGGCCCTATCCCCCGACCGAGCTCATCGCCCCGCGTTGCCGCGCGGCGATTTTCGTAGGTTCGCGCCTTGCGAAAGCCGGCTTTCAAAACAGCGCAGCGAACGAAAATGACCCCGGGTGGGACCATTTTCGTTCGCGCGAATTATTGATATGAGCCATCGCTCTTATGCCTCGCGCAGCCAGTCGAACGCAACACGCGGCGTGCCGTCCGACACATATACGATACCGGCGCGCTTAAACCCGGCCTTGGCGATGGCTCCCTGCATGGGCAGGTTGTCCTGATGCGTGTCGATGCGCAGGTGATCGGCACGCTCCTTGGCAAAGGCAAACATCGCAGCCGCGATACCGTGCACGGTGCCATCGGACGCCACGCGATGCAGCACGGCGTACGGAGCGTCGCTGCGCCATTGACCATCCTCAATGACGTCATAGCACTCGTCCGGGCCCGGCAAAAAGGCAAACGTCGCCACCACGCGGCCGTCGACTTCGCACACATAGCTGCCATCGGCGGCGATATCGGCAGCCAGCTGCTCGGCAGAAGGCGTGCCCTCGGGCCACTGCGTGGCGTTGCCATGTGCGCGCATAAAGGCGCGGGCTGCGTCATAGATAGCCATGACGGCGGGAATGTCGGTATCGAGGGTTTTTCTGATCATCACGCGGCGACCTCACGTTTATTGGTATCACTTTGGTTGAGCAATGATACCAGCGTTTGGAGAGAGGCGCTAAGCAGATGGGAAGCAAAAAGCGAGCCGCCTGGTCAAAGGCCAAAAGCGAGTTTTTGGGCGCTGCTACCGGCGGCGATATGAGCGACCTGTTTGCGCGCGAGGACGAGCGCCGCGACGCCCTAGACGCCGAGCGCGATGAAGCCTGGCGTTACAAGTCGTGCGAACGCAAAAACCGTTACGACACACGCGCCGAGGCCGAGGCAGTTATGGCCGACCGCGAAAACCGCGGGCGGCGTGGTTTGGCCTGCTACAAATGTGAATACTGCGGCGGCTGGCACCTGACGTCGCACCCTTGGAAATAGGGACCGCATCGGCACGGCACTAGCGAAGCCCCGGTAATCGCACGCAAGCTACGGGCGCGGCGGCACCAAAACATCGTAACGAACGGCCTTGCCCGCAAGTTGATAGCTCGGCTTAACGCCGGCAAGCAGCGGGCCCTTCACCGGCCGCTTGATAACGACCTTGCGCGGGTGCACCGCAAGCGCGGCTTCGACCAGCGTCTCCTCATCGGTACATGGCCGTTCCAGATGGTGCAAGAGTTGGAACTTCTTTTTGACCGCCGCACTTTTGGCGCGCTCGGGAAACATGGGGTCCAGATACACCACGTCGGGAGCCGCGAGCTCGCCCTGCTCGATCAGCTCAGCCGTATGGCGAAGGCCGGCAATGCTGTCCTCGCCCGCATGAAGGCGCATGCGAGCCACGGCAGCCGCAAGCGCCGGATCATCTGCCGCGCGATCCAGGGCATCCTTGAGGAGCGCCGCGATCACGCAATCCTGCTCATACAGATCGACGGTAAAGCCCGCGGCCGCCAGCAGCAGCGAATCCTCGCCAAAGCCCGCCGTGGCATCAATCGCCCATGGCCGCTCGATGCCTTTTGCGCGCGCAGCCTTTACCAGCAACTCTTGTTGCAGACGGCCCTGTTTAAGCCGCGGAAGCATGCGGGTGAAATCGGCGCGCAGCTCCATCGTGCCGTCGGTGAGCGTGAGGCCCTCGGACTTCCCGATCAGCTCAAGCCCCGCGGCCCGAGCAACAGAAAAGGGATCGACGACGCCCATGGGTACTCCTTAACAAGCAAAACGAATACGTGAGTGCCGTTTATGTCGGCACCCAACCGTCCGCTATTGTCCCACATGCGACATGGCCCACAGCATCGCAATGCAAAGCACCGCCATCAATCCCGTGCACACGGCAGCGATCACAGAATCATCCATGCGCCTTCCCAGCAACCGCGGCTCACGCACTTGCCCTGCTCCGTACATCATGACTCCTCCTTGAGACCAGCTCCTTGTTACGGCCTCATCACCGCAGCGCCGCACATGGGCTGCCATCGATTTGGCTTACGTCCAGCTTTCCTTTTTGAAAGGTTGGACCGTACAGGCAAGAGACGCTTTCAAACGCATGCATCGCCCCGTTGAACTACAATGTGCTTCACGATATGTGCCGCAACCTGGGTGCGACAGATTCTCCGCGCCCGCATCGAAAGGACCAGCTATGAGCGCCGCTCGCAAGACACTCAAAATCCTTGCCCTGATTTATTTTGTTCTGGGCATCGCCAGTCTCGTCATTGGAATCGCCGGCATCGCGACCGGCAACCTCGATTCCATGTACGGGTCGAAAGCCATGCTCGCCGCGGTCGTGCTGGTCGCCAAGGGCCTCATCGATCTCGCCGCGGGCGTTGCGGGCATCAAGGGCGCCAACAAGCCTTCGCAGGTGGATGGCGCGTTTAAGCTCGGCATCGTCGCCGCAATCGCCACGCTCGTCCAGGCCGCGCTCACGCTTCCCGCGCTCGGCGGCAGCTCCGTCAATATCGTCGCCTTTGTCATCGTGGTGTACGACCTGTTCTTTGTTCAGCAGGCGCACGCCGTTAAGGCCGAGAACAAGGACCGCCTGTAAGCGCTCGCTTCTCATAACCTCTGCAGCCAAGCAACTAAAAAGGGCCGATCGCGCATCTCCGCGGTCGGCCCTTTACGTTTGCCCAGATAAAACCTACCAAAATAAACCTGTCCCTTTTTGGTAGGTTAGTGGCGGTACTCGGCGATGATGAAGTCGATGTCGGTTTGAAGGGTGTCCAAGTTTGCCAGGCGCTCTTTGTCGGCAGGGCGCGTGCGGTAGTAGTACGGCGTCATCTGGAACACCGCCTCGATGTCTGCCTGGGTCTGGAGCGTAATGTTCGCAGACACCCGATGCGTTCCGACCAACTCGAGCTCGGTGGTCTTCGGCAGCTTCTCATCGTTAAGGTACGGCGTATCGTAGAGCACCTCCTTGAGCCCAAAGAGATGACGGGCACCCGGCACCACGGTATAGAGTGAGCCCTCTGGAGCCAGCACGCGGGCAAATTCGCGCTCGTTAAAGGGAGCGAAGAGCTCGGTCACCATATCGAAGGCGCCATCGGCCACGGGGATGTCCTTCATGTTGGCCACGAAGTAGGTCGCATCGCCGCGCTTGGCGGCAAGGCGCACCATCTCTTTGCCCAGGTCGAAACCGTAAGCATCCACGCCCGGCACCGCGCCCATGGCGCTGGTGTAATAGCCCTCGCCGCAGCAAATATCGAGCAGCGTCATGGGTCCGTTCGCAGACGTGGCGCGCCCAGACACCCGTTCGCGCGCCAGCTCAACCATCGCATCGCGCAACGGCGCATAGTAACCGCGGTTCAGAAAGTCGCGACGGCTGCGTGCCTGCGACTTAGGATCACCCATGGAGTCGCCGCTCTTGGATGAGCGCAGCAGATATAGATAGCCCTCGCGAGCACGGTCAAACCGGTGTCCGCCCGCGCATGCAGCACCGCGTTCGTCATCCACCAACGGTTCATGGCAAACGGGACACAACAACATGGCAACTCCTTAGCGCGAACAACACAACGCCCACCATTGTCGCACGCCTTCCCAACCTAGTCATAGAAGAGACAAGGAGTGTCCCCAACTGCCGGCAGAAAAGGAACGTCCCCAAGTGCCGACTGAATGCATTAGGAGTATCATCATCTGCGCAAATAAGCACGAAAGAGCATGTTAGAGATTGAGAGCGTATGGCTGATACCGCATCTAAGCACATTGACATGACCACCGGCTCGCTGTGGCGCAATATTCCCCTATTCGCCTTCCCCGTGGCCGCCACGAGCATCTTGGAGCAGCTGTCGAACCTCATCGCCACGGTCATCATCGGTAACTTCTCGGGCGACCAGGGAACCCTCGCCATGGCGGCGGTCGGCTCCAATGTTCCGCTTACCAGTCTTATGCTCAACCTGTTTATTGGCATGTCGCTTGGCTCCAACGTGGTCATCGCCAACGCTATCGGCCGCAACGATCAGAACATGGTCAAACGCGCCGTCCATACCTCAATTTTAATGGCGCTCGTGGGCTTTGTCGTCATCGCGCTGGGCGAGATCTTTGCCGAGCCCATGCTCGCCGCGCTCAATGTTCCCGCCGAAACCATGCCGCTCGCTTCGCTCTACCTGCGCATCTTTTTGCTCAGCCTGCCCTCGATCTTGCTCTACAACTTTGAGGCCGCGATTTTCCGCTCCGTCGGCATCACCCGCATGCCGCTGCAGGCGCTTGCTGTGTCCACCGTCCTCAACATTGGCCTGGACCTCATCTTTGTCCCCATACTCCACTGGGGCGTCGCTGGCGTCGCCATCGCCACCGCCATCGCCTACACCGTCAGCGCCGCTACACTCTTTATCCGCCTGCTCAAGACCGACTCCGTCGTCCGCGTCACCCCACGCGACCTGGCTATCGACCCCGTCGCCCTCAAGCGCATCGTCAAGATCGGCCTGCCCGCCGGCATCCAAAGCGCCGTCTTTGCCGTCGCCAACATCATCATCCAGTCCGCCATCAACAGCCTGGGCACAGAGGTCATGGCGGCATCGAGCGCCGCCATGAGCCTAGAGTACGTGTGCTACAACCTGCTCAACAGCTTTAGCCAGGCCTGCACCACCTTTGTGGGACAAAACCACGGTGCCCGCCAGATCGACCGCTGCACCAAGACGCTCAAGGTCTGCCTGGTCGAAGGCGGTATCGTTGCCCTCACCACGATTATCGTTATTGTCGGCCTCGGGCGCGAAATCCTATCGCTGTTCAACAGCGATCCCAACATCGTCTCGATCGGCTATATCCGCGTGTGCTCGATTTTCCCGGCGTACGCCTTTAGCATGTTCTACGAAAACATGTCCGGCTACCTGCGCGGCTTTGGTATCTCGCTCATGCCCGCCCTCATCACCATGATCTGTGTCTGCGGCATCCGCTTCTATTGGGTGTTCTGCGTGTTCCCGCACTTCCGCACCTTTGCGAACATCATGATGGTCTACCCCATCAGCCTGGGCACCACGGCGTTCTTTATGGTCGTGGCGGTATTACTCTGCCACCCGGCACGCACCTATCGCGCCACCAAAGCCAAAGCGACAGCCCGCTAAACACCGCGCTCAACGCACGCCAGTCATTAATTGACAATATGCGAGCTCATATAGTCGATAAAGCGCCTCGTGGCGATGGGCATGGTATCCCAGCTGCGCCAGGCCGCCACTACGTCGCGCGAGGGGGCATGCACGATGGGACGCACGCGAATATCGGCCTGCATGCCCTCGACGGTACGGCGATACAGCATGCTCACGCCTAGGCCCTCCTCCACCATCGCCATGATGGTGTAGTCGTCGGTCACCTCACTCGTCACATGCGGCGACAGCCCATGCGCCGCAAATGCATCGAGCACCAGACTCTGTTCGCCCTCATCCAGCAACACAAACGGCTCGGATGCCAGGTCGGCGAGCGTCACCTTTTCCTTTGCCGCCAGCGGATGCGCGGCCGGCAACAGTGCCACCAACTCGTCGTGATAGACCACGCGCTTCTCGAGCCCAGCGGTAAACCCGCGTGCCGTAAAGCAAAAATCGACCACGCCATCGTGCACCCACTGGGCGTTGCGCGTGTAATCGCCCTGCTTGAGGGTAAAGTGCACGCCCGGGTGCAGGGCTCCAAAGTCGCGGATTACGCGCGGCAACACGGTACGGCTCACGTTGGTAAACGTCGCAATGCGAATATCAGTCGAGGAGAGCCCCAGCAGCTCCTGGCGCTTGCCCTCGAGCTCGGCCTCGGCAGTTACGATCTGTCGCAGATACGGCAGATACTGCTTGCCATCGCGCGTAAGCGACACACCCTGTTTTCCGCGCTCGATAAGCGTGGTACCCAGCTCGCGTTCAAGCGCCTTGACGGCCTGGCTCACCGCACTTTGCGTATAGCCCAGCTCGTCCGCCGCGCCTTTAAGGCTGCCGCGATCGACTACCATACAAACGATCTGATACCGCGATGCCATTGTGCCTCCACATCAATGCAGCCGTAAAACGTTTTGCCAGGGCTTTTTCTGCCAACATTAGTATTTCTTAATCATACTGAAGATACATTCGCTTTACTACATCCACATCTGGGAGCAGAATCCTTTTTACGAAACCGTTCTGTAACAAAAGGAGCCCCATGGATCGCAAAAAAGCAATCGCACTCTCATTTTCCGTTCCTGTCGCATGGGGCTTTTCGTATCCCCTCATGAAGATCGGCATGGACAGCATGAACGCCACGAGCATCGTTGCGCTGCGTTGCATTATCGCCTTTGTGGCCTGCCTACTGCTCTTCCACAAGCGCGCTTTCCGTATCAACCGTGACTTGATGGTCCGCGCCGCCATCATCGGCGCCATTATGGCAACCGAGCTCACCTGCATGTGCCTGGGCTCCAGCCTCACCTCTGCCTCCACCGCCGGCTTTTTGCAGAGTCTGACGGTCGTGATCGTGCCGTTTGCCAACGCCGCCCTGCTGCGCCGTGCCCCCGAGCGCAAGGTGCTCGTCGGCACGGCTATCGTCACCTGCGGCATGCTGCTGCTCTCGGGCGCCGACTTCACCAGCCTGAACCCGGGCGCGCTCATCATGCTGCTCTCCGCCTTTGTCTATGCCGGACACATCATTGTCGCCAAGCGCTTTGTCGAAGATGTCGACCCGCTGGCTTTGGGCGTTTGGCAGCTGGGCTTTGGCGGCTTGTTCTCGGGTATCGCCGCATTCACCTTTGGCGGTTTCACGCTTCCCGGCACGCCGAGCGAGATCGTGGTCGTCGTCGCGCTCGCACTCATCTGCTCTGCCTACGGCTTTATCACCCAGACGCTCGTGCAGCCCCACGTGCCTGCCGAGACCACCGGCTTCGCTTTCTCGCTCGAACCGGTCTGCTCCGCCGTCTTTTCGTTCTTCCTGGTCGGCGAGGTCCTGAGCCCCATCGCCTTCTTTGGCGCCGCCCTTATCCTCACCGGCGTCATGGTGGCAACCGTCGAGCTTCCGCGCCTCCGCGCACATGGACAGGCTCGCATGGCAGGAGCGCCCGAGCACGTCTCGTAGACCCCACTCTTCATACAGCCGCGGCATAAAGGCAACCGGTGCGCCTTTACAATAGATGCCAACAGAGCATCTGCCATAAAGGAGCCCCATGGACACCGCAACTCGCGATCGCAACATAGCAACTTGGTTGGGCGATGCGCCGCAGCCGGTACGTGACACTACGAACCAGCTGCTCGAGCGCATCGCCCTTTTGCGTGCCGAGCAGACTATCTACCCGGCACAAGACGACATCCTCAATGCCCTCGTCTATACGCCGGCCGACCAGGTCAAGGTTGTCATTTTGGGTCAGGACCCCTATCACGGACCCAACCAGGCAATGGGACTGTCGTTCTCGGTCCCCGCGACGCAAACCAAGTTGCCGCCGAGCCTGCGCAACATCTATAAGGAACTCAAAGCCGATCTGGATTGCCCTATTCCCGCCACGGGAGACCTAACCCCATGGGCACAGCAGGGCGTCCTGCTCCTCAACACCACGCTCACCGTGCGCGAGCATGCCGCGAACTCGCACGCCAAACTGGGCTGGAGTACGCTCACCGACTACGTTATCGAACGCTGCTGTCAGCTGCCCCAACCGGTAGTCTTTTTGGCATGGGGCCGCTTTGCCCAGCAGATGGTCGAAGGCAAGCTCGCCACGACCGGCGCGGGCAAGGCAACCGACAAGTTCTGCCTAGCCTCTACGCATCCCTCGCCGCTTTCGGCCAACCGTGCCACGGCAGAACTCCCCGCCTTTATGGGGTCGCGCCCCTTCTCGGCAGCCAATCGGCTACTCGAACAGCACGGCTCGACCCCCGTCAACTGGACTTGCCTCGGCTAAAAATCGATACATCAAAAACGCGCCCGACGGCTTTCCATCGGGCGCGTTTCCTACTCGGGCCAAATAAATTGCGTGCGGCCGGCCTCGCCGCCATCGATCAGCAGGCTCTGCCCGGTCATAAACCGGTTGGTCACGCCCACAAAGTAGATCCACTCGGCGATCTCTTGGGCGGTGGCCCAGCGCTTAAGCGGCGTGAGCTCCATAATCTGGTTCCACAGGAGTTCGTCTTCCATCACGCAACGGTTGAGCGGCGTGATAACGCCGCCCGGGTCCACACTGTTGGCGATGGCCTGCGGCGCCAGGCGGTTTGCAAGGTTTTTGGTGTAGGCGATAACGCCGCCCTTGCTGGCAGCATAGGCGGGAAACTCCGATCCCGTATGCCCGCTCGCCGACCCCACATTGACCACGGATTTAATAGCCGGCGTCGGCTTGGCGGCAAGCCCCTCCCCCACAAAGGCGTAGCGCTCGGTCACGTTGATGGTTCCACACAGGTTGGCGGCGATGTCGTCGGCCGAATCCTGCGTACCGGCAACGTTGATGATTACCTGGGGTTCAAGGTCGCTTGGAAACGAGTCCGGCTCGCGGACATCAACGATCAGATGGCGGTAGCGCTCGTGTTCGATCGCCGCCGGCAGCAGATCAAAGCCCACGACCTCGTGGCCCTCGTCCAAAAAGCGCTGCACGCACGCGGCACCGATACCACCCGAAGCGCCCGTGATCAAAACCCGCATACTTGCTCCTTAGGCGGTTGCGTGGCGCTCGAGGTACTCGGAACCCACATTCTCGCGCTCCCAGCCGCGCACGACCTTGTAGCCCACGGGGCTCAGGAAGACCTCGCACAGCAGCTCGGCAACAGCGCCGGTCAGCGAGCACATAAGGACCTGCACCCAGGTCCAACCAAAGAACGTGTGGCTTACCACAATGGCAAAGACCAGGTTGTCGATAAACTGGCCAACGCCCGTGGACACATAGGAGCGGAAGGCGAAGCTCGCAAAGTTATTCTTTTTGAGCATACGGCCGAGCGACTGGTTGAGCGTGGAGTTAACCACGGCAGAAACGAGCATTGCCAGCGAAGAGCCCAGCACCACGTACCAGGTGCCACCGATGGTGGCGTTAAGGGCAGTGTTGACCTCGATCATGCCGGTGTCGTAGTAGGCGCCCCACATACCGGGCGTGAGCGAGCATGCCCAAAAGCACAGGCTCACGGCCAGGTTGACCAGCAGTGCGAGGATAGAGATTTTGATGGATGCCTTGGCGCCAAAGCGCTTGCAGATCATGTCCTGGCACAAAAACGAGACCCAGCTCACCACAAAGCCGCAATCGAGTGCCAGATACGGCAGGCTGATGAGCTCTTTGTTGGCCAGCAGGTTCATCATGATGACGCTCACGAAAAACAGCGAAACCGTTGCCGCGGGAATGCTCCGCAACAGGACCTTGTAGTCCTCCATGACCTTCTTGATCATTATGTACTCCTTTGGTTTTAGGTTTAACGAGCAGGATATCGGACCCGAACTGCTCGGACGCCCCGGTCTTGAGACGACGGTGGGTATGATAGCCGCTCACACGGCATCAGGCAAGCAAACGGCGCGGCAGCCCCGCAGGGCCACCACGCCGATGCGTTAAAAGGCTACGTTGCCAAACTCCGACAGGATAAGATCGGGGTTGTGGTCGGTTGCCCAATCCACGTTCCACGGACTCGTGAACAGCAGCAGCTTACCGCCGCGCATGTCCTCGACGCGCAGCGTGTCGCGCGTGAGCGAAAGGCCCGGGATATCGATGGTGTCGGGGTCGTTCTGGATCCAGCGAATGTCCGTATAGGGCAGCGGCTGGCGACGAACCTCAACACGGTACTCGGCCTTGAGACGGCGCTCGAGCACCTCAAACTGCAGCACGCCGACCACGCCCACGATGACGCTCTCCATGCCGGCGCCCAGCTCGCGGAAGATCTGTATGGCACCCTCTTGGGCAAGCTCCTCCATACCCTTGACGAACTGCTTGCGCTTGAGCGTGTCGACCTGCGTAATGCGAGCGAACATCTCGGGGGCAAACGTCGGGATCTGCGGATACTGCACGTGGCGCTTGCCGGAGCACACGGTGTCACCGATGCTAAAGATACCCGGATCGAACAGGCCCACGATATCGCCCGCGTACGCCTCGTCCACGATGGCGCGGTCATCGGCCATCATCGACGTGCCCGTAGCAAGCTTGAGCTTGCGGTTGCCCTGCACGTGGAAGGCATCCATGCCGCGCTCGAACTTACCAGAACAAATGCGCACAAAGGCGATGCGGTCGCGGTGGTTCTTGTCCATGTTGGCCTGGATCTTAAACACAAAGCCGCTAAAGTCGTCGCGGCAGGGATCGACCGGCTCGCTGGTAAGCATATCGGTATAGGCGCGCGGCGTCGGGGCCAGACGCAGGAACTCCTTGAGGAAGGGCTCCACGCCAAAGTTGGTGAGCGCCGAGCCAAAGAACGCCTGGCTCAGCTTGCCGCAGGCCACGGCATCCAAGTCGAGCTCGTCGCCGGCGCCATCGAGCAGCTCGATGTCGTCCATCAGATTCTTATGGTTCTCCTCGCCGATGAGCTCATCCATGGAAGGATCGCCCAACTCGGCCTCGATCTCGGCGACCTTCTTGGTGGCGTTGGCGTGGCCGTCGCCCTCAAAGGCGATAACGCGACGGGTCTGACGATCGAACACGCCGCGGAAGTTGCGGCCGCTGCCGATCGGCCAATTCATAGGATACGTATTGATGCCCAGGACATTCTCGATCTCTTCCATGAGCTCAAACGGATCGCGAGCCTCGTGGTCGAGCTTGTTCACAAAGGTGAAGATGGGAATGTGACGCAGCGTACAAACCTTAAAGAGCTTTTTGGTCTGGGCCTCGACGCCCTTGGCGCCGTCGATGACCATGACTGCGGCGTCGGCGGCCATAAGGGTACGGTATGTATCCTCCGAGAAGTCCTGGTGGCCGGGGGTATCGAGGATGTTGACGCAGGCGCCGTTGTAGGTGAACTGCAGCACCGAGGAGGTAACGGAAATACCGCGCTCCTTCTCGATGTCCATCCAGTCCGAGACGGCATGCTTGGCCGAGCTCTTGCCCTTGACCGAGCCGGCAGTCTGGATGCTGCCGGTATAGAGCAGCAGCTTCTCGGTAAGTGTGGTCTTACCGGCGTCCGGGTGGCTGATGATCGCGAATGTGCGGCGCGACGAGATTTCATCCGACAGGCTTGCCATGCGGATCCTTTCTTGCATTGAGTGCATTACGTCGTTGTAACCGCATTATTGTAGCCGCGAAATCCCGCCATAGGGCACCTATCAGGACAAATTCATCAGTCGGGGCCTGGGTAGCCGGCCCAATCGTATTTATCTCTTGCGTAACTGTGCATAGTGTATATATACTGTGCTTACCGGTTATATACACGTGTAGCCCAACAGCTAAGGAGCCGCTGTGGACATCATCCTATCCAATTCGAGCGACAAACCCATCTACGAGCAGATAACCTCGCAAGTCAAAGCTCAGATCTTATCGGGCACGCTCGCCGCGGGAGCAAAACTCCCCAGCATCCGTGCACTCGCGAGCGATCTTGGCGTGAGCGTCATCACCACCAAGCGCGCCTACGCCGACCTGGAGCAGCTCGGGTTTATCTGCACCGTGCAGGGCAAGGGCTGTTTGTCGCCGAGGGCAACCAGGAGCTTTTGCGCGAAAACCAGCTCTGCCATATCGAAGAGCTGCTTGCGAAAGCGGCAAGCCAAGCCGAAGCCTTGGGCGTCACGCGCGACAAGCTGCACGAGATGCTCGACCTGGTAGCCCCCGAAACCATGCACTAGCCATCTGCAAGAAAGGCTATACCATGCAAAACTTGTTAGAACTCAAAGGTGACATCACGCCGCGTGAGCGACCGTTTTTCGCTGCGTGATGTCACGCTCGCCGTGGAACCCGGCCAGATCGTCGGCTTTGTTGGTGCCAACGGTGCCGGCAAAACAACGACGATTCGAGCCGCGCTCGGGCTTATCAAGCTCGATGCCGGCGAGGTGCGCCTGTTTGGGCAGCGCTGTGGCGCCGACGCGCCCGATGAGACACAGCGCTGCCTGCGCTCCCGCGTCGGTCTCGTCCTGGACACATGCCCCTTCCCTTCAACGCTCAAGGTGGGCCAGATCGAGGCACTCGTAGGCCCGGCGTACCCCACGTGGGACCGCAAAACGTTCGCCGGATTCATCGACCGATTTGGCCTCGATCCCAAGACAAAGGTCAAGGACCTCTCCCGCGGCATGGGCATGAAACTGCAGCTTGCCTGTGCACTCAGCCATAATGCCAAGCTACTCCTTTTGGACGAAGCCACCGCGGGCCTCGATCCCATGGCGCGCGAGGAACTGCTCGATGAGCTGCTTGCTTTTGTCGCCGACGGTCAGCACAGCGTGCTGCTCTCGAGCCACATTACGTCCGACCTCGATCGCGCCGCCGACCGCGTCATCTGCATCGATAACGGCTCGATTGTGTTTGACCTGCCGCGCGAGGACATTACCGACCGCGCCGGCATCGCCCACTGCACCCAAGCGCTGGCCGCCGAGCTTATGGCTTGCGTCGAAGGTGCCCATGCCGCCCGCCACGCCTATAGCGTGGACGTGCTCGTGCCCAACCGTCGCGAAACGCTCGAGGCCTTTCCCGAGATTCCCTGCGATCGGGCAACCATTGACGACTATCTTCGCCTCACGCTGAACGGGGCTTCGAAATGAAACGCGCCTTTATGTCCGAGCTCGCCATCGCTCGCACGCTCATCCCGAGCATTGCGGGCGTCGGCCTGTTCATCTTCGTCGTGCTAACCCTTGCCAACGCATCGGACGGCGATTCCGGTATGAGCGCCGGCGCCTGCGCGGTCAGCGCCATGTCGCCCATCATGATCATGAACTCACTGGCTGGCTACGATAACCAAAACGGCTGGGAGCGCTATCGGGCAACGCTGCCGTTCTCGCGCAAAGACATCATCTGCGCACGCTACCTGTGCATTATTGCTTTCTCGGCCGTCATGGCATGCGCCGCCGTGCTTTTGAACATCATCGCCCTTCCGTTCTTCGATCCCACGGGCATTCTCGCCCTTCCGTTCTTCGATCACACGGGCATTCCCTCGACGGGACAGACCGTCTTTGAGATCACAATAGCCTCCGCCGCATCGATGCTCATCTCCCTCATGATGGTGTTTTTGGCACAGCCGTTGTTCTTTCGATTTGGACACATGGAGGCGCTGCGCTTTTCCGTCGGCCTGTTTGCCCTGATGGGCTGCGGTACCATGGCAATGCTGAGCTCTTCCAACCCCATTAGCAACTGGCTCATGTCGATTGCCGGAGCGAATCCCGATCCTGCCGTCCTTGGCGGTCTGTGCGCAGGAATTGCCGTACTGGCCCTCGTGCTATGCGCAATCAGCTGCACCGTCAGCACCAAGGTTTATCGAGTACGCGACCTGTAGTCACGCGAGTCTCAATCCACGAAGGACGCAATCGCCCATCCGTAAATCCGTGACAAAGGGCATGTCCCCGGCGCGCGCTACCGTGCTACTTGCGCAGCGGCTTGGGCAGTGGAATGCCGGCGGCGATAACGGCGGCGATGATCATGCAGACGATACCCTTGAGTGGGAAGCACATGAGCAGCAGGCCCACGACCATGACGGGCTGACGCATAACGGTGCCCATCGTCGAGGCCGTGCAAACGGCGACGCAAAAGACCGGATCGGCGCCGGTGAGGATAGCAAGGCCATAGCCCAGGCTTACGCCCGAGAAGATAACCGGGAAGAAGTGGCCGCCGCGCCAACCAAGGTTGATGAGGGCGGGCGTCAGCATGGCCTTAACGAGACCGGTCGCGATAAGCACGCCGGCGGGAATGGTCAGATAGGTTTCCATGAGCACGTCGGCCTGCGTCTCGCCGGCAAACAAGGTGTAGGGCAGGACCGTGCCGCAGATGGCGAGCGCCAGACCGGCCAGCATGGCTTTGACGACAGGGCGCGCCCCTATTGCATGAGCAAGCGCTTCGCTCGCGTGCTCAGAGACAAAGTACAGCCAGCCGCAGATTGTTCCGATCAGCGACAGAGGGATGAGCCAGGTAAGCTCCAGGTTGCCCACCACGGCAGCCTCGAACCTCGGCATACCCATGCCGCCGCCCATGAGCTGGCCGAGCAGCAGGTAGGTGCCCAGGCCGCCAGCAATCGCGATGCCGTAGACCACCGTCTTTTGCGCCTTGGGCAGCTTGATGGTGATCTCGCCGGACGCGGACTCATCGTCGGTGTCTTCACCCTGGCCGTCGGTGCTACCGGCAAGCGGCGCCACAAAGCCAAAGACGGGCGCGGTAAAGAGCGCCGTCAGGGCAGCCTGGGTGCCCAGCAACGTGAGCTCCCTAAACTCGGCGCCAAAGCGACGCATGCGGTCGCCGACCCAGCTGCACAGACCGGCGATAACGCCGGTCAGGCCGGCCTCCGGTCCAATGCTTCCGCCAAACAGCAGCGGCAGCAATGCCGCGAGCGAAAGCTTGCCCAGGTTGTCGTACGGGTAGCGCCCGTCTTGCTTAACCTTAGCCATCACCTGGTTGAGGTCATCGGTCTTGGTGCCTGTCATCTTTTCGTACAGACCGATTAACAGGCCGCCCAGCAGGCAGACAAAAAACGGGTACGGCAGAAAGCCAAACGGGCCGCTGGCAAGCTCGGGCGAAGCGACGCCCAGCGCGTGCGGAATCTCGGTCCATAGATAGTCGATACCGTGCTCCATCGCAAAAAAGAACAGCCAGACTGCGGCACCCGCGAGTGCACCGGTCACGGCAACGCTGACCAAAAACAGCGCTCGGTTCGTGGGTTTGGCAAGGTTATCCATCGGGTCCTCCCGCGGTCAAAGTCGACATAGATACGTTTTATTGTAGAGCGAGCGTTGCCCGAACGAGCCAACCACCTGCGCCGCAAACGGCACCATTGGGAGCCATAGTGGGGCAGGCTCAAGACTTATCCGTTGATAATCGAGGCAATCTCGCGCAAATCGTCGGCAAAGTAGATGCCGTGCTGGCGCCTCGGGCTCGAAAGCCCCTTATCAATCATGTGCCCGAGCAACGCCTTGAGGTCGTTGTAGTAACCGTCCAGGTTATACAGGATGCACGGAGAGCTCAGGTGCCCCAACGACACCGCGGACATAACCTCGGCAATCTCCTCGAGCGTGCCCGTGCCGCCCGGAAATGCGATGAACGCATCACCGAGCTCGATCATCTTGGCTTTGCGCTCGGCCATGTCGCTCGTCACGATAAGGTCGTTGATACCGTCATGTTGAAACTCGGCCTCGATAAAAAAGCTCGGCTCAACGCCCGTCACATGCCCGCCAGCATCGAGCACGCTATCGGCAAGCGCGCCCATCAGGCCCGACTTGGAGCCGCCGTATACCAGCGCGTGGCCGTTGGTGCCAATCCAGTTGCCCAGCTCCTGTACCGCAGGTAGAAACGCCGGGTCATTACCGACGCTCGCGCCCAGGTACACCGTGATGTTCATATGCAATCCCCCTCGTCGTGACGCGCGGCACCCGTTCTATCGTTGCCGGCGACGGTACTCGCGCACACGGCGCGACAAATCGGCGAGCTCATCGCGGTCGAGTTCTTCCAAATGCTCAAGATCGTCCATAAAGCGCGCCATGGTGTCCTTTTGGCGCAGCTTGATGAGCGTATTGCAGTAGTTCACCGCCACGCCCGTAAGCATGGCGATATAGAAGATACTGATGACGCTTAGGATAACGGTAATGCCGCGGGCAACCGGCGTTTCGGCGGGGATATCGCCAAAGCCGATCGTCGAGACCGTCTCAAAGCTAAACCAGAGACCATCGCCAAACGTGAGGGTCGTGGGCTCGGACAGCCAGACAGCCGTCGAGCACAGCAGGTAAAAGATAAGAAACAGACCCGTGATGCGCGCAAAGCCGGCCTGTCGCAGTACGTCGGCAAGCGTCCTCAACTTGTTCATCGCGACCCCTTTTCCCAGACGTCCAATCTCGTTCGCTCGGTATTGTCCCACAACCGGCAGTTAGGGACGTTCCTTTTGTGCCGGCAGAAAGGGACTGTCCCCAACTGCCGGGCGGGATCGTTTAGCGATGCAGCTGCCGACTGGGCAGGCTGAGCTGGTATCCTTATGCGGTAATGTCTCGATTCGTTAGGATTGCATGTGAGAGCTTCCGCTGTCCTTCGTTCAGTTATATATCGCACCCTGGCTGTCGCGCTTGCCGTGCTGAATTCCATCGCGCCTGTCCAGGCTTTTGCCGATGACTCTAGTCAGCAGGTCAAAACGGTCCGCGTTGGTTGGCTCGTCAACAACGAGGGCTTCCAGGACGGCACCCCCGGCGAGCGTCTCTCGGGATGGGGTTACGAGTACCTCCAGACCCTGTCGTACTACACGCCCGGCTGGCGGTACGAATACGTCTCCGGCACCTTTACCGAGCTCATGGACATGCTCGAGGCAGGCGAGATCGACCTCATGCCCAACATCTCCTACTCCGAGGAACGCGCCCAAAAGCTGCTCTTTTCCTCGAACCCCGAGGGCACCGAGCGCTACTACATCTACGCCAGGCCCGACCGTGACGACCTGGCCAAGGGTGACCCTCAAGCACTCCAGGGTCTCACCATCGGTTACAACTCCGGTGTTATGCAAACCATCGTCGGCCAGCAGTGGCTCGCCAACGAGGGAATCGCCTGCGCATACAGGGAGTATGACGGAGGCTCCGTTCTCTTTGACGCGCTCGCAAACGGCGAGGTCGACGCCATCATCATGAACGACACCATTTCGTCGCCCGAGGCGTCGCCCATGTTCTACGTCGGTTCGAGCGACTACTACTTTGCCGTTCCCAAAAGCCGCCCCGACCTGATGGACAACATCAACTCCGCAATGGCGGCAATCAACCGCGTCAACCCCCGCTATAACGACGAGGTCAAATCGAACTATTCAGCGCAAAACAGCGGATCATCCTCGCTCACCGGCGATGAGCGCGCCCGGCTCAAGGCGAACAACAACACCATCACGCTCGGCTACATTACGGGCAGACTCCCCTACTGCAACGAAGACGAAAACGGCGAAATGGAAGGCTCGCTCGCATCGCTTGCGACGACGTTGCACGATAAATTTGGCATTACGGTCAAAACCGTCGCCTTTGATAGCTACAAGATGATGTCAAAGGCCCTGTCAAAGGGAAGCATAGACGTTGTGCTGCCGGTATACCGAGATTACTGGTTTGCCGAGCAATCAGGCGTTGTGCAGTCGGTATCGTTGGGGACCATATCCCTCACCGCCATCCACACCGGCAGCGACCTGAACAAAGACCTTCAGAACATCGCCTGTACCAAATCATCGTTTGTCAACAAAAATGCACTTGAAAGCCTGTTCCCCACAGCGACCGTGACCGAATACCAATCCGACGATGAAGCGTTCGACGCCCTCAGAAAGGGAACGGCGCACTGCATCGTCGCTCCCAGCTCACGCATAAAAACCATCGGCGACCGTCATGATCTCAAGGACTACGAGACGGTCGAGCTCCCTGACACCTGTGAGCTCTCGTGCTGGATTTCGCGCGGAAAGCCCGAGCTGCTGGGAATCATCAACAAGGGCATCATCAATGCCGGAGAATCGCTCTCCGCAAGCAATTACTCCTCCACGTCGTACACGACCCAGGAATCAGACACGCTTCAATTCCTTTTTCGCAACCGCACCGCCATTGCCGCTATCCTCATCGGTATGTTGTCGGTCGGCATCGTGCTGCTCATCTGGGCGCTCGTGCGCGCTCGAACCGAGCGCAAAAAAGCCGACGCTGCCAACGCCGCTAAGACGGCATTCCTCACGCGCATGAGCCACGACATCCGTACGCCGCTCAACGGTATCCTGGGCCTTATCGAGATCGAGGAATTGAAGGAAGGCGATATCAAGGTCGCCCGCGAGAGCCGTGCCAAGGCGCGCGTTGCCGCCAATCACCTGCTCTCGCTGATCAACGACATCCTCGAGATGGGCAAAATCGAAGACCGCAAGCTAACACTGGAGCATGCGCCTTTTAACCTCAAAGAGCTCTGTGACAATACGCTGGTTCTGTGCAAGCTCCGCGCGTCCAGTAACGGCATCACCATGCAGGACAATAGTCTGCCGTACGCCACGGGGCCATACATGATCGGCAGTCCCACCCATATCCGACAGATCATGATCAACCTGTTAGACAACAGCATTAAGTACAACAAGCACGGCGGCTCCGTCACCTTTAGTTCAAAGACCAAGCCACTCGATAACGGGCGCGCGCTCTTTTGCTTTAGCGTTTCGGATACCGGCATTGGCATGACTCCCAAGTTTTTAAAGCATATCTATGAGCCGTTTGCCCAAGAAGGTGACGATGCGCGCAGCAAGTTCCAAGGAACCGGCATGGGCATGCCAATCGTCAAGTCGCTTATTGAACTGATGGGCGGCACCATCGAAGTCACCAGTGAGCTCCATGTGGGCACCTCGTCCTACGTGGAGATTCCGCTCGATATCGACGAGAATCCCCAGGCGCGGGCGAATACGGTTGAGAGTGCGCCCGACTGCTCGCTCGCCGACATGAACGTGCTGCTCGCCGAAGACAACGAATTGAATGCCGAGATTGCCCAGACGCTGCTAGAATCCGAGGGCGTCGTGGTCACCCGCGCCGCCAACGGCAACGAGGTCGTCGATCTGTACCTGTCGCATCCCGCCGGCAGCTTCGATGCGATCCTGATGGACATTATGATGCCGGGCATGGACGGCTATGAGGCAACCCGCGCGATTCGTCTGAGCGAGAAGGTCGATGCAGCCGATATCCCCATCATCGCGCTCACCGCCAATGCCTTTGCCGAGGACGCCAAGGCGGCACACGATGCCGGCATGAACGCCCATCTGTCCAAACCGCTCGACTTTAACAAGCTCAAAAACATACTCGCCCGCATCAAGAAAAACGGATCCGTTTCGCTATAGTTTTTGCAGCAACCACGCACGCCCAGAAAGGAAGCCAACGATGTTTAGGCCCTTACGTCGAAAGAAACGTGCCATCACCGACGAGGAAGCGCGCAAACTGCTCGCCACCTGCAAGCGCGGCGTCTTTGCCGTCAACGGCGACGATGGCTACCCGTACGCCATTCCCGTCAACTACTTCTTTGACGCCGAGCACGACAAGATTTATTTCCATGGCGCCAAGGCTGGCCACAAGGTCGACGCACTCAAGCGCGATGACAAGGTCTGCTTTACCGTTTACGGCAACGAGTGGTACAAGGACGGCGACTGGGCTCCCTACGTTATGAGTACCGTGGTCTTTGGCCGTTGTCGCCTGGCGAATGACACCCCCGCGTTTATCGAGGACAAAGTTCGCCAGCTCGCGCTTAAGTACTACCCTTCCGCCGAAGAAGTCGAAGAGGAAATCGCCAAAGACATCAAGGGCGTCCAGCTTTACGAGATTTCGATTGAGCATCTCTGCGGTAAGCAGATTCAGGAAAAGTAAGCCCCTCAGCAGGTCTCGCAAATAGCAATATGGCCCGGTTCCAACCAACCTTGGAACCGGGCCATATGCTTATGAAGCGTCGGCGGCAATGTGCGCTAGTGCCTCGACGAGCTCTTGCGAGCTCACAGGCTTGCTCAGGTGCGCGTTCATGCCCGCCTCGCGCGAAAGCCTGCGGTCGTCGGCAAAGGCGTTGGCACTCACGGCGATAATCGGCGTGGTCGCGGCATCCTCGCGATCGAGCGCTCGAATCTGACGCGTGGCCTCAAGGCCATCGATGCCAGGCATCATGATGTCCATCAACACCACGTCGTACTCGTGCGGTGCGCTCGCGGCAAACGCCTCAACGGCAGACTCGCCATCCTTGGCATGCGTCACGACGGCACCGGCACGGCTGAGCGTAAACTGCGCGATCTCGGCATTCAGATCGTTATCCTCTACGAGCAAAACGCGCAAGCCCTGGAGCGCATCGCCATCGCCCGCATCCGCGCGAACTGTCTGAGGAATCTCGGAGCGTTTGCATTTCTCGAACGGCAGACGGATGGTAAACGTCGTCCCCTGCCCCAAAACGCTCGTAAAGCTCATGGTTCCGCCCATAAGCTCGACCAACTGTTTTGCGATAGGCGCGCCCAGGCCAGTTCCCGATGAGGCGCCTTCCACCTGTTGCTCCTCGCGGCAAAACGGCTCGTAGAGGTGCTGTTGGAACTCCTCGCTCATGCCAATACCGTTGTCGGCGATCGTGTATTCATAGACGGGGACGCCATCCGCTGGCTCCACCTCGCGGCACACCAGGCGAACATAGCCGCCCTGGCGGTTGTACTTGACGGCATTACCGGCAATATTGAGCAACAAGCGCTTGAGGTGCGTCACACTCACCCGCGCATAGGGATGATTAAGCGTCTGCTGGTCGCAGATAATTGTCACCAGACGCTCCTCGGCCTGGCGCTCCAGAATATCGCGCACTTCACAGTTGAGTGCCACCAAATTTGTGGGTACGAGGTTCAGGTCGACCTGCCCGCTCTCCAGGCGACTCATATCGAGCGCCTCGTTGGCAAGGTCGAGCAGCAGTCCCGATGCCGTCCAGATTTTCGAGCGGCACTCAGTCTGCTTTTGCAGATCGTCCGCATTGGCATCGCCAACCTCGACCATGCCGCGAATGCCGTTGATGGGCGTGCGCAGATCGTGGCTCATGCGACGCAGAAACTCCGTCTTTGCCGAGTTGGCGGACGAGGCCTCACGCGCCGCCTTTGCCAGCTTGTCGCCATAGTCGCGCTCCTGCTGCAGCAAGTCCGTCAAACGTCGGCGATCAGCGCGGCGACGCACCGTCACAACAACGGCTATAACACCGCTGTAGAGCGCCAGCACGCCGGCAGAAACAGCCGCGACAACCTCAAAGTAGCGCTGCGCCGAGGCATAGGTGTACACATAGAATTTGTGCGCTTTTCCAAATGTGCCCAAATACCACTCGCCGTCGGCGTTAACCAATCTGACCTTACCAGCCAGGCATCGATCCTTAATACCGTCGACAATGAAGACGTCCGTCGCAGGCAGATCGAATACGCCCAATACGGTGGGTTCAACGGCATTGGTCGCAACGACCTTGCCGTCGCTTTCGATCACGATATTGCCGCTATCGATGGTTTCATAGCCATCAAGCAAGCTCTGCAGTTTGAGTGTATTGCCTGCAACCGCCTTCGCGCTCTGATGCCTTACCGCGATAACGATGCCCTCGCCATCCTGCCGAGTCACGCAGCCAATGTCTGCGACCGAATCATCCGCAAGCGTGATGCGGGCGGTATAGGACTTAAGCGGATGAGTTGCCACCTCCAGCACGGGCGCTTCCTTGAGATACGTAGCGAGCGACCCGTAGCCCACATCGCCCGTCGAGGACTCGGACACCAAATTGCCCGATGCATCCGTCACAATCAGCGCGCTCACGTTGAACTGGTCGGCGTATTGCTCCAGCATGGCGTTATCCACCGAACCGTCGCGCTCCATATCGCGAGCAGCCTCTCCGGCAATCTCCATAACGCGAATCAGGTTTTTGGTCGCATAAGCGCTGTTGAACGCGTCGTAGGAAAGGCTCTGCGTCGCCACGTAATCGACAACGTCGGCAAAGCGCTGCTCGGCTTGGGCCGTCGTGTAACCGTAGCTCATCATGCCGACAACAACCGAGAGCACTATCCCCAGCAGAGCGACAAGGAGCCATGCCCCTGCCGAACGATTGCCCCGCTCCTGAGCAGCGTGGTCGGGCGCATCGATCATGACAGGCCCTCCATATTCAAAAATGGCGAAGGGTCATCGAAGTACTTTGACACCAGGCGTTCCATGGTGCCATCGGCAAGCATTTCTTGGTAGGCATGAGTGAGCTTGACGTCGATGCCACGCGTATCGTTGATATCGAAAGCGGTGCCCGAACCGACCTCTAGCAGCGGCTCATCCAAAATGCGATATGTCACACCATAGTCTTTTTCGTAGGTGAGGAACGAGGACTCATGCGCGGCGATAGCGTCGACCAGGCCCTCGACGAGCGCCGGGTTCAGGTATGAACCGTCCGAAAAGCTGTAGAGTTCCTTGATCTGCGGAACGTTTTCATTTATGCGATTGAGCAAAATGTCCTCGGGCTTGGTGGTGGACTGAACCGCCACGATCTTATCCTCAAGATCGGCAAGCGTGTAGATATCGCTCTGGGGATCGACCGCGACCACCTGGCGGCTCGCAAGGTACGGGCCGGCCCAACGATATTCGTTTTCGCGACCCGTCATACTAAAGCTGCCCATGACACAATCGAGTTCGCCGCTCGCCAGCAGCTCCTTCTTCTTTTCCCAGTCAATCAGCTGGTATTTTGGCTTGTAACCAATGCGAGCCAAAGCCTCGGTCAATATCTCGACATCCAGGCCAACGATATCGCCGTACTCGTCGGTATACACAAACGGTGGATAGAGGTCGCTTCCGACGTTGAGCGTCTTCAGGTCGTCGTCCTTTACCTGCGTGGCGTCCGGGGCTTTTGATGCTGGCGTCGAGGCTTCGCCATTGTGCCCGGAACAGCCAGCTATCGCTACGACAAAGGCACTCGCTACCGCAAGCGCAACAAACAACGATATGGCAACCGAGCGACGGGGTCTTTTCATCGAGCTCCAGACGATCCTGTTTGCAGACTGAAATGCTAAAAAATAATAGCAAACGAAACCACTCGAGTGCCCAATGGTTACAGACGTTTTACCATGCGGGGCCTTCCAGCCGACTTGGCAGAAGGCCCCGCATGCAGTGCTCACTTACCGTGCATTAAAAACGTAGCGGTCCAGGCGGTCGCACGCCTCCCTTACGCGCGAAAGCGGCAGCGCCAGATTCACGCGAATGTGGCAGGGCCCGTGGAACGGGCGGCCGTCCTGATATCCCACGCCCACGCGCGCCCCCTCGTCGAGCAGCCACTGAATATCGCGGCCATGCTCGCGGCACCACTCGGTGCAGTCCAGAAACACCATGTACGTGCCCTGCGGACGCGAATAGGACACACCCTCAAAATGCTCATCCACGTAATCGCAGAAGTACTCGATATTGTCGGCAAGCACCTGGTTGAGCTCGTCCACCCACTCGTAGCCTTGCGGCTGGTAGGCACCGATAAGCGCATGCATGGAGAGGACGTTCATCTCGTTGTAGTGAGTCTTGTTGGACACGGCGCAGATGCGGTCGCGCAGCGTCTCGTTGTAGATAATGTGGTAGCTGCCGACCAGACCCGCCAGATTGAACGTCTTGCTCGGCGCATAGAGGGCAACCGTGCGCATGCGGGCATCCTCGCTCACCGACTGCGTCGGGATATGCTTGTGTCCCGGCAGGATGATATCGGACCAGATCTCGTCCGAGATCACCACGCAATCGTGCTGGCGATAGATGTCCATGGCGTGCTCGATCTCATCGCGCTCCCATACGCGGCCGCAGGGATTGTGCGGCGAGCAGAATACCGCGGCATGGATGTGGTTTTGGGCGAGCTTGCGCTCCATGTCCTCAAAGTCCATGCGCCACACGCCCTGATCATCGAGCTTAAGCGGGCTGTGGACAATACGATAGCCCGCGGCTTCGATAGACTTGGTAAAGCCGATGTAGGTGGGGCTGTGGACCAGCACCGCATCGCCCGGCTGAACATACGCACGCAGCGTCGACACGACACCGCCCAGCACGCCGTTTTCGTAGCCGATATGTTCAGGGCGCAGGCACTCGACGCCATTGCGGCGGCCCTGCCATTCGATGATGCGGTCAAAGTACTCGGGGCGCGGATTGAAATAGCCAAACATGGGGTGCTGAGCGCGCTTGATGATGTACTCCTGAACCGTGGGCACCGTAGCAAAATTCATGTCGGCCACCCACATGGGAATGCGGTCGAAGCCCTCGTCTGGTGCGTTCGGAGCCATACCGGGGATCTCGCCCCAAGAGTCAACGGCGATGGAGTCCATGCCGTGGCGGTCGATAAGCGAGCTAAAGTCGTATTTCATGCTGAGCTCCCATGCAAAGCGGACTATTTTGGTAGGCGTTATTGTCCACTAGTATGGGCGATTTTGACATGGGGTTTGGCGCTTAATTTGACGGGTGCGGACGAATGGCTGGTTAGTCTTGCGCGTCGTTGACGGCGACTACGGTTAGCTGGGTTTTATCGACCGTAAAAGATATGTCGAGTCCGACGAAGGCCAGATGATAGGCGCGGTTTGGCTCGTGCTTGCTGCCCGCGCGGCGCGGATCTTGGCGAAGGACCTCGACCAGACCGGGGAGCTTTGCAGGCGGGACCATGTCTTGAAGCGCTTGCGGGAACTCAACATCGAGCTCTTGCCACGGAGCGCCCTCAATCCAGCCGCCGGTCGCATCCGGGTGGCAATCCGCGAACGGAATATAGGGCTTAATGTCGTAGATGGGCGTGCCGTCGCGCAGATCGGCCCCCAGCACATGAATGATGGGGCCATCGTCGGTAAGCTCGACACGATCGAGCTTGACACAGGTAAGCCCGATGGGATTAGGGCGAAACGGGCTGCGCGTGGCAAAGACGCCCACGCGCTCGGCTCCGCCCAGACGCGGCGGGCGCACGGTTTTCGACCATTTTACGTTGGTTCCGGACCTGTCCCGCGTCTTGGCATCGGCGGCTATGTCCTTAGCCGTGCCGCCAGGCGTTCCGTTTTCGAAGCGCCACAGCAGCCACAGGTGAGAGAAGGAGTCGAGACCCTCAACCGCTGCATTGGAGGCAAATTCCGGCTCAAAAACGATGCGTCCCTGCAGATGAGGCGCCAAAAAGCTGTTGCGCGGAATGCCGAACTTCTGTGGCAGGTCGGTATGTATGTGTGCAATAGGTTCCATGCCGGTCATTGTACGGCATGGAGGCGTGGGGCGTTGCGCGCAATTCTTTGTCGCGGTCTCCCGTCGTGCAACCAACGGTTGCTTGGAAGGGCGCCTGCCGCCGCGTATGCTTAAGCTATCAACCAGCAGAAAGGAGCCGCTATGGCCTTTGCAGAAAAGCTCATCGCTGTCCGTCGCGCCCATCACCTTACCCAAGAGCAGCTCGCCGCCAAGCTCTTCGTCACACGCCAGGCCGTCAGCCGTTGGGAGCGTGACGAGGTCACACCGGGCATCGACATGATGAAGCTCATCGCCGCCGTGACTGGCGAGCCCCTGTCTCATCTGCTCGAAATGCCCGAGCACTATTGTCAGAGCTGCGGCATGATACTCACGTCCGACGACTGCGGCACCGACGCCACGGGCGCCACGACCAACCATTACTGCAAGTGGTGCTACGACCACGGCAAGTACACCTACGACACCACCATGGAGGCGATGATTGAAGATTGTGCCCCGCGGCTGGCGCAAAACACCGGCATGTCGCTCGACGAAGCCGTCTCACTCATGGGCGCCGTCCTGCCGCAACTGGAGCGCTGGCGCACCGTACAGGAAAACGAGGAGCGCTACGGCGCCGAAGCGCGGGCGCGCTATGGCGATGAGGCCATCGATGCGGCAAACGAAACGCTGCTGGACATGGACCCCGAGACATGGAACGACATGAAGGAACTTGAACGCGCTGTTCTGGGCCAGCTTTCGATTGCCATGGGCATTGGCGACCCAGAGAGCAACGAGGCTCGTAAGCTTGTCGCGATGCATCGTCGCTGGATTGCTCTCAACTGGGGATGCGAGCCCCAAGACGAAGCATACCTGGGGCTCGCCCACGGCTATCTTGCCGACCAGCGCTTTGTTGACTACTACGACAAGCCCTGCGGCACCGGAGCCACGGCGTTTTTGGTTCAGGCCATCGAGTCGTCGTTGACTCGCGCATAGACCGCGACGGCTTTGGGTATTTCAATCAAAACCTCAACCGATTGGAGACCTATGGCTACTAATCATAAGCTCGAGCTGTACGTTATGACCGGCTGCCCGTATTGCATAAAGGTTAAGCACTTTTTGGCCGATAACGGCGTGACCATTCCCGAGCGCAATATCTCGACCGATTCCGATGCCGAGCAGACGCTCATTGCCGTCGGCGGAAAGCGCCAGGTTCCCTGCCTGTTCATCGACGGCAAGCCACTCTACGAATCGAGCGACATCATCGCATGGGCACAGGAGAACCTGCTCTAACACTCGCGTTGCGACCGGCTCGCCCCAACCTATACGACCCAAACATGTACACCAGCATCCAAAGTCGACATTTTTCGACATCTTTGGATGCTGGCGTACAACTTTTGGGTAGCCATGGACGCTCTTAACCGGCTAATTGTTTGAGGCGCCTTTGGATTATGGCTGTTTGATGCCTCGGGAAAGAGTTTCCGAGGGAGCAGTGGTCAAAAAAGGGCAAATATGAGTACTGCTACCTGTTTAGTAGCAGCAATTTTGATCATTTCAGGAACTATTCAACGTTCCACTCGTCCGCAGACGACGTTATTTCTCCTCATATGTTCAATAAACGTAGCTCTTAATGGGAACAAATCTCATCAGGAGCTACTATTTATAGCAAAATAAATGTAACTATAATGGCAACAGTACTCATATTTGCCCTTTTTTGACCACGACCCTCCAGAATAGTCGCTGAGAACGACACTAAATGACAAAATCCGGCACTTGGACGTTCTTGTATGACTAGCCATTGAAGGACACCCAACGACTACTCCAATTCGCGACACACTGTGTCGCGAATTAAGCTGGTCCCACTATCGAAGACCGGTGAGAGCTCCTGCCCAGAATCTCGATAGCTTAATAAAACGCTCCCCTCCGGAAGTTCAACGAGCATCCAAATTCCAAGCTGAAAAGCAAAGGAGTATCGAAGCCGTCAATGCTCATTTCCTATCGAGCAGGCGGATCAAAACAAGCTAATTAGCCCGATAAACTGCTTGTATTTTTGTCTACAAAACTGTATACAAAAAAGGGAATCCGAGAACCAGCGCTCGACATTATGTCGATCGATAGGAGACGCTATGGACGCTAAGCAGCTCGAAAAGATGATGGAGTTTGCTCCCGGAGAGTTGGAGAAAGCCGCGGAGGCATACGAAAAAGATGAGTGGCCGAAGGGTCGCACCATCAAGCTGGGAAGGCCGTCGATCTCCGATGAGCCAAGCGCTGTTTTATCGGCACGTGTGGGTGAGTCGGTTCTTGAATCGTTTGACGAGAAGGCGAAGCGCCATGGGCAAACACGCACGGAGCGACTCAGGGAGCTCATCATGCTCGATGCAATGATTGCCTAGTTACCCACCGAACCCAAACATGTACGTCAGCATCCAAAGTCGATATTTTTGGCATCTTTGGATGCTGGCGTACGGCTTTTTGCAACACAGTCATTGGACGTTCTTAAATGACTAGTCGTTAAAGAACGTCCCCAATGGCTAACTAGCCGTGGAAGCGGGCTGTGGGTGCGAGTGGCTGCTCGCGAAAGACGCGATCGACGGCGGCGCGGTATTCGTCGACCTTTTTAGTCTTGCGTACGAGTTTATGAACGGTAGCGGGGTCGGCGAAGGCGCATTTGGCGTAGAACCACCACTCCTTCATGCGAAAAACCGCGTTACCGCCAATCTCTTCTGCATATGCCGCAAACAGCGTGTCGTGGAAACGCTGCAGCTCGGCCGCTGTGGCAACAGGACCGCCGTTGACCATGCGTGCCAGCGCAGGGTTCGCGAGCAACCCACGTCCCAGCATCACGTGGCGCGTAGCAGGATAGGCCTCCACCAGCGCGTCCATATCCTCAAGATCAAAAATGTCGCCGTTGTATGCCACCGGAAACGGTGCCCGCTCCAACGTCTCGCCATAAAACTCTTTGCGCGGCGAGCCCGTATAGCGGTCCTTTTGCACGCGCGGGTGCACAATCAGCTCTGCCAGCGGCATGCGGCAATACAGGTCGAGCACGCGCTCGTATTCGTCGTCGCTCTCCAGCCCCAGCCTGGTCTTTACCGACACCGGCAACGGCGACCGCTCGCACACATCGCTTAAGAACGCCTCGAGCTCGTCGAGATTGCGCAAGAAACCCGAGCCCTTGCCCTTGGCGACAACCGTTCCCGAAGGGCAACCCAAGTTGAGATTGACCTCGCGGTAGCCCATGTCGGCGAGCACCTGTGCCGCCCACACAAACTCGTCCGCGTTCTTGGACATCAGCTGAGGCACCACGTTGAGCCCCTGGTTATTGGCAGGATCGATCTCCTTAAACGCCTTGCCGCCAAAGCGGTTTCCCACCCGCGGCGGCGGCAAAAACGGCGTGTAATAGCAATCGAGCGCACCGAAGCACTCCGCATGCACGCGACGGAACACATGCCCGGTAATCCCCTCCATAGGGGCCAGCGAAAGGATCATCTACTCTTCTCTCATATCAACACAACAAAGGGGCCGTCCCTTTGTCACATGCATTATGCCTTGCGCTTCAGGCGATTCACAAGGAAGAGGTAGCTACTGAACGATGACCACCCTCCAGCCGCACCCCATACAACGAGGTTTAATACTTTTCCCGAGAAGTGAACGAGTGAAAACGGGCCCCCGAAGCATCGGCACTTTCGAGATGCAATTTCCTGCGGTTTTGCCAGCCAAATCCTGCGGGTTTGACGTCTAAAAATGTCGATGCTTCGGAGGTCCAAGTATGGCCGTTCACTTCTCGGAAAAGTATTAGACCTCGATTTACATGCCACTCAATGTGACAAAGTGGCTGCTCCTTTGTCACATTCGATGAAAAAGGGCACCGATGTTAGTCGATGCCCCAAAGCGGCTGCAGGTTAAGCCCTACAGCGTATGTCTAAGACGAATCGAACTATTCGTCCCAGGAGAGGTTCTTACCAGTCTTTTTTGCCAGCAGCAAGAACAGGCCGATAATAACGTTGCATGCGATGCAGAAGATGAAGACGCCCTGGAAGGAGCCGACAAGCTCATAGACCTTCATCATAACGGGCATGCCAAAGGCGCCGACGATATAGCCCACGGAGCAGATCAGCGCGAAGATGCGACCGAAATCGCGGGAGCCAAAGACATCCATAACCAAAACGGTCAGGGCAGTGCCAGCGATGACGTACATTACGTCGTTCACGCCTGCTGCGAGGATGCTGAGCGTCGAGTTGCCGCTGCTCATCATGAGCATGACAAAGGAGAGGATGGAGACAGCGAGCCAGCCCAGAATGGCCTTCGTGCTGCCGAACCTATCGCAAGTGGTGCCGACGATCGGATTGAGGAACAGATCGAAGAGCGATGCAGCGGATACCATGAAGCCGCCCACCATGGGGCTAAAACCAACCTCGGAAGCATACGTCGGGAAGAGCTGGTTCATGCAGCAAGTGAGCTGAACGAGACAGAGGAAGCCGATGCAGAAGAAGAAGGCAGGCGACTTAATGGCGCGCGCATAGCTAACGCCACGCGTGCTATCCTCGGTCGTCTCCTCGGTCTCGGTGACCGTCTCGCCCTCGACGTAGCCATAGGGCAGCATGCCCTTGTCCTGAGGCTTATAGCGAATAATCAGGACGGAAGCGGGGAGAATGAGCACGGCGGAGACGCCAGCGAGCACCAGATAGCCAGTCCTCCAGCCAGCGGCCTCGATGACAGAGGTGATGACGGGGCTCATGATGAGCATGTAAATCGAGTTCACTGCCCAAGCGAGACCGATTGCCAGGCCACCAGATTTTTTGAACCACTGGTCAATAACGTCGGACATGGCGACGCCGGTGGTGAAGGCGAAGCAAACGCCAATCAGGGCGCCAGCGGCGATGAACATCCAGACTTCGGTGTAGAAGGCCATGCCTGCGCCGGCAGCAAGCAAAATAAGCTCGACAACGGGGAGCCAAACCTTGCCAACGACCTTGGGAATGAGTTTTCCGACAAACGGAAGAGCTGCCGCAAGACCAATGAGCGTTGCGGTGAAGTAATACGAGAAGATGGAATAGTCAAACCCGAACTCCTCGCACACGGGTGCGACGAAGGAGCCCGCGATGACGCTATAGGATCCGGTCGTGCCGGCAGACATAAGGCCGAGCGCGATTACGAGAACCCATGCGTAAACCTTGCTGCTCTTTAACTTTGCATTTTCCATTGATACAGCTCCTAGAGACCCAGAAGGGCACACATAACGGCCTTGATGGTGTGCTGACGGTTCTCTGCCTCACGGAAGATGACCGAAGCGTTGGCCTCAAAGCACTCGTCGGCAATCTCAAAGCCCTCGGTGATGATTTCGCGATGGAGGTCGTTCTTGCACTGGTCGAGGAGCATTTTGCCGACACGGTGATCTGCGTTATGGACAGAGGGAAGCTCATGCATGCAGAAGATGTCGGGATTGTTGGTGCGCTTGCACAGCTCGCTGGTGACGCGATAGGGGTACAAAGACTCGGCATCGCCCAGCCAGGAGTTGTAGTCGTCGGGATCCAGAACCTCTTCGCCGCACTCGGGGTTGATGTAGCGCCACTCCTCGGTAACGATAACGTCAACGCCATCCAGGGCATCGAGGTCAGAGGTGATGGTAAAGGTCCTATTGGGAGCGTACTTGGCGTAGCAGGCCTCCACCTCTTCGATCATTTCCTTGCACATCTGATGACGGAGGTCGTCGGGGCCGATGGCGAGGAAGTCCATGTCGAGCATAGCGCACAGACGGCCATACCACACCGGGGCGCCGGCGCAGTTGCCAACGAAAGCCATCTTCTTGCCGCGGCTCGTACGCAAACCGCCCCATTGCTCTTCCATCGTAAGAGCGTCAGCGAGCATCTGAGTCGGGTGATCGCCGAGAGTAAGGGCATTGATGACCGGGATGTCAACCAGGTCGGCGACGTCATAGAGGAACTGCTCGTCCTTCTGTGCGCGATAGACGATGAGATCATACATGCCGTTAAAGACGCGCATGGCGTCCTTGACGGTCTCGCAGTCACCCATGTGGGAGTTGGTCAGATAAGTGAAGCCCATGCCCAAATCGTTGCAGGAGGTCTCGAATGCGCAACGAGTACGGGTCGAGCCCCACTCAAAGTTGGCGAGGACGTTTTTGCCGGGGAAGTAGCGCTGGTCGACACCAGACTTCTTCTGAGCCTTAAGGTTCCAGGCAAGATCGATGAGATAGCGGAAATCCTCGGAGGAGAGATCATGGATGTTGATGTAGTCGCGACCGCGGAGGCTGTTGTTCATGCCTATTTCCTTTCGAATTATTATCAAAATTATTGTTGAATGTGTCCCCGAGGAAAACACGGATATCCCTCGGGGAGCGGTACATGTGGCGCCTAAGCCAAAGAGCGCAGGCTCTAAGGCTCACTAACGACTGGCCGCCACGTCCTTAGTCCAGCAGTGCACGCCGCCGCCGGACAGGTTAAGCGCGAGGGAATCAATCATGATGACCTTGCGATCGGGGAAGCAGCTCTCAAGAACTGCCTTGGCCTGCTCATCCTTCTCTTTCACGACCTCGCTCATGCCCTCGTGGTAATAACGCTGGCCAAGAACGACGCCGTTGCAAATCAGGAAGTTGCAGTAGCTCGCTGCGGCGTAGAAGTGGACGGGGCCCTCGGGCCAGGGGGTGCCATCCATAAACTTGCCGCCCATTTCGTCGATGAAGCCCTTATAGAGCTCGTAATCTTCATCGCCAGGGGCGATAACGACTTCAATAGGCTCGGCGGTGGGCATACGAACGATCTCGAAGGGCTTGCCCTCCCAGTCCGTTTCGTTGCTCAGGATCTCGTAGGCTGCCTCAATGCGGCGACGAGACTCTGCTCCAGCCTTGCTCGAGGCTGCCTCTTCATCGGACACCTCGGCAAGAAGAATCTTGTTCGGAGTGATAAAGCGACACATCTCATCAATGTGAGCTGCAAAGCTCATGCCAAAGACGGGAGTTCCGTCTTCCTTCTCGTCGAGGATGCCCAGTCGATAGTCGTCGTCCTCGAGCATAGGCTGCGGAAGCCAGATAACCTTGTTGAGGTTGTAGATGCGCTTATACTCGGCCTCTATTTCCTCTTTCGTGAACTCGGGATTACGCTTGCGGCATTCCGTGTCCTCGATGGCGATCAGAGTGCCGTGACCGTCAAACTCGCGGTCGCCGCCCTCCGAAACCATTTCGGAATTGACGATATCGAAGCAACCGAGCGCAACCGCCATGTGAACGGCTGCCTTACGTGCGGACTGGCACTCCGGGGAGTTCTTGTCCCACACGCCGTAATAGGTCCAAGCGGGGTTGACCATATAAGAATGGCCCTTGTCGTCGACCATGATGCTGGGACCGTTGTCGCGGACATAGAAGTTGGAGTCTTCGAACTGCGTGATCTCGATGCGATCGAGATCAACCCCCTCCTCCTTCAGGCGCGAGCAAGCCTCCTCATAGGAGCCGGGGGTGCCGCAATTGAGGTTGACCGTAACGTCGCCATACTCGAGCAGAGCCTTGATCACGTCAACGCAGGGCTGGCGGTTATCGTAGCCCTCTGCACGGATGTAATCGGGAAGCCATGTCACATAGACGTTGGAGCGCTTCTCGAACTCGCCCGGCATACGATAGTTCTCGTACATGGTTGGTCCTTCCGTCGGGTTTCCCGCGATGCTGTCCGGCCGCGACAATAGCGGGGTTTCACCTGCTATAGTACTACTATACCTACCGTTCGGTAGATAATTTTGAATAATTGCCGCTCGCCTACTGATACATACCGTTCGCCGTATATAGTGGTCATGTTTGGACACGAATTGATGTTCCGTTGCCATCCTTAATAATGTTGGTAGTGCGGAAGTGATTTGCAATGGAGAAATGCAGCGTGAGCACAAGAAAAAAAATATTGGACGCAATGTACGATCTTGTGGCAGAAGTCGGTTATGACAAAGCGTCTATCGGAAAGATTTGCGACTTTGTCGGTATATCCAAGCCGTCGGTGTACTACTACTTTCCCTCAAAAGAGGAGATTTTCACTACGCTCTTGGACAGCATGTTTCCGGCCATTGACTATCAGCGCGACTACTCGCTAATAGTCGATAGGGACGGGTTCAAGGCCGCGCTTATCGAGCTCGGCAATTCAGTTATAGGTGGCTATCGAAGCGATGAAAAGCGCCGGCGCGTGCTGGCCGAGGTTAGCGTTCAAGCAAATCGAATTCCTGCAGTTCAGGAACGTCAAGCGACGGCGACCAAACGAACCATGGATGCGCTTAAAGACATCCTTCTTCATGGTGTAGAGATTGGCGCGTTTTCCGATAGCGCCGACGTAATGCTCTACGTACAAATTCTTTATACCGTTCTGGAGGGAGCAAGCAATACGGTCGCTCAAGGTGAGGATATTGATGAGAAAGCGGTTTGGGCGGGAATAGTCGAGCTTATGTTCAAATAGACCAGCCAAGCTGAAGCGCATGTTGGCGCCCATGGTGCCTGCGGGCAACCTTTAAAACGAAAACAGGGGTCGACTCCAATCTGGCTTGGAGTCGACCCCTGTTGCGTGGCAATCTATGCCGGTGCAATCGGCGCTTATTACTTTTCAGCAGCCTTATTGAGAAAGCCGGAAACGATAGCAAACGCAGCAATCATAAGGTTGCAGGCAATGCAGAAGATAAATACTGAGTCCTAGGCCCTTTCGACACCACCTATATTGCGAATCAGCACCGCCGCCCACCCGACCGAATATTGCCGTTCGGCACCGCCATTAAATGCCTTCCCGCGCATCCCCGTTACGCTCGGGCTGCCATGCAGTCCAGAG
>JAXJEC010000013.1:0-23318 GCA_036301625.1 Collinsella sp. | reverse complement strand
CTCTGGACTGCATGGCAGCCCGAGCGTAACGGGGATGCGCGGGAAGGCATTTAATGGCGGTGCCGAACGGCAATATTCGGTCGGGTGGGCGGCGGTGCTGATTCGCAATATAGGTGGTGTCGAAAGGGCCTAGGACTCAGTCAATTGCTCTCACGCAGGACTTTACAAGCTTCATCGGCGGTCTGGGCGGTTCTGGCTGCACGTTCATCGTTCCTATTATCCTGATCATGTTTATGCGCTCCAAGCAGCTTAAAGCCATGGGCAAGGCATCGATTATCCCGGTGATTTTTGGAGTTAACGAGCCCGTTATCTTCGGTATGCCGATTGTTCTCAATCCCTATATGTTCGTGCCCTTCCTAGTGGCTCCTATGGTCAACGCCATTATCGGTAAATTTTTCATTGACGTCATTGGAATGAACGCCCCCATGTATACCATGCCGTGGGCGCTTCCCGGCCCAATCGGTGCATTCCTCACCACGGGTCTCGATCTGCGTTCTCTCGTATTGATGGCAGTGCTGTTGGTCGTTGACTTTGTGATTTACTATCCGTTCTGCAAGGCGTATGACCATCAGCTTTGTTTGGAAGAGTCTGCAAAGGAGACTGCAGGAACCTCGGATGCAGATGCTATTGCCGCACAGGAAAATGTCGCAAAAGCTCTCGAGGCGGTAAAGGACAAGGCGGAGCAGATCCGCGTGCTTGTGCTTTGCCAGGGTGCCGGCACTTCGACTCTCTTGGCAAATGCTCTTCGCGAAGGTGCCGCTGCTAAGGGTATCGATCTGGTTTCTCAGTCCGGTGCGTACGGAAGCCACTATGAGACGATGGATCAGTACAACGTGATTGTTCTGGCACCCCAGGCACGCATGTACTATGACGCTATGAAGGCCGATACCGATCGCCTTGGAATTAAACTGCTCACCACAAGGGGCAAGGAGTATATCGACCTTACCAACGATCCCGAAGGTGCAATTGACTGGATCGTTCAGGAGCTGGCCAAATAGTGGATGCACTCCGTCGTTGATTCGTCGGTGTATAGTACGGCCCTGCAGCTTATTGAGCTGCGGGGCCGTATTTCGTTGAGTATCTAATTGAGACAATGAGCGCAACCGTCGTGAGATCGCATTGGCGCTCTCCGAGTTACCGACAAGCTGACTTTCATCTATGTGACCAATTCGCTTTCGGCCTTTAGCCTGCTCGAGGCGCGCGAGGATTGCGAGCTGTGCCTGGTGGGCGGCATGTACCGCCGCCGCACCGCCGCCTTTGTGGGGCCCACGGCCGAGGATACCCTGCGCGCGCTGGGCATCGATGCGGCGTTTATCGGCGCCAACGGTATTCTGGACGGCGACGTGTCCACGTCCAACATGGACGAGGGCCGCATCCAGCAGCTCGCCTTTAGCAAGGTCGATACGCGCTATCTGATTGCCGACTCCAGCAGGATCGGCAGGCGATACATCTGCCCCCCTGCCAGCGCGGGGTTACCGCTTCACAATGACGCGCAAATAACTTTGGGCAACAAGGATGAGGCTATTCTGAGATATGACTAGACTCCGTATCTCGTCTTTATGTCCCTTGAGAATGAATCGTAGTCTTCATAGAGCCCTTCTCTGCTTTCATCCTCGGCGTGGTTTACACGTTCAAGGAGCTTATCCTTTGGAGCCTCTTTTGTTATTGCGGCCTCGCTATCGGGTATTGTGGATTGCAAGAATAGTTCTAGAGCATGGACGTCTTTGAGTATGTAGCCTGTCGAACGACCCGCTCCTGTTTTTTCGATTGCGCTGCAACTAACAAGCTGACCGAGGGTTCGTTTAACGGTGACCTCGCTGATATCGGGGCAGTTGGATCGGATGTCGGATTTCTTAATGACGCCGGGTCTCTGTTGAAATAGAACGGCGATGCGCGCTTGCTTCGACATGGGACGAGTGCTTGATTCAATTAAGGTACGCTGCTCGAGCTGTCGGTAGGCGGCCAGGGTTGTTCCGAGCATGAAACGGATAAAGGGTACTTCGGTGTTTTGATTTTCATTCCATCCAGTGGAGCTTGCAGCGAGAGCGTTGTAGTAAAGCGCTTTGTTGTCTTCAATAAGTCGTTCGATGCTGATGTAACGCGCAACGTCGTATCCAGTCTTTTCGAGCAGCAGCGTTGTAAGGAGCCGGCTCATCCTGCCATTGCCATCGTTGAAGGGATGAATGCTAACAAAATCGAAGATAAAGCGGAGCGATATAAGGAGGGGATCGCAAACTTGGCGAGATAAAGCATCGTTGAGGGACTGGCAGGCTTCTTTAATAAGTCCCGGGGTTGCTAGGGCCGAAGGGGGCCTAAAGCGCACAAATCGATTTCCTTGATCGTCAATGGAGACGATTTCGTTATCGCTATCTTTCCAATGGCCTCCATACGAGATTGCCGTGTGCGCCATGAGGTCACGATGCAACTGCAGAATGACCGATGGCGTTACGGGAATGGAATCGTGTTGCTCGTGAATAAGCGACAGCACATCTCGGTATCCAGCAATTTCTTCCTCTGCGCGGGAGCTTGGCTTGGCGGAATACGCCATGATCGCTTTGAGTCTTTTTTGGGTGGTAACAATTCCTTCAAGTCCGTTGGAGGACCGGGTGCTTTGGATCTTAGCCTCCTCCATTAGGGACGATAGAAGCTCGGGTTTGACTTGACTCAGAGCAAGCTGACGGCCTTTATGCTCGCGTATCGAGAGGAGGAGGTTGGTGATTGGAGTTGCTTCGAGTTCCGCTGGGACTGTGGTGTAATCGAACTGGCGCATGCGGCTCCTTTCGGTATCACGAACATACTTTCGATATAATAATATCATTAAATGATACCGAAAGTATGTTCGTGATACCGAAAACTAGAAACCATGCTTTATAACTGCTTGGAAAGTTCGGATTTGACTATCTTATTGTCTCGATCTGTAACAGTTAGACGGTTAAAAGTGGGCTACGTGTTACAGATTGAGATCTTTCAGCCCTGGTCGCCCGTTCGTCTAAATCTATAACAGTTAGGATTGAAAATCCCTGCTAGATGTTACAGATTGAGACAAACGGCCTGCTCGGGCCCACCAAAAACAAAAAGGCCGCATGCGAACCCGTGGAGGGATTCGTATGCGGCCGACAGGGGGTATGCGGCAAAAGTTAGGCCATAAGCAGGCCGGTCTCCGAGACGTTCTTGTACCAGTACGCGCTCGCCTTGGGATAGCGCTTCTGGGTCTCAAAGTCGATGTAGAACAGGCCGTAGCGCTTGTTGTAGCCGTTGGTCCAGGAGAACTGGTCCTGCAGCGACCACACAAAGTAACCGTCAACGTTTACGCCGCCGTCGATTGCCTTGAGGATCCATGCGAGATGCTGACGCATGTAATCGATACGAGGGGCGTCGTCAATAAAGCCGTCCTCAAAGTCGTCCTTATAGCCCATGCCGTTCTCGGTAATGTAGATCTTCTTGTAGTTGGGGTAATCGTTCTTAATGCGGAGCAGCAGGTCGTAGAGGCCCTCGGGATAGATAATCCAGTCCCAATCGGTGGTGGGTACGCCTTCGCGCACGCATGACTCGCCCACGCCCTTGAGGAACCAGCGCGAGGAGCCCTTGTCGCCGGTGCCATTGTGGTTGATGTCGTTTTCGCCCTCGGCAGCACGCAGGAACTGGCACTTGTAGGTGTTGACGCCCAGGCAATCGTTGTAGGGGAGCGCGGCGGTCAGCGCGGCGATGTCCTCGTCACGAACGTCGAGCTCGCCGCCGGCGATATGGGCAAGCTTGGTCGCAGCCTCCAAGGTATCAGCTGCATAGTGGCCACGGAAGGTGGCGTCGAGTACCCAGCGGTTGTTGATGACGTCGGCCATGCGAGCTGCCTCGCAGTCGGCGGCGTTGTTGGGATCGAGGGGATACTTGGGCTCCAGGTTCTGGACAATGCCGATCTCGCCCTCAAAGCCGCCCTCATGGAAGGCGACGACAGCCTTGGCGTGGGCCACCATCATGTTGTGCATGAGCTGGAAGGCCTTGTCCAGGCGATACTTCTCGCCGTGCGGCCAGTTGCCGACGATAAAGCTGCCCTCGGCGGTCGCGGGAATCTCGTTAAAGGTAAACCAGTGCTTGACCTCGGTGAACTCGGCAAAGCAGAACTTGGCGTACTCGACAAAGGCGTCGATCGTCGTGCGCGTCAGGAAGCCCTCGCCGCCGTTCTGGTAAAAGGCCTCAGGTGTATCAAAGTGATCGAGCGTGACATAGGGGATAACGCCGGCATTATTGCAGGTGGCAAAGAGCTCGTGATAGAAGGCAACACCCTCGGGGTTAATCTCGCCAGTGCCGTTGGGGAAGATGCGGCTCCAAGCGATGGAGACGCGGATACCGTTGATGCCGAAGCGCTGGCACAGGTCGATATCGACCGGATACTTGTTGTAGAAATCGCTTGCGGGGTCGGGGGAGAAGCGACCCTGAGCAGCCAAGAAATCGTCCCAGGGCACTTTGCCCTTGCCGTGCGTGCGGGTCTCGCCCTCAACCTGGTAAGCAGCGGTGGCGCCGCCAAACACAAAGCCGTCGGGGAACTGCATGGGGTTGGTCATGAGTCATCCTTTCTGTGGGATACGAATAGGGGGAGGTGCCCGAACTGGGGATCCGGGCACCAACAGAGGGAGGAACTAGTCGAGGTTCTCGCGGAGCCACTTGATGGCGCCGGCGGGGTCGCGAGTAAGGTCGATATATTCCTTACCGCGCGGGGCGAGCAGCTTAATGCCCAGGCGATCGGTGTCGGCCTTCATGTCGTTGTAGTAGCTACGGACCTGCGGGGCAAGCACGATAACGTCGTACTGATCCATGATGGCAGTGTGCTGGCCATAGGCGCCTGCGGAGGAAGCAATATTCTCTCCGGTCTGCGCGGCACCTTCCTTGATGGCGTTGGCAAGCATGGCAGAGGTGCCGGCGCCGGCGCACAGGACGAGGACCTTCAGGCCATCGACATCCTTCTTGGCGGATGCGTCGGCGGCGGGCTCGGGCTGATCGGCGACAGGCTTGCTGTCGGCGGCGGCAACGGTCGTCTCGACGGAAGCGGTGGCCTGCTCGACAGCGGGCGCAGAGGCGTTGGCGGCGATGGAAGCGGCACCATCGGACTCGAGACCCAGCTCGGCGGCGCGCTCGGCCTCCTGGTCGCAGAGCAGCTTATCGTACGCCTTCAAGAACGGCAGGTAGATGATGGCGTCCAGCAAGATAATGATCGCGACAAATACCAGGGCGATAAGCTGGAAGTTCGTGGTGATGAAAATGCCGATGGGGGCGGGGGTGGCCCAAGGCACCACGAAGGAGAAGCCGTTCATGCCCACGTTATCGATAAAGAACTTGGCAACACTTACGTTGACGCAGCCGGCGGCAACAAAGGGGACGAGCATGTAGGGGTTAAGGATCATCGGCGCGCCAAAGAGCAGCGGTTCGTTGACGGCGAAGGCAACAGGAACAATCGAGGCCTTACCGACGGCTTTGAGCTGCTTGGACTTCATAAAGAGAATCAGCAGAAGCGGTACGATGAACGTGGCGCCGGTGCCGCCGAACTCACCCACGAGCGACATGTTAAAGGTGAGGGAGTGGGCGGGGTGACCACCGGCCAGCAGAACCTGCAGGTTCTCAGCCTGGTTGGCAAGACGGATGGGGTCGATGCCCGGCTGGACGATCGAGGGGCCGTGGACGCCGATGAACCAGAAGAACGCGGTGGCCGCCTGGATAAGGATAAGGCCAGGATAGGTTTCTGCAGCGGTAAAGAGCGGGGAGAGCAGTTTGATAAGCAGCTCGGAGAACGGAACGCCCATGAGGTTGCGCACGACAACATCGATGATGCCGCAGATGATGACGGCGCCGCCAAAGGGGATAATGTCGCGGAAGTTCTGAGCGATGGCGCCCGGGACCTCCTTGGGCAGCTTAATGGTCAAATCGCGCGAAACGCAGAATTTATAGACCCACACGGTAATGAACGCGGCGATATAGGCCGAGAACAGACCACGCGTGCCCATGCTGGTGCAATCGAAGACCGAAAGCTCGGAGCCGTTGAACTTGGTGGTGAACTGCGTGACTGCGAGCAGCAGCATACTGCACTGGGCGGCCACCATGGTGGAACCGTCGTTGAGCACTTTGCCGGCGGGCATACGACGGTTCATGGATGCCGTGAAGTTCTTGGCAGTGGTGCCGGCAACCATGATGCCCATGACGCCCATGGTGAAGTTGTAGAGCTTGTTGCACCAGTCGATGAGCGGCTGGGGCAGCGTGATGCCAACTACGCCGGGAAGGGTGGCGATCAGCAGAAAGATCGAAGAGGTAAGGACGATGGGCATGCACCCAAGGAATCCGTCTTTGATGGCCTGGAGGTAGATGTTTCTCGAGATCTTCTCGAAGAACGGTTGATGCTTTTCGAGCATCTTTACGATGGCGTCCATAGAGCTCCTTTGCTACTTGATGCGCGATGCATGTGGATGGAACTGGTCGTCGATGGATGGTCAGGACTGCCCGGAAACCTTCCTGCTTAAGGAAGGCATTGCGAAATGACAACGTTGTCATTTCGTTAATGACAACGTAAGACATTTTTGGAAGAGCAACAAGGATTTACGGGTGAGTGGTCGATATTGTCCGGTAAACGGTTGATTTATCAGTCAGGCAGGTGGTGTATGCTAGAACGCAAAAAACAAGCGATAGAGAACCGAGTGGAGAAGCAGTGACAACGATGGACAAGAAAAACGTTTCGATGAACGACGTGGCGATTGCCGCGGGTGTTTCTCTCAAGACGGTGTCGCGCGCGATCAACGAGCCCGATAGCGTGCGAGAGTCGACACGCGATAAGGTCCATTCGGCAATGGAGGCGCTCGGATTTCGAACCAACTTTGCCGCGCGTTCGCTCAAGTTGGGCCGTTACGGGTGCATCGGCGTCGTGCTGTTCCACTTGTCGGGCGGTGCCGTGGACATGATCGACGGTATCGCCGATGCCGCCGAAGAGCGAGGCTTTGCTCTTACGATGATCAAAAAGCGGGCGGGGGAGAAGATGACCCTTGCCGAAGCGGCGCGTAGGATGTCGCAGCTCCCCGTCGACGGCATGATTTTCAACCTGCGCCAGATGGTCGATGACTTTGATACCTTTGAGGCGCCGAAAGACCTCAAGACGGTGATTATCACGCCGATGGAGCATCCTGCCTGCTCTACCGTTAGTGACGATCAAGAGGGCGGCGCGCGCATGGCATGCGAGTATTTTTTGAACCACGGGCACAAGAACGTATACTTCATCTCTGGTAAGAAAGAGGCGCTGTCGAGCCAGTGCCGTATGAAAGGTTGGCGTGCGGCACTCGAGGCGCGTGGCATTGAGCCGCCCGAGCCTCTGCAAGGCGATTGGAATGCGGATAGTGGCTATGCCGCGGGCCTTGTGCTTGCCGATAAGCCCGATTGCACGGCGGTCCTCGCTGCTAACGACTGCATGGCAAACGGCGTGATGATGGCTCTACGTGACAAGGGTCTGAGTGTGCCCGACGACGTGTCCGTGATCGGCTTCGACGATGAGCTCTACAAGACGATTCCCAACTCGATTCTGACGTCGGTGAAGTTCCGTCACCGCGAGCTGGGCATCCGTGCGCTTAACGAGGTCGTCGCAGGTCTGGAAGCCCCGAGTTCCAGAAGCCGTACGCTCGTCTCGGGCGTGCTGGTCGAGCGTTCCAGCGTGAAGGACCTACGGGCGTAGACTTGCTCAGCCTGTTCATCTTAATCTGTAACAGGTAGGGCCGAAAATCTCAGCTAGATGTTACAGATTTAGACAATTCGGTCCGGTATATTCCGTTTGTCTCGATCTGTAACGTCTAAGCGGTCAAAAGTGGTCTACATGTTACAGATTGAGATTTTCGGCTTGGCCTGTGCGTTCATCTCGATCTGTAACAGCTAGGACCGAAAAACTCGGCTAGATGTTACAGATTGAGATGAACAGGAGGACGGGTGCGGTCTAAACAAAATGGCCCGCGCATCACACATCGATGCACGGGCCATTAATTGTCTGCAAGCGGCAGGTGGTGTCAGCGTCTTATGCCTCGAGGTTTTCCTCGATCCAGGCGACGGCGCCCTTGGGATCCTTAGTGAGGTCGATGTACTGTTTGCCCTTGGGCGACAGCAGCGTGATGCCCAGGCGGTCGGTGTCGGCCTTCATCTCGTTGTAATAGGTGCGAACCTGCGGAGCCAGGACGATGACGTTGTACTGGTCCATGATGGCGTAGTGGCTGCCGTAGGCACCGGCGTTGGCGGTAATGTCGATGCCCAGCTCGTCGGCGCCTTCCTTAAGCGCGTTGGCGAGCAGTGCAGAGGTGCCGGCGCCAGCGCACAGAACCAGAACCCTCAGATCCTTGCCCTTAAGGGCGGACGGAGCTGCGGAGGCCTCAGTGGCAGAAGCGGTCTCGACAACAGGAGCCTCAACGGCGGGGGCGGCAGCGGTCTTGACGGCCTTGGTCTCCTCGGCCTCTTCTTCGGCCAGGGTCTCGGCCTCCTGCTTGCACAGAACGTTGTCGTAGGCCTTGCAGAACGGGTAGTAGATCAAGAAGTCAACGACCAGCAGGACGACAACCAGGACCAGAGAGATCGGCTGGAAGTTGGTGTCGATGAAGGTGCCGATCGGTCCGGGGAGTGCCCACGGCATGGCATAGATAAAGCCGTTCATGCCCAAAAAGTCGATGAAGAACTTACCAATGAGGACGTTGGCCACGGGGGCAAACAGGAACGGGATCAGGAAGTACGGGTTGAGGATGATGGGCGCGGCGAACAGCAGCGGCTCGTTGACGGCGAACATCACGGGTACGACAGAGGCTTTGCCGACGGCCTTGAGCTGCTTGGAGCGCATAAAGAGCAGGAAGATGATCGGGACAATGAACGTGGCGCCGGTGCCGCCGAGTTCGCCGATGTAGTTACCGAAGTTCTCGGTCAGGGCGAGGGCGGGGTGACCGCCGGCCTGCAGCGTGGCGAGGTTGGTGGTGATGTTGCCAAACAGCGCGGCGTTGAGGGCAGGCTTAACGACCGAGGGGCCGTGGATGCCCATGAACCAGAACAGCGGGATCATGAACCAGATGAGGGCGAGGCCGGCGTAGGAATCGGCAGCGGCGAACAGCGGGCTCACCAGCGTGGAGATGACGTTGGCAAACGGGACGGCCAAGCAGGTGCGGCAGATAACGTCGATGACGGCGACAAACAGGATGGAGAAGCTGAAGGCGAAGATGTCGCGGAAGTTCTGGGCGATGGCGCCGGGGACTTCTTTGGGCAGCTTGATGGTGATGTCTCGCTTAATGCAGAAGGCATAGATGTTGACCGTGGCAAATGCGGCGACAAAGGAGCTCAGCAGGCCCTTGGTGCCCATGTTGTCGGTAAAGAACACCGAGACATCGGCGCCGTCGATCTTGGCACTCGTCTGGGTAACGGCCAAGATGAGCATAGCGCACATGGCGGCGACCATGGTGCTCGTGGCGTTGATGGCCTTGCCGGCAGGCATGCGGCGGTTCTTGGAGCCGGTCAGCGCGCTTGCGGTGGTGCCGGCGACCATGATGCCCACGACGCCCATCGTGAAGTTGTAAACCTTGTTGCAGAAGTTCACGACGTCGACGTTCCACCAGTCGGGCAGCGTAAAGCCGCCGACCGTGGCGACAACGCCCGGCAGGGTCGAAATAAGCAGGAAGACAGAAGAAGACAGGATGATGGGCATTGCTGCCAAAAAGCCGTCTTTAATGGCCTGAAGGTAGATGTTCTTAGAGACCTTGTCGAAGTACGGCTGACCTTTCTCCAAGAACTTAACGATCGATTCCATAGTTCACGCTCCTCTTTGCATGAAATCTTAATGGCATGGACGTTGAAAACCTATATGGTCTCCCGCTTGCTAAAAGCCCGGGTGCAGGCGGGGTCGGTCCCAGGGGGAGAGAGGGGAGCGGCTGGGTTTGTATCGCATAGGGCCGCTCCCTTCTCGGGGGAAAGCGAGGCGATGCGCTACTGCGCGTCCGCCATAGTGTCGGCGAGCTCCTTGTACCAGAGTGCCGACTGCTTGATGTAGCGTTTTTGCGTGTCGAAGTCGATGTAGAACAGGCCGTAGCGCTTGTTATAGCCGTTGGCCCACGAGAACTGGTCCTGCAGGCTCCAGATAAAGTAGCCCTGGACGTCGACGCCCTCGGCGCGCGCCTGGAGCACCTTCTCCATGTGCTGGTCGACAAAGTCGATGCGCTCGGGATCGGCGACGATGCCGTTTGCGTCGGGCTCGGGGTCCTTGTGGCCCAGGCCGTTTTCGGTGATATAGATGACGGGGAGGTTGGGATAGGTGGCGCTGATGTGCTTGAGCGTGTCGTAGAGGCCTTGCGGGTAGATGAGCCAATCCCAGTCGGTGGTGGGGATACCCGGCATATCGACCTGCTGCCCGACGCCCTTAAACTTAAAGCACGAGGTGCCCTTGTCTCCGGTGCCGTTAAAGCTGTTGGTGGACTCGCCATCGTAGGCGGCGATAAACGCCGACTGATAGTAGTTGAGGCCGAACATATCGTTGCGGGGCGCCGCCTTGGCGAGCTCCTCCATGTCGCTGTCCTCAACCGTAAGTGTGGCGTTGTTGGCACGCAGAATCTCGTTGATGAGTGAGAGAGTGCGCGCGGAGTAGTGACCCAGGAAGGCGCCGTCCATGATGAAGTCGGTGTAGAAGGCGTTGTACAGGTCGGCGGCGTGCTGGTCGGCGGGCGAGTCGGTGGCAGGATATGCCGGCGTCAGGACGTTGACCATGCCAATGCGTCCGCCCAGGTGCTCGGTCTCGTCAAGATCCTTATACAGGTTGACGGCGCGGGCGTGGGCAACGAGCTCGTTGTGCTGGCTCTGGATGCCGCTCGTCACATCAAAGTGATGGTTGGGCGGGAAGTTGCCTTGGATGTATTGGGAGTGCGAGAGGCTGATGAGCTCGTTGATGGTGAACCAATTCTTGACCTCGCGGAACTCGCGGAAGCAGAACTCGGCATAGCGCACATAGGCGTCGACGGTCTTGCGGTTGAGCCAGTCGCCCTGGTTGAACAGGGCGGCGGGGGAGTCAAAGTGATGCAGGGACACATAGGGCTCGACGCCATACTTTTTGCAGCAGGCGAACAGCTCGTGGTAGTGCTTAACGCCCTCGGCGAGGGGTTCGGCATCGTCGCCGTTGGGGAAGATGCGGGTCCAGGCGATGGACACACGAATGGCGTTGAGTCCATGCTCGGCAGAAAGGCGGATATCCTCCTCGTAGCGGTTGTAGAAATCACTGGCCGGGTCGGGCAAAAAGCGACCCTGGGCGACAAGGTAATCGTCCCACATGGTCTTACCCTTGCCTGCCACCTTCGTGGAACCTTCCGTTTGGTACGCGGCGGTTGCGGCGCCCCAAACAAAGCCCTTCGGCAGCTGCTGTACGCGGTTTAGCAAAGACATATGCATACACCCTCTCATCTCGCTGTTCGATATTGTGCGTTTGCGCTCAGGAGGCTCCCTGGTTAGCGTTCAGCGGTGAAAAAGCCCGATAAACACTATCTTAAAATGATTAGAACCAAAATGAGCACGTGAACATTTGACAATGAGCACGTTAACATCCGGCTGGGATGTATAGAAACAAAACAACTTCTAACAGCCGCGAACGGTTGTATTTGTTCGGTAAGCGGTTTTGATTGACAGAAGTTTTCATGTTGTGGTATATGGCTCGGGTATCATGAGCACGTTATCAATGTATGTACGATGCGCCATGGGCGCGGGGAATAGTTGGGAAGCAGGTTAGCGTGGAAGGCATGGATCAGCAGACAAGGAATGGTCGTTCGGCGAGCGCGGCAGAGGTTGCGGCGCTCGCTGGCGTGAGCCGCCAGACTGTGTCTCGCGTGGTCAACGGTATGCCCAACGTGACGGAAAAGACGCGCAAGCGTGTGCTGGCCGCCATGGAAGAGCTGGGCTTTCGTCCCAATTTTGCTGGAGCGGCGTTGCGCGGCGGGTCGTATCGTTCTATTGGCCTGTGCATGTACAACATCACACGTGTCGGTAACCTGGCGACGCTCGAGGGTATCATGCAAGCGGCGCGCGAGCACGATTTTGCCGTCACTATGATCGAGATGGGCGGCGACAAGCCCTATGCACTTGCCGATGCCTCGCGCCGCATGGTCGAGCGACCCGTCGACGGCATGATTCTCAACATGAACCGCATGGCTCCCGATTTTGAGGAGTTTGTTCCCCAGCCGGGAGTGCGAACGGTCATCCTGTCCATGTATGCGCATCCGCGCTGCACGACGATCGACTCCGACCAGTATGGTTCGTGCGAGCTGTTGACCAATTATCTGCTGGAACATGGTCACTCGAATATGCGGTTTGTGGCGGGTCCGGAAAACTCGATTTCCTCGCGTTTTCGTGAGGCCGGTTGGCGCGATACGCTGGGTCGTGCTCATGTCGATGCCGCTCCGATGCTGCGTGGCGATTGGAGTGCGGACAGTGGGTACGCCATGGGCGAGCGGATTGCGGCCGAGGTGCTTGCCGGCGGGTCGCAGACGCCGACTGCCGTGCTTGCGGCAAATGACCAGATGGCGCTGGGCGTTATCGCCGCGCTCGAGAACGCGGGCCTGTCCGTGCCCGACGACGTGAGCGTGGTTGGTATCGACGATGCACTCGAGGGACTTGTTCCTCACAATCGGCTGACGACGCTGCGATTTGATTTGCGCGGTGTCGGTAAGCTTGCGTTTGAGGCGGCGATTGGAGAGAGCTCGTCTATCGAGGCGATTCATGTGCCGAGCACGCTGGTCGAACGCTCGACTGTTAGGGACATACGGGGTTAGGTCCTACTCCGTTTGTCTCGATTTGTAACAGGTAGACGGTCAAAAGCGGGCTACGTGTTACAGATTTAGATTCTTCGGAAAGAGCAATCCTGTTCGTCTCAATCTGTAACAGCTAGGACCCAAAAACTCGGCTAGATGTTACAGATTGAGACAAACGGACCCGCCCAAAAAGACCGGGGGCGGCGCGCCGTGTGACGTGCCGCCCCCGGCTGAGAAATGGGGACAGGTTATGTGCGCGGGCAACCCCGCCAGTCACTAGTCCAGACGACGGGTCTGCGCCACGTGCTTATACCAGTATGCGCTTGCCTTGGGCGTGCGCTTCTGGGTCTCAAAGTCAACGTAGAAGAAGCCATAACGCTTGTTGTAGCCATTGGTCCAGGAGAACTGATCCTGCAGGCTCCACAGGAAGTAGCCGCCCACGTTGACACCCACCTCCATGGCCTTGAGCAACCAGCGCAGGTGCTGCTCGATGTAGTCGATGCGCGGCTGGTCGTCCACAAAACCGTCCTTGCAGGGGTCCTTGTAGCCCATGCCGTTTTCGGTGATGAAGATCTGCTTGTAGTTGGGGTAGCGCTGCTTAATGTAGACGAGCAGATCGAACAGGCCCTCGGGATAGATGATCCAGTCCCAGTCGGTGGTGGGGATACCAGGCTTGTTCACATGCTCGCCAATACCCTTAACGCGCCAGCGGCCGGTGCCCTTCTCGCCCGTACCGTTGTGGTGCAGGTCGTTCTCGCCATCGTAAGCCTTCAAGAAACGGCATTGGTAGTTGTTAACGCCCAGGTAGTCGTTGTAGAGCGCGGCCTCGCGCATAATCTCGAGGTCCTCGTCCAGGATCTCGATGGTGCCGCCCGAGACGGCAGCCAGGCGGTTGGCGCACTCGAGGGTGTCGGGCGCATAGTCGCCGCGGAAGGTGGCATCGAGCAAGAACTGGTTCTGCAGCACGTGCTCGTTGTTGGCGGCCTTGATGTCGGCGGGGTCGTTCTCGTTGAGCGGATACTTAAACTCCAGCGACTGAATGACGCCGATCTTGCCCCTAAAGCCGCCGTTGTGGAAGGCCAGTACTGCCTTGGCGTGGGCGAGCATCATGTTGTGCTCGCACTGGAAGGCCTCGGCCAGATGCGCCTTGACGCCACCGGGGAAGGTGCCCTCGATGTAGGTGTTGGAGGCGTCGGCCCAGATCTCGTTAAAGGTGAACCAGTAGGTCACCTGGTCGGCGTACTCCTTAAAGCAGAAGGTGGCAAAGTCCACAAAGGCGTCGATGGTCTCGCGGTTGAGGAAATCGCCCTTCTCAAAGAGGGGCAGCGGCGTGTCAAAGTGATGCAGCGTGACGAACGGCTCAACGTGGTGCTTATGGCACTCGGCGAAGAGATCGTGATAGAACTGGACGCCCTCGGGGTTAATCTCACCGGTGCCGTTGGGAAAGATGCGGCTCCAGGCGATAGAGAGGCGAATGCCGTTGATGCCGAACTCCTCGCACAGCTCCAAATCGACGGGGTACTGGTTGTAGAAGTCCGAAGCGGGATCGGGGGAGAAGCGCCCCTGGGCCTCCAAGAAGTCGTCCCAGGCAACCTTGCCCTTACCGTGAGTGCGGGTCTCGCCCTCTACTTGGTAGGCAGCAGTGGCGCCGCCAAAGACAAAGTCCTCGGGAAACTGCGCAGGCGGGTTAGTGACGCTAGCAGGGTTAACGGACATGATGATCCAATCGTCTAAATCGAAGGGCCAGCCGGTCTTGGATGGTCGGCTGACCCTGGGCGTTACTTACTTCGAGAGTTGCTCGCTTACGAAGGCGAGAGACTTATCGCCGTTCTGGGAGAGCTCGATGTACTGTTTACCGCGGCAAGCGACGCACTTGTTGCCCACGCGCTCGCAGTCCTTCTGCAGGTCGGCCAGGTAGCTGGCGGCCTGCGGGGCCAGGACGACCAGGTCAAAGTCGGGGAGCATGTCAACGTGGTTGCCATAGGCCTCGGCAGCGGTCTCAAGATTGATGCCGCGCTCTTTGGCGGCCTTAGCCAGTGCGTTGGCGAGCAGGCCCGAGGTTCCGCCGCCCTGGCAGAGCACGAGCACGCGCTTGCCGTTGAGGTCGCTGGCGGTCGTTGCCTCGGCAGCGGGTGCTGCAGAAGCGGCGGGGGCATCGGCCTTCACGGCCTCGGCAGCAGCGCCGGCGGCAACGCTCTTGGCGTCAGCCTTGCCCTGGAAGGCATCGTTGAGCTTGGCAGCCTTCTCGGCGTTCTTGGCGGCGAGCTCCTCCTCGGAAATCTCGGCCTCCTCGGCGCACTTCTGGGCGTCATAGGCACGGAAGAACGGATAGTACAGAACGAAGTCGACGACCAGGATAAGGGCGAGCATCACAAAGGCGAGCGGCTGGAAGCCCAGGCCCATGATGGTGCCGATGGGGCCGGGGACGGTCCAGGGCAGGGTGTACATAAAGCCGTTCATGCCCAAGAAGTCGATAAAGATCTTGAGGATCCAGATATTGGCGATCGGGGCAAAGACAAACGGGACAAAGAAGACGGGGTTGAGCACGATGGGTGCGGCGAACAGCAGCGGTTCGTTGACAGCGAAGCAGACCGGGACGATGGCGGCCTTACCGACAGCGCGCATCTCCTGAGACTTGGCCAGGAAGCAGAACATAAAGACCAGGACGAGCGTGGCGCCGGTGCCGCCCATGCAGACGACGAAGTACTGGGCACCCTGGGTCAGAACAGCGGAAGCGTGCTGACCGGCCTGGAACGCAGCCAGGTTGTCGGTCATGTTGGCAACGAGGGCGGCGGCGATGGCAGGCTCGACGATCGAGGGGCCGTGGACGCCCACGAACCAGAACAGGCTCATGGCGCCGTAGATCACAGCGAGGCCGATGTAGCCGTCGGCAGCGGTGAACAGGGGCTGGAACACCTGGATTACGCCCTGGGCAAAGCAGAAGCCAAAGGCAGCGCGGAAGGCGATGTCAAAGACCCAAAAGACGGTGATGCAGACGGAGAAGGGGATGATGTCCTTAAAGGTCTGCGAGATGTTGGGCGGAACCTGCTCGGGCATCTTGACGGTGATGTTGCGCTTAATGAAGAACTTGTAGATGATGCCGGTCACAAACGCAGCGATGAAGGCGGTCAGCAGGCCCTTGGAACCAAGGTAAGTGGTGTTGAAGCCGCTGGCAGCGTCCGTGGCGATCGTGTCGCTCGAAAGGAGCAAGAAGCCGATGATGGCCGCGCACATGCACGAGATGAAGTTGATCTGGTTGTTCTTGGGCAGATCGCGGTTCTGAGCGTCGGCGAAGTGCTTGGCTGTGGTGGCGGCGCAGGCGATGGCCAGGATGCCCATGGAGTAGTTGTAGCACTTCCACAGGGCGTTGTTGATGTCATCGGGCCAGTAGAAACCCCAGATGTTGGGGACCGAGGCTACCAGGCAGAAGATGGACGAGAAGATGATGATGGGGATGACGGAGATAAAGCCGTCGCGGATCGCCTTGAGGTACTTGTTGCGGGCGATCGCGTTGAAAAAGGGCTGGCCCTTTTCGATGATGGCGATGAGTTGCTCCATGCAATGCTCCTAAGAGTCGGTGGGTTAGCAACGATGGTAGCTTTTGGCGTTCGGTTGCCAAAATGTTGACGTTGCCATTTTGTGACACAAAAAAAGACGCGAACCGGTGGTTCCTGTGCCTGCGAACCGTCGATTCCTTACGCGTAAACGTTTGAGCCGCCCGGTGGCTCTGTGTTTGCACAATGGCAACGTTAACATTTGGGCACCAAAAGCCGTTCGGGGAAGCAAAAATGTCGGTGAACGGTAGGTTTTGGGTGGTGAGCGTATGGTGGGGGAGGCGTTGGATATACTTGAAGGCGTTTCATTTGAATGCGTAGGGTGCCACCAATGGCATCGTTGACATAGAAAGATCGACCTATGGCCGCTGTTAAAAAATCGGTATCCGTCAAAGACGTGGCGCGCCTCGCGGGCGTTTCGGAGCAGACGGTCTCGCGCACCGTGCACGATTCGCCCAGTGTGCGCCCCGAGACCAAGGAACGCGTGCGTGCCGCCATGCGCGAGCTGGGGTATCGCCCCAATTTCGCCGGTCGATCGCTGCGCCGTGGCAAGTTTAAGACCGTCGGCGTCGCCATGTTCAACATTACCGGTACCGGCAACCTCGACCGTATGGAGGGCTTTGCCGCCGCGGCCGACAAACATGGCTATGCCATCACCCTCACTAAAGTAGATGGACATCCCTATACCCTCGAGAGCGCATCGTCGCGTATGAGCGCGCTGCCGGTAGACGGCATGGTCGTGATCATGAATCGCATGCCGGCGGACTTTGGCACCTTCGAGCCGCTACCTGGCATGCAGACGGTGCTCGTTACCATGCTGGAGCACCCACTGTGCTCGACGGTCGATAACGATCAGCTCGATTGCTCACGCCAGGTTGTCGAGTACTTGCTGGGGCAGGGACACAAGACCGTGCACTTTATCTCGTGTCCCGAGCGCTCGCTTTCGGGCATGCGGCGCGAGGAAGGCTGGCGCGAGACATTGCGCGCGCATGGCATTGAGCCACCGCGACTCGTTCGTGGCGATTGGACGGCACAGAGCGGGTATGCTGCCGGTCAGGCTCTGGCGGACGATCCGACCTGTACGGCCATTTATGCTTCCAACGACGCCATGGCCTACGGCTGCATTCGCGGACTCGAGTCGCGCGGAAAGCACGTGCCCGAGGACGTGAGCGTGGTGGGTGTTGATGACAGTCTGGGCGACATCGTGCCCGATCGTCGCCTGGCCACCGTGCGCTTTGACAACAAGCGTGTCGGCATGTGGGCAGTCGATAAGATCGCCGGTGCCGAGGGCGTTGAACCCGGTGTGGAGCACATGCTGTTTCCGGGCGTACTCGTCGAGGGCGATACGGTGCGCGATTGGCGCTAGGGCACGGGCCTGTTTGGGTTTCCGCTAATTGTGTTCGATATTGTTCAGATTGGTTTAAAAACCGTTCACGGGCGAAAAGTGACCGTTCATAGCTTGAAATTACGTTTTGCGCTGTTCTTTTTTGTTTGAATGTTAATGTTTCTGCCATACAGAACGCAGCGCGTATGCCCGGACGCGATGCTCTCCATTGGTTCATATGTGAAAGGAACGCAATATGGCAACCAAAGAAGAAATCTCGATGGTTGGATTCGAGATTGTCGCATACGCAGGTGACGCCCAGACAGATCTGCTTGCAGCGCTCGATGCTGCTCGCGAGGGTGACTTTGAGAAGGCCGAGCAGCTGCACAAGGATGCCAGCGATGCGCTCATCGGTGCCCACGACACGCAGACCAAGCTGCTTTCGCAGGAGGCCGGCGGTGGCGAGATGGAGATGACCTTCATCATGGCTCACGCTCAGGACACCCTCATGACCACTATGATCCTGGAGAAGCAGGCTCGCTTTACCATCGATGCCTACAAGCGCATCGCCGAGCTCGAGGCCAAGCTCGCCTAACGAGCCCTCACAACCAAGTCCCCTTCCAAAAGCTCTGCTGCTACCCGCGGCAGGGCTTTTCCTGTTCTACTTCAAGTTGCGGTGAAATAGGGACTGAATAGGGGCCGGCGGGCGCAAAGCAATCCCTATTCCACCGCAACTCATCCGGAGAAAGTCATTGGGGACAGTCTTGGTGCGCTCCGTTGGTCCTCCCGTTCGATTTTTGCTCGGTGGGTATACTTCCTTTCGCATTAAACGCCGGACTGAGGAGGTATCCAAATGCCGGATAACGGGTCAATACAAAAAAAGAGGCGCACACGAGATGGCTCATGGGCGTCCTGTCCAGATAACCGAGCACACGACGGTAACCGAGCTGCAGCCCAGCCTGTCCGATGTCGTGTGCGCAAACAAAAAGTTGCAGATTGGCTTTATCGTTGCGCTCGTGGTGCTGGCGTTGCTGTCGGGCTTTGTAGCGCGACCGCATTTCGCCGATACCAAAACTTGGGACTCTACCATCGAGGTCATCGATCAAAAGAAAGGTAACGTATTGGCGCTCACGACCTCGTGCGTGGCGCTGTCTGCGGGCATTACCGCGCTGCCTGGTGATACGGGAACGCCGGTCGCCGAGCAGCTCGCACAGCTTTCAGGCAACCTTGGTATCGTGCTTGCCGTGCTATACCTGGAGAAATATCTGCTGACTATTTTGTGGTCGGTTGGCTTGGGCATCTTAATCCCGTTTGCGTTGGTGCTCTTTGCGGTGTCGCTCGGCATTCACGGGCGCTGGAGTACGAGCGCCGTCCTGCGCCGTGTGGCGACACGCGTGCTGGTGGTTGCCGTGATCGGCATGGCGCTCGTACCCGCGAGCGTATGGGTGTCGCAGAAGGTCGATGAAACGTATCGCGTAAGTATTGGGCAAGCTGAGCAAAAGGCTGCGGACGCAGCCGACACCACGGACAAGTCAGCCGAGACCAGCTCAAAATCGAACAAGAAAAAATCCGAGGCCACGGAGTCCAAAAACGTGCTCGAGCAGTTGACCGATGGGGCATCGAGCCTTGTTACGTCGGTAACCAGTGGTGCCAAGCAGATGACCGACGAGATCGTGCAGCAGGTGACCGACCTCATCGAAGGCGTCATCGTAATGATCGTGACCTCGTGTGTGATTCCTCTACTGGTGCTCGCGGCGTTCCTATGGCTAGGACACGTGCTGCTGGGGATCGATATCTCCGGTCCCGCGAACTATCTGACGGGTCGTTTCTTGAGCGGTCCGTCCAAACATGCCAAGAAGAGCGGGCAGTCTGAGTAGGCGGCAAAGCGATCTTTGGAAGATCAACCGTGAGAAGGGCGGTCGAGACACGTTCTCGGCCGCCCTTTTGTTTGTTGAACACATGGTCGCTACGTCCGCGCCCGGTCCAAACGGTCAGCAATCATCTGTGAACGGTATTTGTTCAAAAAAGAACAAAGATAAACAAATAGTTGTTGCAGTTACTGTTCGAATGTGTTCAAATAAACATGAACAGTGAAGAACCGCACATTCAGATGCCCGGACCTGAACGCGATTCAACACTTCCAAACAGAAACTACGCACCTGCGTATCTCTCAAGGAGGATGTCATGAGGGTTGTAATCGCTTCCGATGCCGACGGTATGTCGATGAAGGAGTCCATCAAGGAGATGCTCATCGCCGACGGTCACGAGGTCGTCGACTATTCTGAGACCCCTGCCGCGGACTTTGTCGATTCCGCGACCGCCGTTGCCAAGGACCTGCTGGAGCACAAGGATTCCCAGGGCTTCGCATTCGATAAGTACGGCGTCGGCTCCTATATGGCCGCCGTCAAGATTAAGGGCATGGTCGTCGCCAACATTTCCGACGAGCGTTCCGCTTACATGACCCGCGAGCACAACGGCTCGCGCATGGTCACCATGGGCCCGGGCGTTGTGGGCACCGAGGTCGCCAAGAAGATCGCCCGCGAGTTCCTGCGCGCCCAGTACGCCGGCGGCCGTCACCAGATCCGTGTCGACATGCTCAACAAGATGGCCTAACGAGAGCCACCGAGAACTCGAACTTCTACCTCAACTTGTGAATTCAGACGAAAGGACGTTCTGATGAAGAAGACCATCGCAATCGGTTGCGACCATATCGTTACGGACGAGAAGATCTATCTGGCCGACCGCCTGGAGCAGGCTGGCTACAAGGTGCTCGACTGCGGCACCTACAGCCACACCCGTACGCACTATCCCATCTACGGCAAGGCCGTGGGCGAGGCTGTTGCCAGCGGCAAGGCCGACTTTGGTGTGGCCCTGTGCGGCACCGGCATCGGCATCACCAACGCCGTCAACAAGGTCCCCGGCGCCCGTTGCGCCCTGGTCCGCGACATGACCTCTGCCCTGTATGCCCGTCGTGAGCTCAACGCCAACATCGTGGGCTTTGGTGGCAAGATCACCGGCGAGTTCCTGATGGCCGATATCATGCTTGCCTTCCTGGAGGAGCCCTACGAGAAGACTCCCGAGCACGATGCCCTGATCGCCAAGATCGATGCCTGCAATAAGGCCGACGCCGAGGCTCAGGCTGACCCGCACTTCTTTGACGAGTTCCTCGAGAAGTGGGACCGCGGCGAGTATCACGACTAGTGGGGTTACGCGGTTTTCCAAACCGCGTAACCGGCCGACGCTGCGAAGCCATCTGGTGGGCAATCTGCCGTTCAGCTTCGACGGCATGACCAGAAGGTCAATGCCGCCTCGCTTCACGGCACCTTGCCTCACCAGCTGGCTTCTCGCTGACGTTGAGGGTACCTGTGGGTTTGCCCCTGTTGTTGCGAAGCGTTCTGGTTCGGTAGGCTGCTCCGATAACACGTTTGCTTGCTTGGCTTGAGTGCTTCGCTCTTGGCGGTACCCGGCATTCTGCAGCTTTTCAATTGACGGCTCGCGTTTCTGTGAGGGGGCGCGGGCCGGTTTTCTATCAGCCCTATTGACTTGGTGGGCTGTCGTAAGAAAGGGAAGGCTTCTATGGAGTTTGTTCTTGATAACGGTTCTATCCGCGTAGCACTGAGCACGGCGGGCGGGTCGTTCACTTCTATTGCGGCCAACGGCCGTGAGTACCTGTGGCAGGGTGATCCGGCGGTCTGGTCGGGGCAGGCGCCCATTTGTTTCCCGATCTGCGGTGGCCTTCGTGACGGTCGCGCAATGACCATGGGCGGCCGCGAGGTAAAGCTCGCCCGCCACGGCTTTGCGCGCAAACAGGAGTGGAAGCTCGAGGAACAGAGCGACAACATGGTTGCGCTGAGCCTAAGCTCTACCGACCATGCCGAGTTGCTCGAGCAGTACCCGTATCCGTTTAAGATCGTTGCTCGTTACACGATCGATTCGGAAAAGGTGGCCGTGTCGTACGAGGTGACCAATGAGGGCACCGAGGACATGCCGTTCTTTGTGGGCGGTCACCCCGGCTTTAAGTGCCCGCTCGACGAGGGCGAGTCCTATGACGACTACGAGCTCCGTTTTGAGCAGCGTGAGGCCACCGAGCTCTGTACTGCCGTTCCCTCGACGGGCCTGATTGATGTTGAGCATCGCAGCAAGAATCCCATGATCGGCCAGAACCTGCCGCTTACCCATGAACTCTTTGACTTCGCGGAGACCATCTTCGACGTGCTCGAGAGCCGCGTGGTTACGCTGACCAAGAAAACCGAGGACAAGGGCGTGCGCCTGACGTTCCCCGATATGCCGTACTTGATTGTGTGGAGCAAGCCCGAGGGCGACTTTGTGGCTGTTGAACCGTGGGGTGGTCTGTCCACCTGCTCCGACGAGGACGATATCCTGGAGCACAAGCGTGGCTGCCTGGTGGCCAAGCCGGGAGAGACCGTCACCCGCGGCTTTGAGATCGAGATCCTTTAACGATTTATCGTATGTTTGGGGCGGGTCATGCCGCCCCGGAACAGGAGTTCAACATGATTCTGACCGTTACCATGAACCCGTCGATTGATACGCGCTATCAGCTCGACAAGCTGATCATCGACGATGTTAACCGTGTGACGCCCGAAAAGACCGCTGGCGGCAAGGGCCTCAACGTGAGTCGCGTGCTGCTGCAGCTGGGCGATGACGTGCTCGCGACCGGCCTGCTTGGCGGTCACATGGGTGCCTATATGGCCGAGCTTATGGATGCCGACGGCGTCAAGAACGACTTTGTGCCCATTGCCGGTGAGACGCGCATCTGCCTGAATATCCTGCATGAGGGCAATCAGACCGAGCTGCTGGAGAGCGGCCCGCAGATCGCCCCGGCCGAGCTCGAGGCCTTTACGGCCAAGTTTGCCGAGCTTGCAGCGAAGGCGGACGTCGTGACGCTTTCGGGCTCGCTGCCGCGTGGCGTCGATGCCGGCTACTATGCCGAGCTCGTCAAGATCGCCGAGGAGGCGGGCGCCAAGGTGCTGCTCGACACCTCGGGTGCATCGCTGGAGGCCGCGCTGGAGTCCGACGCTAAGCCTGAGCTCGTAAAGCCCAACCTGACCGAGATTAACGGCCTGCTGGGTACGTCCTTTACGACCGATGATGTCGATGCCCTGCGCGAGGCGCTTGCCGCCGATGACCGTTTTGCCGGTATCCCCTGGGTTGTCGTTTCGATGGGCGCTGCCGGTTCGGTGGGCTTCCATGAGGGCCGCGCGTTCCGCGCCAAGACGCCTGCGATTGCGGCTGTGAACGCGACGGGTTCCGGTGACTCGACCATCGCCGGTTTTGCGCATGCCATTGCTGCCGGCGCCGACGACGTCACCGTGCTCAAGACCGCCAATACCTGCGGTAAGCTCAACGCCATGGATCCCAAGACCGGCCACCTGGTCATGGACCGCTGGGACGAGATCTACAACAACGTTGAAGTAACGGAGCTTTAGGGTTACGCGGTTTTACCAAACCGCGTAACGGCTCGACGCTGCGCGGGCCGCATTTGGACAATCTGACGTTCAACTTCAAGGGCGCGACCAGAAGGTCAGCGCCCTTTCGTTTAGAGGCTTTAGCCTGTGCGGGGCGCGCAGCGCGCCGCATCAGAAACCACCCGCTATGCGGGTGGGGCCAAACGGCTTTACAAAGCCGCCCCCTCGCCGGACACTTGCGATT
>JAXJEC010000012.1:0-9464 GCA_036301625.1 Collinsella sp. | reverse complement strand
GGAAGCTAAGCCCCATCGCGCCGAGAGTACTGCGGGGTCAGCCCGTGGGAGGCCAGGGCGCCGCTGACCGGTGGACGGCACCGAGCCGTACGCTTGAACTTAGAAGGGGGAGGCCTCTCGGCCTCCCCTTTTTTGCGTTTATTGGGCGTAAATGACTCTATTACATCAGACGATCTTATCGTTTTTGGTATTGAGCCTTTATTTAAAGAAGATAAATCGAATAACAAGGACAACTGCTATGGCCACAATGATCAAAAGCAGGAGTGTCAGTCGATGCTTCTTGCGTCGTTTACTTGACGAAACGAAGATCGATTTTCCTTGTTTTGGCGTTTCGAGATAGCGAGCCGAATGCGTCAAGGTTTGCTTTGGTCGAGGACCTCTTTGTTGATGAGCGGCGGATGCTTTCATCGGCTCATCACTAGCTGCGCTGTTTTTAGATAATGGTGCGTCTTTCAGATATACAGGGTCTCCCGAGGCGACGCCCATATGTTTGCGTCCCGTTTGGGCATCCTCGAGCGTTTGATATCGATTTCTCGTCACATACTCGGGCTCAGGATCATTAATGGGCTCTTGCGAGATGTGGGGGCGATGGAACCGTGGCGGCTGCGTGGAAGTTTCTTCCCCCTGCGTCTGCATAAACATTTTGTTCTGGTTTTGGTCGTCCATGATGCCCTTTAGCTCGTTACCAACAACGTGTACGCGCTCATTGTAAGCCCCTTGTTATTTGTAGCTGCGAACATACTCGTTATTTAAGCTCTGGTTCAAAGAACCTTAACCTTACTAAAACCTGAGTCAATTACACTTAGATATGCTTATAGTACTTGACTCAAAAAACTTTATAGTCAATGTATATATAAGCACTGTGTGGGCATATATATGAGCGTCAAAAGAAGTCCCAGTCACCTAGAAGATGGCTCGGCAGTCCTAAAAGGAGTGGTAAACATGGCAAGCATGGTTCCTTATCGTTCGGTTTTTGGCGTTCGTCCTTCTGCTAGCTCGCTGTTCGATCTGTTTGATGATATGACCGACCTTGCAAACAACTCGATTGCTTCCAAGGCGTTTCCCGTTGACGTTGAGGATAAGGGCGACGGCTATGAGGTCAAGGCTTATCTGACCGGCGTCGCCAAGGACGATATCGATGTCGAGCTTAACGAGGGCCGTCTGTCCATTAGCGTGAATGTCGAGGAAGACGAGGAGAACGAGGGCAAGAACTTCCTGCAGAAGGAGTTCAGCTCGTACAGCGCGACGCGTGGCGTGTATCTAAAGGACGCTTCGAGCGAGGGCCTCTCGGCTAAGTACGCTGACGGCATCCTGACCGTTACGGTCCCCAAGATCGTCGAGAAGAAGAACGTTACGAAGATCTCCATCGACTAACTTCGTTGGTGTTCTGCGCTATTAAAAGACAGCAAAAGGGGCTGGGAAGCGATTCTCGGCCCCTTTTGCTGTCTAGGACAGTCTATTGAATGGTTGCCGGTTGATACTGACTCGCAGGGCGTATCGAGAGTTTTCGCGATCCTTGGAGAAGGGTTGCGGAGCTGCCGACCTCGTCATCCAGGGTTGCGGCCAGAGCCTTGGCATAGCTTTTGACGGTAAGGCTCGGACGATTGTTATCTTGGCTGATATGCATGGCAATGAGCTGTTCGGTGCGATCGGTAACAAGTTCGCGCGCGGCTTCGGCGGCTTGGCCATTGGAGAGGTGTCCCCTTGCAGACAGGATGCGCTCCTGAAGAAAGCGGGGATATTCTCCCTCGCGCAGCATGGTCACATCGTGGTTGCTTTCGAGCGCGAGGACTCGACAATCTTTGAGGGTGTTCATGGCTTGGCTCGATAGCTCTCCGGTGTCGGTGGCAAAGCCGATGGAATCATCGAGGGCGTCGAATCGATAACCGACTGGATTGATGACATCGTGTGATGTTGAGTAGGTTTGCACGTGGATGCCGGCAATGGATAGGGCGTCGCCGGGATCGAATTCCTCGACAGGCAGATGCGAAAGATTTTCTTTGTTCGAAAGAGTGCCCCTGCTGGCAAAGAGGGGGCCGTGCCAGTGCTTGCACCAGACATCGAGGCCCTTGATGTGATCGCTATGCTCATGAGTAATGAGAAGAGCCGAGACGTTGTCTGTCGAGAGCCCCAGTTCTGCCATGCGCTTTAATGTCTCGCGGCGAGACAGTCCGTCATCGACCATAATGAGCCCCTGCGGGCCCTCGATGAGTGCGCAGTTGCCTTTAGAGCCACTGCCGAGGATATGAAGGTGCAGACGAGACATAAGATTCCAAAGGATACAATGGGTGCGGACGAATAGAGGAGGAAGCGAATGCCAACGGTATCACAGCATTACGGACACCATGCCGTGCCCGGGGCAGTCGATGAGACCCGAACGAGGCAGCAGGCTGCTCCTGTCGTGCTCATGGTATCAGGCGGCGCGGACTCGACGGCACTGCTTCTTATGGCGTGCACATCAAAGCTGGATATCCAAGACGGACGCGGTGTTGCCCCCATTGCTCGCGAGCGCCTGCATGTGCTGCATGTAAACCATCATCTGCGCGGCAAGGCGTCCGATGGCGACGAGGCCTTTGTGCGTGAGCTCTGCGCGAAATATGGTTTACCGCTGTGCGTGGAGCACGCTTATTTTGATGGGGAGTCGGGCAATGTTGAGGCCGCGGCCCGCGAGGTGCGCTATGCCGCGGCGCGGAGGTATGTTCGCGAGCTCTGCGCCCAGACGGGGGCACCGCGAACGGCGGCTCGTATCTGCACCGCGCACACGTCTTCGGATCGCGCGGAAACGTTTTTGATGAACGCGATTAAGGGTTCAGGGCCCGCTGGCCTATCGAGCATTCCTCGCCGGAGGAATATCGTGGTGCGTCCCTTGCTCGACCTAACTCATGGCGAGCTCGTGGGCTATCTACAGGTACATGGTCAGCCGTGGCGTGAAGACGAGAGCAATGAGGATATCTCGTATCTGCGAAACTACGTGCGCCATCGAGTGATGCCGGTGGTGGCGCAGCGCAACGCGAGCGTCTGCAAGACGATTGGCGCCGCCTGCGAGATCTTAGGCGATGAGGACGCGTTTTTGTCTCAGCTTTCGGCACAGGCGTTTCGAAGCTGCCTGCGTAAGGAGGCGGCGGGCGCGCTGGTGCTCGATGCCAGGCGCCTTGCTGCGGCCGAGGTGGTAATCGCGCGGCGCATCGTGCGACTGGCGATTAAGCGCATCGATCCGGACGCTCGTCCAGAGATGCGACATGTGGAGCGAGTCCTTTCCTGCGTTGCCGAGGGCGCCGGCTCGGTCACGCTTCCGGCGGGGATTGACGCACGCATTGAGTTTGGCATGCTGGCGTTCAAGGCGCCGGCGGCTCGCGAGGGCCTGGTCGCGGACTGGGTTACCGTACCCGGTCGTTTGCCGTTGGGCGGGGGACGTATGCTGGTCACAGAACCGATGGCCGTTGAGCCGGGATGCGATATCGTGCGCCGCGCCCGTGAGCTTGCAGCTGCCGGGGAAGTGACAGCTTTGGTAGACGCGGCTGCCCTGGGTTTTGCCGACAGCGATAGTGAGCGGATCCTGGCGGGCTCGCGTGGCGAGATCCCTGCCGAGGCGCGATTGGCGCGCCTGTGGGTGGACGGTCCTGTACCGGGAGACGTGATGTGCCCGTTAGGGATGAGTGGTCGAAGCAAGAAAGTATCCGACTTGCTAGGTGAGGCTCGCATTCCCGTTTCCGAGCGCGCCGGCGTGCCCATGGTGAGGACGGCGCCGGGGGGCGCCGTGGTGTGGGTCGCCGGAGTTCGCGCGGACGAGCGTTTTAAGTGCACGGCCGCAACGCGCGTGGCATATCTGCTCCGCGTGGTCGATGCGGAATAGCGTCCCACGCCAGCTATTCTGTGCGACGTTGACGGTATTCCCGCGCTGATGGCGTACGGGCTGGAAAATATACCCCGTGCGCTGCTAAAATGTGAAGTTCGCGTCCATACGGCGGTGTGTGGGCGATAAGCACAAGAAAGGGTTGTCATGGCTTCTCAACATCCGGATATCGAGAAGGTTCTGTTCACGCAGGAGGATATCGACGGTATCGTCTCTCGCCTGGGCGAGGAGATTACTCGCGATTACGCGGGTAAGGATCTGGTGCTGATTGCGGTCCTGCGCGGCGCCGTGGTCTTTATGGGCGACCTGATGCGTAAGATCGAGCTGCCGACCAACATCGATTTCATGGCTGTTTCGAGCTATGGCGACGGTGTGAAGTCCTCGGGTATCGTGCGTATCATTAAGGACCTGGATATCGACATCCGCGGTCGCGACGTGCTGATCGTCGAGGACATTCTGGACTCGGGCCTGACGCTCAAGTATCTGATGAAGAACCTCGAGAGCCGCAAGCCCGCTTCTCTGGAGGTCGCCGCCTTCCTGTGGAAGGACGTTGAGGACCGCGTCTCGGCCATCACGCCCAAGTATGTTGGAACCCATTGCCCCGATGCCTTTGTGGTGGGCTACGGCCTCGACTATGCCGAGCGCTATCGTAACCTTCCGTATCTGGGCATTTTGAAACCGGAGGTTTATTCGTAAGATGCCCGACGACCATAACGATAACAATTCCCAGACTCCCCGGGAGCCTAAGATCCCGGGGATGCCCGGAGGCAAGAAGCCCACGCGTACGGGCTGGCTGTATTTTATTTTGGCTTGCGCGCTTCTGGGCTACGCCTTCTTTAACATGGGCTCCGGCTTTGCCAATTCCAGCAATACCGTTAAGCTCGCGACGAGCGAGATGGTGAGCGCCATCAAGCAGGATCGCGTCGAAGATCTGACCTATACGGTTCAAGACGGAAGCGTGACGGGTCATTACTGGAAGACGAAGAAGGACAAGGGCGATACGAGCGAGCTCAAGAGCTTCTCCTCGACCTATGTCGGCTCCGATTCGCTTGCCGAGCTCATGGCGGAGCACCCCGATACCAAGTACATCGTCAACACCAACGATCCCGATTTTTGGGGCGACTTGGCGATGAGTGTGCTTCCGACGATCGCCCTTATCGCCATCATGTTCTACTTTATGCGCCAGATGATGGGCGCCAACAACAGGAACATGCAGTTTGGCAAGACCAACGCCAAGACCAACGAGGCCACACGCCCCAAGGTCAAGTTTGAAGACGTTGCCGGCGTGGACGAGGCAGTCGAGGAGCTCGAGGAGATCCGTGACTTTTTGAGCGATCCGGATCGCTATCGCAAGCTGGGCGCCAAGATCCCGCGTGGCGTGTTGCTGGTTGGCCCTCCGGGCACCGGTAAAACCCTGCTGGCCAAGGCCGTTGCCGGCGAGGCGGGCGTGCCGTTCTTTAGCATCTCGGGTTCCGACTTTGTCGAGATGTTCGTAGGTGTCGGCGCCAGCCGTGTGCGTGACCTCTTTAAGGAGGCCAAGTCCCAGGCCCCGTCGATCATCTTCATCGATGAGATCGATGCCGTGGGACGTCAGCGCGGAGCTGGCTTGGGCGGCGGTCACGACGAGCGCGAGCAGACGCTCAACCAGCTGCTGGTCGAGATGGACGGCTTTGAGGAAAGCGAGTCGGTCATCCTGATCGCTGCGACCAACCGTCCTGACATCCTGGATCCGGCATTGCTGCGTCCCGGCCGTTTTGACCGTCAGGTTACGGTCGACCGTCCGGATGTGAAGGGCCGCGAGCAGATCTTGCGCGTGCATGCCGAGAGCAAGCCGATGGACGAGGACGTTAAGTTTGAGAAGCTCGCCCAGATGACCGTTGGCTTTACTGGTGCCGATTTGGCGAACCTGCTCAACGAGTCTGCGCTGCTGGCCGCTCGCCGTCATCGTTCCGTGATCTCGATGGACGAGGTCGAGGAGTCGATGGAGCGCGTGATTGCCGGACCGCAACGCAAGGGTCGCGTGATGACCGAGGCCGAGCGCACCACGATTGCCTACCACGAGAGCGGTCATGCCCTGGTGGGCCACATCCTGGAGCACTCCGATCCGGTCCACAAGATCTCGATCGTCAGCCGCGGCCAGGCGCTGGGCTACACGCTGCAGCTTCCGCAGGAGGACCACTTCCTCAAGACCAAGAACGAGATGCTCGACGAGCTCGCCGTGTTCTTGGGCGGTCGCGTTGCCGAGGAGCTCATGTGCGATGATATTACGTCGGGCGCGAGCAACGATCTGGAGCGCGCAACCAAGATGGCGCGCGAGATGGTCACGCGCCTGGGCATGAGCGAGGAGCTGGGCACGCAAGTGTTTGGCGAGGCGCAACATCAGGTGTTCCTTGGTCGCGATTACGCCGATCACCAGGATTACTCCGAGGAGACGGCGCGCCGCATCGATATCGAGGTTCAGCGCATTATGCGTGAGGCCCATCGTCGTGCGGTCGAGATTCTGGACGCCCGTCGCGATCAGCTTGATCTGATGGCGAAGGTGCTGCTTGAGCGCGAGACCGTCGAGGGCGACGCCGTGAACGCCCTGCTCGACAACGAGTGGAATGCCTACCTTGAGCGCGAGGGCGATATCCTGGCGGCCAAGGAGGAGCGCAATGCCAAGGCGGCCGGCATGCCGACCAAGAAGCGCGTGCCTCGAATGAGCGAGGAGGAGCTGGCGGCTGATGCCGCGGCCTTTGCGCAGGCGGCCATGCAGGAGGATGCCGAAGCCGCATCCGATGATGCCGGCGATGACTGTGCCGTCAATGCCGGTGCCGACACCGACGCCGACAAATAGCCTTTGTGGCGAAAGCCTCTGCGGGGAAACCTGCGGAGGCTTTTTCTTTTTGTTGATTGGGGACAGACTTAAATGAGCGTTTTCACGCATTTAAGTCTGTCCCCAATCAACATTGCTGCGGCACTTTGCTCGGCTAAAGCGTACAATAGCGCCTATGCGAAAGGGGAACAGATGATCAACGAAACTATGTATGCTCGCGGTGCGGAAAGCTCCATCATCCGTGAGATTTTTAGCTATGGCCTTGAGCGCAAGGTGCAGATCGGTGCGGAAAACGTATTCGATTTTTCGCTGGGCAATCCGAGCGTTCCGGCGCCCGCTGCTGTGGCTGAGTCGATTAAGAAGGCCCTGGAGCTGCCGAGTGACCAGTTGCACGGCTACACCCCCGCTCCGGGCCTGCCGCAATGTCGAGCAGCCGTCGCCGAATCGCTCAACCGCCGCTTTGGCACGAGCTATGAGGGCAAAGACGTCTTTATGACGGTGGGTGCCGCGGCTTCGCTCACCTGCGCGCTCAACGCCGTTACGAATCCGGGCGACGAGGTTATTGTTATCGCCCCGTACTTTCCGGAGTATCGCGTTTGGATTGAGAAGGCCGGCTGTACGTGTGTTGAGGCGCTCGCCGATGAAGATACGTTCCAGCTGAGCGTGGACAACGTGCTCAAGGCGATCAGCGATAAGACGGCGGCCGTCATCATCGACTCTCCCAACAATCCGACCGGTGCCGTATATACATGCGACACGTTGACGCGACTGGCCAATGTTCTGCGCGAGGCCAACGCTCAGCGCGATTCCGAGAATCCGATTATGCTCATCTCGGATGAGCCGTACCGCGAGATCGTGTACGGTGCCGAGGTGCCTTGGGTGCCCTCGATCTACGAGCACACCATCGTGTGCTACTCGTATTCCAAGTCGCTGTCGCTGCCTGGTGAGCGCGTGGGTTGGATCTTGGTTCCCAACACCAATCCGCAGGCTGCCCGTCTGATGCCGGCTGTTGCGGGTGCTGCCCGTACGCTGGGCTTCGTGTGCGCGCCGGCGCTCTTTCAGCGCGTAATTATCGACTGCATCGATGAGCCGAGTGACGTTGAGGCCTATGCACGTAACCGCACCGCGCTTACCGACGCACTAGCGGAGTATGGCTACACCTATGTTGAGCCGGATGGCGCGTTCTACCTATGGGTGAAAGCGTTGGAGTCCGATGCGAATGCGTTTTGCGAGCGCGCAAAGAAGTATGAGTTGCTTGCGGTTCCCTCGGACAGCTTTGGTATGCCGGGTTGGTTCCGCCTGGGCTATTGCGTGAGCTACGAAACGATTGTCAATTCGCTACCCGCTTGGAAACAGTTGGCGGACGAGTATCGTTAAAAGTAAAGCGCTCTGCCTACAATGTTTTACGTGAAACGGGGTTTGGTGTTAAGCCGGACCCCGTTGTCATGGACGTTGTGTCTTTGGGATGGAGTGGTTTTACGACTATCGAAGGCTATGCGTACAATGAATATAAGCGACGGCCGTGCCAGATAAGGAGACCTGATGCCCTGCCTGCTTTCTTGTGACATTCATACCCATACGATGTTCTCTGCGCATGCATATTCGACCATTGAGGAGAATGTGTACTGGGCGGCAGAGCGTGGTCTGCAGGTGCTCGGATCTGCCGACCATTTGAGCTCTATGGTTACGGCTTGCCCCAATGACCTGCGCAGTTACCAGTTCTTTATCAACCAGGATATCTGGCCGCGCATTTGGAGCGGCGTGCTGTTGCTCCGTGGCGCCGAGGCCGATATCGTTTCGCTGGACGGTAGCTTGTTTGGCGAAGACATTCCCGTTTCGCTCGATATCGCCGGCGATGCGTACAGCCGTCAGCATACGCTGTTCGATTTGGTGACGCGTAATTTGGATTATTTGGTGGCAAGTGTGCATAATCCGCAGTTTGCTGAGGGCGCGACGCTTGCCCAGACGACCGAGATGTATATCAATGCCCTGGAGCACCCCAAGGTGTTCATGTTGGGCCATACGGGTCGCTCGGGTGTGCCCTTTGATATCGACGAGGTCCTGTTGGCGGCCAAGGACAAGCACAAGATCATCGAGATCAACAACCATAGTCTTGAGCATGGCAACGATACCGAGCATTGGGACGTGTGTCGCAAGATCGCCGAGCGTTGCGCCGAGCTAGGTGTGGGCATTGGCGTTTCGACCGACGCGCACATCGGCATGGCCATTGGCAAGCTCGACCATGCCCGTAAGATGCTCGACGAGATTCACTTCCCGTTGGATCTGATCGTGACGCGCGACCGCGAGACACTGCTGCGCGAGATGGCGGCGGCTGGTGTGTGCGACCTGCGCAAGGGGATGTAACGAGACTCATATGTCCAACGAAGGGGGGCGGTCCAGACGGGCCGCCCCCTTTCTTGTCCCAAAAAATCTACCGGGGTGGATTAGCGGCGCTCGAGGACCGCGACGGTCTCGGTGTGGTCGGTGTGAGGGAACATGTCGACCGGCGTGATCTTGAGCAGGCGATAGCCTCCATCGAGGAGCTGGTGCAGATCGCGCTCTTGGGTCACGGGATTGCAGCTGATGTAGGTGATGCGGCGTGGCTTGAGCGCGCAAGCGGCCTCGAGGAACTCGGGTGTGGAGCCGGCGCGCGGCGGGTCGATGGAGAGAACGTCAACACGCTCGTTGTTATCGGCGGCATCGAGGATATAGTCAGTGGCATCGTCAGCCATAAACCACGCGTTACGGGTAAGGCCGTTGAGCTCGGCGTTGCGACGTGCGTCGGCAATGCCGGCG
>JAXJEC010000011.1:0-5126 GCA_036301625.1 Collinsella sp. | reverse complement strand
GAGGTCGTCCATGACCTGTTCCTTTCGTTCGATGGGCGCGACGCCGGGCGATCTGCCCGGGCGCGAGCGTAGCGTTCGGCGGCCTGCGTTGCGCGGCGCCGCCCCGCCCTTGGTCGAACTCTATAGTGCAGGTTATAGATTAAGCGATTCTTGAGCCAAGATTAATGTTGGATGAGTTTTTGGGTAGCGGTGGGAAAAGTATTAGACCTCGATAGCGGGGGATGTGGTGCCGGTGCAAAACGGCGTCAAAGGTTGGTCGAGCAGGCGGTTTCTCCATTGATGTCCGCACGACATGTGACACTTACCCTGCCGCCCTGCTCTGCCGCGGAGGCATGTACCCAAACAACGACCCTCTAAGGAGTTCGATATTGATGAGTGACAACGCAAAGCATCTCGCAAAGAAGTGCGTTAAGGACGCGGGGCCGTGCCTCGCGCTGTGCGTAGCCGGCGCAGCGGTCGCGCTGCTGGCTTCTTTGGGGCCATTCGACGTGCTCCGAAGTGCCGTCTCTCTGCACGTTTGCATGGCCCTTGCCGGCGCCATGATGACCGGCGGCGTGCTCGATCTGGTTTTTTGGGTGCTTGACCCGTTTGGATGGAAGAACGAGGGGTAAGCCCTAAGGGCTGGAACGGTTGGCTTAGTGATCGTGCAGAATGCGGGCTAGCGACTTACAGGGAAGTGGTGATCCGATGACGGTCTATGTGACGGGCGATATTCACGGCGGCGTCGACATGCAAAAGCTGCGCGACTGGGACCTTGGGGATAGTCTGACGAGCGACGACTATCTGATTATCGCCGGCGACTTTGGCTTTCCGTGGGATTTCTCTGCCGAAGAATGTGCCGACATCGCTTGGCTGGAATCGCGTCCCTATACCGTGCTGTTTGTCGACGGCAACCACGAGCGTTTCGATCACTGGGCGGAGCGCCCCATGGAGTTGTGGCACGGTGGGCTGACGCAGCGCCTGTCGGACACCTCTCCCATACGGCGCCTGACGCGCGCCGAGGTTTTTGAGCTCGACGGCTCAACGGTCTTTACCATGGGCGGCGCCACGAGCGTGGACAAGGAATACCGCATTCCGTATTCCAGCTGGTGGCCGCAGGAGCTGCCGGACGAGCGCAACTTTGAGGAGGCGCGGGCAAAGCTCGACAGCGTGGGCTGGACGGTCGACTACGTGATCACTCACACCTGCTCTACGCGCATGCTTTCGTCCACGCTTTATCCAGCGTCCGGCTGGAATTGCCCCTCCGTTGATCGGCTTACGGCATTTTTCGATGAGCTGGAAGACCGCTTGGACTACAAGCGCTGGTACTACGGGCATTTTCATCGGGATACCAACCCGGCCGAGCGTCACACCGTGCTCTACGACTGCATCGTTCGCTTGGGCGACGAACTCCAGCCCTGGGATGTTGCGTAGAGGCGGGGTGGCTGGCTACTCGACCGTTACAGTGATGTTCTCCCGATGCGCGCGGATGACGTCCCAGCTAAAGTGCTCGACCAGCTGCTCGGCGGTACGCGGCGTGGTGTCCGGCGCGATGCCTGTTTGCCCGGCGAGCCATCCCAACAGTGCCTCGGGTGTGCCAAAGCGGGTGCGGAGCTCGCCCAGGTCCAGATCGCGATCGCGCTTGGAAAGGCGGCGGCCGTCCGGTGACATGAGCAGCGGAATGTGCGCGTAGTGCGGCGTGGGCAGTCCCAGCAGATGTTGCAGATAGATCTGGCGCGGCGTGGAACCAAGCAGGTCGCATCCGCGTACGATCTCGGTGACGCCCATGGCAGCGTCGTCGACCACCACGGCCAGCTGATAGGCAAACACGCCGTCGCTGCGGCGCACCAAAAAGTCACCGCACTCGGTGGCGAGTGCTTCGCATTGGGCTCCGTACGTGCGGTCCACGAATTCGATCACGTCGCTGGCGAGGTCGTCGACGGTGGGCACGCGCAGGCGCGTGGCCGGAGCACGCAGGGCACTGCGGCGGGTGATTTCATCAGCAGAAAGACCTCTGCAGGCGCCGCGGTAGATGGGCGTGCCGTCGCTGGCGTGCGGCGCGCTCGCGGCGTGGAGTTCGGCACGCGTGCAAAAACAGGGATAGGTGAGGCCGGCGTCTTGCAGCTGGCGCAGGGCGTCCTCGTACAGATCCAGGCGATCGTGCTGGTAGTAGGGGCCTTCGTCCCACTCGAGCCCCAGCCAGGTCAGATCGTCAATCAGTTGAGCGGCAAGTTCCGGGCGCTTGCAGCGATCGTCCAGGTCCTCGATGCGCAGCACGATGCTGCCGCCCTGGCTGCGGGCCGAAAGCCACGAGCACAGGCAGCTGAACACGTTGCCCAGGTGCATGCGGCCCGAGGGCGACGGGGCGAAACGGCCCACGACGGGCGCGGGGGCGGAGGCGGGTGGCGTCGCTGGCGCGTCCGCGGCGGGCGTTGCTATGTTGCGTGTTTTGATATCCATGCGGACGAGTATAGCGCGGGGCTTGGCAGGGAAGGCGTTGCCGCGCTCACAAGTTGGCGGCGGTGCGCATTGCGCACGGTGGGTTTGCGGCTCAAGGTCTCGATCGCTGCGTACCGACTTAGCCTCACAAACGACAGAAACCCCGGCAGCTCTTCGCAACTGCCGGGGTTTCCGCGGAAAAGGGGGACATGATCCTCGAGCGAACGGCAAAGGGGCAAACCGTTTTCGCTCAACTGCTTTATGCCCCTCGGCTGGCGGCTCAATCAGCGCGTGCCGCACCCACACAAAGCCGCTACACCTGTGACAGAGCTGTGAAGTGGTATCTATTGCTGGCGCAGGCCATGCCAAGGAGTGTCCCAGATTGCCGGCAGATAAGGAACGTCCCCAGGTGCCGGCCGCGGGCGTGACTTTCGTCCCGTTTGATACTCCGCTGGCCTAGATGTTCGTCATGTGCGCCCGTAAACGTGGGACAATGGCGTTGCTGGTATCACAGACAAAGGATGTGCCTATGAACGCCCCCGTTGCCAAAACCTGTCGGCAGCGCCGCCCGTTTGCGCGATTTGCTTCCGTCTGCGCACTCGTCGCGCTTGCATTGCTGCTACTGCCCGCCGCCGCACACGCCGACGGTTATTCCATGACCCAGACCTATATCAGTGCCACGGTTGAGGCCGATGGATCGCTGACCGTTGTCGAGGGACGCCAGTTTGATTTCGACGACGACATCAACGGCGTGTTTTGGGAGATCAATACGGGCTCCAACCAGCAGGGCGGCACGGCGGGCGTCGACGTGCTGAGTGTCGAGGAAGAGGACACCGCGTTTAACAAAGTCGATAGCGCGAACAAGGGCGACTCTGGCGTCTACACGGTCGAGCAGACCGGTGACGGCGTAAGGATTAAGGTGTTCAGCCCTCACGAGAGCGGCGACAGCGCAATCTACTACGTGAGCTACACCATGACCGGTGCGGTTATGAACTGGGCCGATACCGCCGAGCTCTACTGGAAGTTCGTAGGTGACGGCTGGTCTGCGGATTCCGATGACGTCGAGATGGAAGTGTGCTTCGCGAATGCCGCTGCCGGGACGGCGGCCGTCAAGGGCGATAACTTCCGCGCATGGGGCCATGGTCCGCTGACGGGCGACGTGTCGCTCGATGAGGACGAGCCCATGGTCACCTATACCATTCCCTGCGTGCACCAGGGCGAATTCGCCGAGGCACGCATCGCCTTCCCTAGCGACTGGGTGCCGCAGCTTGCCGCTTCGGGCGAAGAGCGCATGTCAACGATCCTGAGCGAAGAGAAGGAATGGGCCGACGAAGCTAACGCCCGCCGCGCTCACGCTCGCATGATTGCCAATGCACTTGCCGTGCTAAGTGTTGTTGCGGCGGTGGCCTTTACCGGCACAATCGTTATGCTCAAGCTGCGCAAGCGCAAGCCCAAGCCGCTTTTCCAGGACGAATATTTCCGCGATGTGCCTTCGGCCGACCATCCCGCCGTGCTTTCGGCCCTCATGAGCTGGAACGAGGTGCCCGATCAGGCATATATCGCCACGCTCATGAAGCTCACTGACGACCGTGTGATCAAGCTGGAGCAGGCGACCGTGACCAAGGCCAAGAAGGGTCTGTTGGGGCGTGAAAAAGAAGAGCAGACGTATCGCGTGACGGTGAGTGATGCGGGCTGGAAGTCGGCCAAGGGCATTGACCACATGGTGCTCAAGGTCTTCTTTGCCGGTACTAAGCCTGACGAGAACGGCGATCGCTCGCGCACGTTCGACGAGCTGCAGCACTACGTCAAGCAGCACGCTACACCCGTGGGCGACAAGCTCGAGGACTATCAGAACACCGTTAAGGGCAAGCTGGCCGATAGCGAGTACGTTGCCTCAGACGGCATTGTTGCAATGGTGTTTTGCCTGGTTCTTGGTATCCTGATTGCCTTTGTTCCCGTGGGATCCATCTTCTTTACCGATGGCGCACAGGCGAACATTACCGCCGCGGTTATCTCGGTGCCGATTGTGCTGGTGGGTATCGGCGTGGGCCTTACGTTCCGCCGCTTTACGCCGGAGGGCGCCGAGGTGGCGGCTCGCTGCAAGGCGCTCAAGCATTGGCTCGAGGATTTCACACGCCTAAAGGAAGCCGTCCCGGGCGATTTGGTGCTGTGGAACAAGCTGCTGGTGATGGGCGTTGCCCTGGGCGTTTCGAAAGAAGTGCTGCGACAGCTGGCCGAGGCCGTGCCTGCGGACCTGCGCAACAGCGACGATTTCTACGACAACTACCCCTGCTACTGGTGGTATTACCATCACTACGGCAACGAGTCTCCGCTCGATTCGTTCAACGATGTGTATCACGAGACCATCCGCGAGCTGGCTTCGAGCTCCGATAGCTCGAGCGGCGGCAGCGGCGGCGGCTTCTCTGGCGGCGGTGGTGGCGGCGTCGGCGGAGGCGGCGGCGGAACGTTCTAACGGTCGTAAATTATGGGATGGGCTTTTCTCGACAGCCGTCGGGGAAAGCCCATCCCCTTTTTACGCGCTACCTACGAAGACTGTCCCCAGCGATTAATCATTTAAGAACGTCCCCAACGACTAGGTGCGGTTGCTGCCAAGGAGTGTCCCGGGGTGCCGGCACAGACGATATGAGCAGGACATAAAAACATTGAGAGCCCCTGCTGCATGAAAGACCGCGGATTAGGCCGACAAT
>JAXJEC010000010.1:0-16429 GCA_036301625.1 Collinsella sp. | reverse complement strand
CTATTCTTCTTTCCGGACATGCCGTCCTCCGATCTCCCGGGGCCGGCCGGTCCGGCCCTCAGGGTATCGGGTTCCCACATTCATCCGCACATGTGCGGATGAATGTGGGAAGTGTTCGGATGAAGTTGATAATCAAGGGAGGCGGCCGCTTGCAAACTTTCCTCGTGGAGTTCCGTATAGAATGGCTTCGACTGCGGTAAAATGACCTTAGTAAACCCGCCCGGCCTCTGCTCTCGAGCATGCACACTGGCGGGTCTTCTTTTATGCATCGAGCACAGGAGCACCATGGGGGAATACAAGAAACCCTGGCTGACCTTCGAGGAGCAGGCCGACCTGCTCATAGTCGAGCGCGGCCTGGTGGCAGACCGCGATGACCTTATCGCCCACCTCGCAAACGTTGGCTATTACCGCCTGAGCGGCTACTGGTACATCTTCAAGCGCAAGCCAGAGGCAGACAAGGAGGGCGAAAAGGACGAGCGTTTCGTCGAGGGCACGACATTCGACCAGATCTGGAAGCTCTACACCTTCGACAGGCAGTTCAGGCTCATCGTCTTGGACGCCATCGAGCGCGTCGAGGTCTACTTCCGCACGCAGCTGGCCTATGAGCTCGCGGGCAAGACCGGAGCGTTCGGCTTCTTCGACCGCGAGAATCTCCCGCGCCTTGAGGGCGATGCGTACGGCGAGTTCATCGAACGATGCACTGAGGAGCTTGACCGCTCGCGTGAACCCTTCGCTATCCACTTCAAGGAGGCCTACGGCGACGCGCATGACCTGCCGCCCTATTGGATTCTCGTGAACCTGATGGACTTCGGCACGATGCTTCGCCTCTACAACGGCGCGTCGGTTGACATCAGGAACAGAATCTCTGGGGACCTGGGCGTATCGTCGCGCGTGTTGAAGTCGTGGCTCGTGGCCATCAACACCGCTCGCAACATATGTGCACACCATGGCCGCCTGTGGAACAGAGGGCTTGGCACCAGGCCGACCATCCCCACCAAGTCGAAGTATCCAGAGTGGCACGAGCCGTACCAGGTGCGGTCGGACAACATGTTCGGCATACTCACCATCCTGAGTTACCTGCTGGAGCGCATCGCCCCCGAGACAGGCTGGCGCACACGTTTGTTTGAGCTGCTAGACAGGCTGGATGCCTACGAGCTGCACCGCATGGGGTTCGCGGAGGGTTGGCAGGGATGCCCGCTTTGGGAGCCGTATCTGCCCGCTGCGGAGCTTGGGAAGAAGCTCGAGCGCGGGTATGAGGAGCGCGGGGGAGTGCCATTATGTGAACCATTCACCGACGAATGAGAAAAGGCAGCGAGTGCGGTCCCCCGCGGGATTATCCTGGACCTATTACGTGAGCGGTGCGCGGGCGAGGAGCAAACATGGCAGGCCGTGGAGACAAATGGTCGAGGGAAGAAACCCTTGCGGCTCTGTTTTTGTACCTCGCCCTACCATCAAAAAAGGTTGATAAAACAGGCGAGGACGTCCAGGCGTTAGCTAAGGCCATTGGCAGAACGCCGAACGCAGTCGCTCTAAAAATCTGGAATCTTGCATCTTTCGATGAGCGTCGACGCGCTCGCGGCAAGGTTGGAATGACCCATGCGAGCAAAATGGATGAGATGGTTTGGGTTGAGTATTCCTCTGCTGGCGATGAGCTCGTCGAGGAAGCGACCGAGGTGTTCCTCAATCGATTCGATTTTGAAGAACCGCTAAGCGATGAGTTGAAAGAGACGATTGGCTTTGATTTGCCAGAGGGCAAAGAGCGCGAAGCAATCGTTTCGATGCGGGTGAACCAGGAGTTCTTTCGAAATACCTTGCTCGTCAATTACGATTCAAGATGCTGCTTGACGGGGCTATCAAACAAGGCTCTGTTGGTTGCTAGCCATATCAAGCCCTGGATTGTCTCTGATCCAAAAACGGAGCGACTTGCCCCCGACAATGGATTGCTCTTGAACGCATTGCACGATAAGGCGTTCGATCGGGGGCTAATTACCATTACGAAGGACCTAAAGATAGTGGTGTCCGGTGTGGTCGGACATGAAACACCTGAGGATGAGTATTTGTGGCGCTACAACGGAAAGCCAATTACGCTTCCGAAGCGATTTGTCCCACGAGCTGAGTTTATTGAATACCACAACGATATGGTGTTTAAGGGGTAATTGGACTATCTCCCGACCAAGCGAGGATTCGGATTGGTTTGCTGGAATGTGGCAGTGCCCTGTTCTAAGCAACGTATTTGTGATAGCCACCCGCTCACCTTGTGACGATAATGCAGAATTGCGGCACGGATAGAACTGCGCTAACCTTTGCGAATATGCGGAGCGGGGGCAAGCCGCTAAACTACACCCCCGCTCCGTTCCGAGTGGAGCCTCAATTGCGCATTGGGGCTCTACTTCCTTTTAACATGGACGTATCGCGTGATTGTTCCGGTCTTTACGATTCGCCCGGTCTTGGTAACTCGGTACTTCGGGATTCGCACTCGAACATATGCCATCTTCATCACCTCCTTCAGGATGCTGCGTGCCACTTAATGCATGCGGCGCTTGTGGTCTGCCAGCGTTTTGCCGGCTTGCGACTTGGCCCGAGGGCTCGACTTGCCGCTCGCCAGAACAGCGGCGGCTTTGCTGAGCTTGGGGCTGTGATGCCGTGCCATACAATCACCTCCCTACGGCTGGCAACGGACAGGTTGGCTCGTGGTGCCCCGAACCGATTCGAGGGTAGCACCGCTCGGCTTAAAAAGTCAATCTCTATTCCAATTCTGTTGGTTTTGTTCTATACTAGAAAGTGCCATTATGGGGCGGATAGTGTCTGGAGAAATGGAAAATGAAGAAGAGGAATGTACTGAACCTTATTAAATACCATGTGGAGGACAACAACTACGGCTTTCGTCAGGAGGCCATAGAGATCGCCCATGACTTCGATCGGGCCGGCGACACCGAGCTCGCAGAATACGTCCTCGCCCTTCTTTCGGACGCGAATACCTTTGTCCCACAGACAAGCGGCGGCGTGGGCCATTTCCTCAGGAGAATGGACTACTCCCGCTCGCCCCTCCCTCTCCCAGAGGTCATTTCTGAGGACGTGAAGGGAATCATAAATGCAGTCGGCCATGACGCGGGCATCAATAAGTTCCTGTTCCAAGGACCTCCCGGCACAGGCAAGACCGAAACGGCCAAGCATGTCGCCCGAATCCTTGAGAGGGATTTGTTTGTCGTCGACTTTAGCGAGGTCATCGACAGCAAGCTCGGACAGACAAGCAAGAACATCACGACTCTCTTCCGCGAGATCAACGGGTTTGCCAACCCGGGCAGAATCGTCGTGCTCTTCGACGAAATCGACGCCCTTGCGATGGACAGGAACAACAGCCACGATGTCCGCGAGATGGGACGCGCGACGTCCACGTTCCTCCGCGAGTTGGACAGTATGAACACGCAAGTCGTGCTCATCGCCACGACCAACATGTACGGAACGCTCGACAAGGCGATGATTCGTCGGTTTGATTCCGTGATCGACTTCGGCAGGTACACCCGAGATGACCTCCTCGAGGTAGCGACCACGCTGCTCAACGTGCATCTAGCCAAGTTCCGCTTTGCCGGGAAAGATGTGCGCCTATTCAACAAGATAATGCGGCTTATGGACGAGGTGCTGTATCCTGCTGAGCTCTCAAACCTCATCAAAACGGCGATTGCTTTCAGCAATCCAGGCGAGCCGTTCGACTACATGCGCCGCCTTTACAAGGCTGCGACGGGCAACGTAGTTCCCGACGCCAAGAGCCTCCGCGAGCAGGGCTTCTCCATGCGCGAGATAGAGACGCTGACGGGCACGCCGATCAGCACTCTTTCGCGCGAGCTGAAAGGTTAGACGATGAGCAACGCTATTCTCGAACTGAAGGGCTCTTATGAGCGCAAGGGGGCAATGCCTCCCGGCCCGCCGTCGCTCCCAAATGGGCAATCCGTTTCTGCTGACGAGCTTGAAGGTCTAAAGGCCGATCTTGTCGAGTGCAGGAACTATTGGAAGCGCCAGCAACTCGGCATCGACTACCTAATTAATGCTCGTTATAAATCGACCGTGGCTAAGAGTAATCGTTGCAGGAGGCTCCTGGCGCGAAGCAGTGACAACGCAAGTGACTCCATTGTCGGCGCAAGGTTCGAGCAGATACCTGGAAGCGCGGGGAATAACCCCCGCCACATCATCACATACCGCGTTGCCCCGCAGACGCTGGACAAGACGGTAGAGGAGCTGGGCACCTGTATAGGCATCCTGCGGCGAAATTACCCAAACGGCGTGATAGGCAGCAAGGAGCTGTCGCAGCTCGACAAAGAAAAGTTCGACGCTTACGGAGCGTCAATCTCAAAAACGGCCTTCGCGCAAATCATTCGCGATGCCCATTACCTCGTTAATTTCTATTACACCGACACAATCGATGATGCGTACAAGAACGACGACGCCTTCGTCACCATATACGATACTGGGACGGATACATACGAGCTGCTAAGCCGAGTCATACCCGCGCTGGACAGCGGACAGGTCTTTGAGAACTGCGTTCGCTTGTATCCCGACCAATATGAGCGGCTTCGTCGCGAAGCGCCCTACCTCGTCGCCATGTCTACGGTCAACTTCGCCGACACTGACCTAGCGAAACTCTGGGGCGAGAGGGCCTATAGGGAATACGAGGCGCGTTTGCCGCTACCGCCCTCGATTCCCGATCCGGACGGAGAGCCAGTCGTCGGCGTTATCGATACGCCATTCAACGAGAACGCATATTTTAGCGCGTGGGTTGATTACCAGGACTGTATGACCGAGAAACGCGACTGCAACAACGACGTGGCCCACGGGACGCAGGTTTCCTCCATCATCGTCGATGGCCCCTCGCTCAACCCCGAGCTAGACGACGGCTGCGGCCGTTTCCGCGTCAAGCACTTCGGCATCACCGACGGCGAGAAGCTGAACTCGCTTACCGTTATGCGCGACGTCAAGAGGATAATCGAGGCAAATCTGAGCATTAAGGTTTGGAACCTGTCGCTCGGCACCGCCTCGGAATGCCCGGAAAACTCAATTTCTCCGGTCGCGTCGATCCTTGATGAGCTGCAGGCGAAATACGACGTGGTGTTTGTGGTATCGGGAACGAATCTCGAAAACGGAGAGGAGACAAAGCGCGTTGGATCGCCGGCGGATTCAATCAATTCCGTGGTGGTTAACTCGGTGGGACGCGACTGTGCGCCAGCAATCTACTCGCGCCACGGGCCGGTCTTGTCGTTCTTCGGCAAGCCCGACATAAGCTACTACGGCGGCACCAAGGAGGACGGGCTCGTTGTGGCGGCGCCTTTCGCCCTCGTGCGTGACTGGGGTACGTCTTTCGCCGCCCCGTGGATCGCACGAAAGCTCGCCTTTCTGATTTATAAGGCTCGACTCACGAGGGAGGAGGCCAAGGCGCTTCTCATCGACTCGGCCTATGGATGGGGTGAGGGCGGTCTATCCAATACAAGGGGGTACGGCGTTCCGCCTATCAGTATTGAGGACATAATCGGCACGCCCAACAACGAGATTCGATTCATCCTCTCGGGCGCAATCGACAGCTATGAGACCTACAACTACGGTATACCGATTCCCATGAACGACGGCAGGTATCCGTTCATGGCGCGGGCCACGCTCTGCTACTTCCCGGAATGCCACAGGAGCCAAGGCGTCGATTACACCACCACAGAGATCGACCTCCATTTCGGACGCATCAAGGGTAAAGGGATCAAATCCCTGGACAAAAACGTCCAGGGAGACGAAGGTTCCCAAGTCTATGAAGCGGAAGCACGTGCGCTCTACCGCAAGTGGGACAACGTCAAGCACATCGGCGACGTGTTCAAGTCCCGGTTCGCCCCGCGCAAAGCCTACGACAACCCGCAATGGGGCATTATGCTGCGCAAGAAGGAGCGCAACAAGCCTGGTGCTGGAGATGGAATCAGGTTTGCAGTCGTTGTCACTCTACGAGAGATGTACAACGTGAACCGCATCGAGGAGTTCGTGCAACGCTGCTCGCTGCGAGGGTGGATAGTAAACCGCATCGACATCGACGTGATCAACCAGATATATGAGGCCGCCGAGGTTGAAATCGACTTTGAAGACTAGTGCGCCGGTCTTGCAGCGTTCATGCTCGGATTCGAGTGCGGCCTAATTGTCCGAGGCGGGTGCTGGATAGCACTTCATGCAGCAGCATCTAACGCCCGCCTCGGCTGACAAATTTCACTATTCGAGTGGTCAATCGGTTATGAAAAGCCAGGTTTTAGATGACGTAATTCATAAGGCAAGACAACTGGGGATATTGCAAATAGCGCAAGGTTCGGCCGCTTGGGAATAGAGTTCACGGCAGTGAGGACCAACTTTCAAAGTATGCCCAGCTGCTTTATGACACATTGTAGTTTTGATTAATTTATAGCCTTTTATATGCTAAAACACGATGATTGAATACATCGCGATTCAGCATCTATGCCAAATACGTCTTACTTGAAGAATTTAAAGGTCACCCTCACGAACAGACTCATGTTGGCATCGGTCGAAGACTCGCAGTCGGTTATATCGGTAAAACAGGGCTTGAATCTTCGGTAAGTTCTTATAATAATTTAGTGCATTTGAAAGGCAGAGGATCAAGTGGAGGGCTTTTAGATGTCAACAGAGAGCACCGGCATTTTCGCCACAAAAGAGTATCGCTTTCTCTGCTGGCTCGACGCCCAACAAACTGCTACGCCCGAGGGGCCTGCAATCAAGATGTCACAAAGCGCAATAGCGGAGGCATACGGGAGCAGTCCTGCGACCATTAACGGTTGGATCAAGTCGCTCAAGGACTCGAACTGCCTTACAACCTACCGGAAAAAGAGCGGCTATATTGTTACGGAAACGGGAAAGCAAGCAATAAAGAAAATGAAAGAGTTGGAAGGCGTTATTTTTCAAGGTGACAGCAGGCCTTCGGAGCCGGCACCCTCCTCCTTGTCATATATCGATGTATTCTCAGGATGTGGAGGCCTATCGTTGGGCCTTGGCTGGGCAGGCTGGTCGGGTATCTTCGCAATTGAGAAAGACCCTATGGCCTATTCCACTTTTGAACATAATTTAATTAGCGAAACCTCCCCCTATAGCCACTTTCAGAATTGGCCTGAATGGCTCACTAAGGAATCGCACGATATTAACGATGTTCTCTCAGACGATACCGCGAGAGGGCATCTGAAAGAACTAAGCGGGGAGGTGACTCTTCTCGCTGGCGGCCCTCCATGTCAGGGGTTCTCCGTCGCGGGGGCGCGCAACGGCAATGACCCGAGAAACCTGCTTGTTTTTAAACAAATTGAAATGGCCAGAATACTCAGGCCACGCTTCGTGCTGGTGGAAAACGTTGGTGGATTTGGGAAAAAGTTCGTACTGCGTCCAAGCGATAACACCACAAGAAGCGTCGCCGAAGAGGCGGTCGATAAGCTCAAAGAGTTGGGCTATAGCGTCGGGAAAATCACCATAAACGCTGCCGACTTCGGTGTCCCACAGATACGCAAGCGGGTAATACTGCTTGCTATTTCCGAGGACTACGCAGGGAAACTTGATGTCAAGAGTTTGCTCGATGACTTGCTTTCATCTATCTGCATCGAGCAGAGGAAGGACCTTAGGCTTGCCACAAGCAGATATGTAAACGTCGCAGAGGCGCTGAGCGACCTTTCAGGCGATGAACTTGTGGCAGACCCAGAATTCCCAAGGTTTAAAACATGCAAGTATCTGCCTGCGAGCACTTCCTACCAGAAGCTCATGAGGAAGAATATTCGAAAGCAAGCAGTGCCGACCTGCCATCGCTTCAATCGGCACAGCGATAAGCTCATTGCGCTCTACAACAAGGCGCATATGACGCAGCAACCCGGGCGCCTCAGCAAGGAGTTCTTGTATGCGAACGGGTGTCACTCAAACAAGCGGTTTGTTCTAGACCTCGAAAAACCTTGCTCAACGCTAACAACTGCGCCAGAGGAGCTCATACATTTCGATAAACCTCGAGTCGTAACTCTCCGGGAGATGGCTCGCCTGCAATCGTTCCCTGACGACTTCCAATTCTATGGACGCTATACACTTAACGGCCCTGCAAGAGGAGTCGATGTTCCCCGGAATGCGCAAATTGGCAACGCTATCCCGCCTCTGGTAGGCAGGGCTTTGGGGCTAGCCATAAAAGACGTCATTTCGCTTGTTCAAACAGATGATGAAAGGTTGGAGCAATACCGCCCGAGCAACGATTAACTCAATGCCAGATTGAGTTATCGTACTCGATAGAGATGGCATGATAAATCACCTCGGTTACGAACTGGCTCGGATCGAGGTGATGTTTTTCTGAGTACTCATTGACATCGCGCCAGATCTGTCCCGACAGCCTAACCGGCCTATAGAACTCAGGGAAAGCGTAGCCGCATTGTGAGCAATCTTTCTGGCATCCTCGGCAGACGACGCTCTTTTCGATATTGCAAGAATCACAAAGTGGCTGCCAATTTGTAAGGTCATCGGTACCACCGCGGGCACGGGGGACTTTGTGATCCTGCTGAAATCCATTCTCATCGGGCGTGCAACCACAGACGGCGCAAACATTGTTGTAGGCCCCAAGGACCATCTTCCATTTATCTGCCGAGAGTGATGTTCTGGGCCGTTTCTTTGGTGAGATGTTCAAATGAATGAGCTGATACCTCTGCCCATTCTTGATGATGCCTAGAAACCCCTCATCGCCCTGCAATTCGCGCAACCGCCTGAACGGATCGTGGTATGTGCCGCCCTTGGCGCGATCAATCGCAGCCCTGATCTCTTCGCGGCCAACGATAGGCCCGGGTATGCCATACCCTTTCGGCCAAAGAGTCTCCAATATGACGCGATAGATTTGCCGATTGGCCTTACTGTTCGTAATGAAGCCCGACGATGCCTTATCAATCCATCCGTCGCGCTCGACCAGGTAGTTATCACCATCAGTGTTAGGAGTTTGAAAATCCTGCTGTGCCTGACTAGACTTAGTGCGTCTTGGAGCGGACATGATGACCACCTTAAATCGTGAGTAACAGCTGCAAGTGTATCACTTGCCATATGAGCAACAGACAAACAGAGCCTATCGACCGAAGCTTCTAGCAGGAAGGACGCCTCTACAAGTTTCACAGGCTCCCGCACATCTGCCCCACGCTCGCCAACGTTTCACCTTTTCAGCCGCCCCGTGGCCGGGGCCGTCCGGGCTCGGAGCTGCTCGTCGGGGCTCGCCCGCGTCGTGGCCGCGTGCACTTCGGGCGCTTCCGTCGGTTCGGTCGCGCCACGGGCCGCCCATGGCGCTCGTGAGTCTCACGATGCGTCCGTCTCGCCGACGTCCTGCTGAAGCGCGCGAGCTCGAACCTGGTCTTGTGCTAGGTGGCCGAGCTGTTGGCCTGCGTGTTGGCGCTGGTCTTCATTGCCGTGGCCTATGTCGTCGTGAGCATGGCCATCGCGCTTGCAATCGCGGCCGTCGTCTTGGTGGTGTGCCTTGCCGGGTCTCCCGTTATCTATGTCACCACGTGGTGCAGGTAGCGGACTGTTGCTCCCAATGGCCCGCGGTGTCAGCGACCGATCGGCAGGCTGCCGGGAAAAGTCCAGGTAGCCTGCCGATCCCAGCTTTACATCGTTCCCTTGCTCGCGGCGTAATGCTCCGCCTGCTTAAAGGCGTCCTCGTAGGCGCGCTGTTTTGCTTCGTACTCTTGCACGTAGCGCTCCTGTTCCGCTCGGCTGGGGGGACGGGTACGGTCATGCTTCGTAGGTCTTTGGGAGATAGCTGCGCAAGCGAGTCTCCGTGCGAGGAGGCCATAAGTCTCTGCTGTCCTTCATCGGACGACAGGTAGGCTAAGAAGAACCGTGCTAGTCGTTCATCTTCAAGGGATGCGCAGAAGATGACATCGCAAGGGACAATGAGCTTAGGGCATAGCTGGGGTTCCCGAAGCACTGAATCGCGATTCGTGCTTCCAGGCACTACGAGGGCTAGCTTAAATGGCGAAGACGCTCGTGCCAATCAGCGCGGGGCAGAGGTCGAACTTGTTGCTGCCCAAGGCGATGCCGATCGGGCAGACATCGATGCTGCTGCCGCCCAGACGGAGCTCGATATGGCCCAGCAGGCTGCGAGCGATGCCGATGCCGCCGTGGCAACGGCTCAGGCAAAGTCTGACGCGGCTGCTGTCCGCGCCTCTCAGCTTAAGAACGCCGCCGCATCGCTTGCCAAGGCTACCGAGGACAAAGCCGCTGCCGATACCGCGCGCGATGCTGCGGCGACGGCCGTGATGGATGCCGAGTACGACTGGGTAGATGCTGACAAAGCCGTGACGGATACGGCTGCCGCCCGCGATGCCTCTGCCGCCGCGGTTGCCCGCCTGCGTAGGATCAATCTTGCCGAAGCCATTGTTAACGGCGGCGCTGACGATGCAGGCGAGGCGCTCAACGCCAAGATTGCCGCGGCTCACGATGCCGCCGAGCACGCCGCGGCCGCCAATGCCGAGCTCGATGCCGCCGTGGCTGCGGCGGATGCTGTGGCGCCGGCATACTTGGAGGCGCTTGCAAACTACGCCGCCGCCAAGGCCGAGCTCGACCAGGCTATTGTCGAGCTCAACGCCGAGATCGCTCGCCAAGAGGCCGCCGAACGCGGGAATGGCGAGCAGGCCCAGCCCGCCACGCAAGTGACGTACCAGGCCAAACATGCGGTGGCAACAACCGAGGCCGCGACGTGGCAGACGGCGATGCCTGCCACGGGCGATACGCCCGACCTACTGGGCGAGACCTTCGTTATCGGCGGCACGGTCCTGGTGGCCGCCGGCGTCTTCCTGTCCGATAAGCGCCGCCAGCTGACCCGTTAGGGACAGAAGGAAAGCGGACCATTTTCGGCGCGCACCGTAGGGGGCAAGAAGGTCCCACGCGGCGCGCGCCTAAAAACGTGTCCGCACGCAATGTGACACTTAGCCTGTCGCCCTGCTCTGTCGCGGCGGCATGCACCTGAACAACGGCCCTCTAAGGAGATCGATATCGATGAGTGACAACACCAAGCATCTCGCAAAGAGGTGCGTCAAGGACGCAGGGCCGTGCCTCGCGCTGTGCGTTGCCGGCGCTGCGGTCGCGCTGCTGGCTGTTCTGGGGCCGTTCGACGTGCTTCGAAGCGGCGGCTCTCTGCATGTTTGCATGGCCCTTGCCGGTGCCATGATGACCGGCGGCGTGCTCGATCTGGTTTTTTGGGTGTTTGACCCGTTTGGATGGAAGAACGAAGGGTAAGCCCTAAGGGATGGATGCCCCGCAGCGTTAGGAGGTTCCTATGATTTGGTTTACCAGCGATACTCACTTTGGACACGAGAACATGCTACGGCTTGCCGACAGGCTTTGGTCGACTGTTGCGCAGATGAACGACGCCATGGTCGCGAGCATTAATAGCAAGGTCGCCGTGGACGACGAACTTTACATTTTGGGTGACTTTAGCTTTAAGATGACGGCCCAAGATGCCTACGAGCTGCGCAAAAGCATCGCATGCAAGCGCGTCCATCTGCTGCCCGGCAACCACGACAAAGACTGGATGCAGCCTGCGGTAGCGGATGCCTTTATCGTCGAGCCGCCCATTTGCGTGCTCAAGATCGACCGCCAAAAAATCGTGCTGAGCCACTATCCCATGGTCGACTGGCAGGGTATGTCGCACGGCAGCTGGCATCTTCATGGGCATATCCACAGCTGCGGCGGCGCGTACAACAGGTTTAACCTCAGGCAGGGGCTGCTGCGCTATGACGTGGGTGTGGATGCCAACGGCTACGCCCCGGTGAGCCTGGAGGAGCTCAAGTCGTGGTTTGCGCAGGTCGACGAGCCGGCGTGTTGCGTTAAATGGCCGTGGTGGGTCAACGCCACGGGCGATGAGCAGGTCGAGCGCGATCTCGAAGCCTATAAGAGGGAAGTGGTGGAAGTGGTAATCCGATGACGGTCTATGTGACGGGCGATATTCACGGCGGCGTCGACATGCAAAAGCTGCGCGACTGGGAGCTTGGGGATAGTCTGACGGGCGACGACTATCTGATTGTCGCGGGCGACTTTGGCTTTCCGTGGGATTTCTCTGCCGAGGAGTGCGCCGATATCGCTTGGTTGGAGTCGCGCCCCTATACCGTGCTGTTCGTCGACGGCAACCACGAACGTTTCGATCACTGGGCGGAGCGACCCATGGAGTTGTGGCACGGTGGGCTGACGCAGCGCCTGTCGGATACCTCTCCCATACGGCGCCTGACGCGCGGCGAGGTTTTTAAACTCGACGGCTCAACGATCTTTACCATGGGCGGTGCCACGAGCGTGGACAAGGAATACCGCATTCCGTATTCCAGCTGGTGGCCACAGGAGCTGCCGGACGAGCGCAACTTTGAGGAGGCACGGACAAAGCTCGACAGCGTGGGCTGGAAGGTCGACTACGTAATCACCCACACCTGCTCTACGCACATGCTTTCGCCCACGCTCTATCCGGCGCCCGGCTGGGATTGCCCCGGCGTTGATCGACTTACGGCGTTTTTCGATGAGCTGGAAGATCGCTTGGACTACAAGCGCTGGTACTACGGCCATTTTCATCGGGATGCCAACCCGGCCGAGCGCCACACCGTGCTCTACGACTGTATCGTTCGCTTGGGTGATGAACTCCAGCCCTGGGATGTTGCGTAGCGGCAAGACGTTTGGCTACTCGGCCGTTATGGTGATGTTTTTCCGGTGCGCGTGGATAACATCCCAGCTAAAGTGCTCGACCAATTGCTCGGCGGTGCGCGGCGTGGTGTCCGGCGCGATGCCTGTTTGCCCGGCGAGCCAGCCCAGCAGTGCCTCGGGCGTGCCAAAGCGTGCGCGTAGCTCGCCCAGGTCCAGGTCGCGATCGCGCTTGGAAAGGCGGCGGCCGTCCGGCGACATGAGCAGCGGAATATGTGCGTAGTGCGGCGTGGGAAGTCCCAGCAGATGCTGCAGATAGATCTGGCGCGGCGTAGAGCCCAGCAGGTCGCATCCGCGCACGACCTCGGTGACGCCCATGTCAGCGTCGTCGACCACCACGGCTAGCTGATAGGCAAAAACGCCGTCGCTGCGGCGCACCAAAAAGTCGCCGCACTCGGTGGCGAGTGCTTCGCATTGGGCGCCGTACGTGCGGTCCACGAATTCGATTACATCGTCTGCGAGGTCGTCGACGGTGGGCACGCGCAGGCGCGTGGCCGGAGCACGCAGAACGCTGCGGCGGGCAACCTCCTCGGCAGAAAGGCCTCGGCAGGCGCCGCGGTAGATGGGCGTGCCGTCGCTGGCGTGCGGCGCGCTCGCAGCGTGGAGCTCGGCACGCGTGCAAAAACAGGGGTAGGTGAGGCTGGCGTCTTGCAGCTGGCGCAAAGCGCTCTCGTACAGGTCGAGGCGATCGTGCTGGTAGTAGGGGCCTTCGTCCCACTCGAGTCCCAGCCAAGCCAGGTCGTCAATCAGTTGAGCGGCAAGTTCCGGGCGCTTGCAGCGATCGTCCAGGTCCTCGATGCGCAACACGATGCTGCCGCCCTGGTTGCGGGCCGAAAGCCACGCGCACAGGCAGCTGAACACGTTGCCCAGGTGCATGCGGCCCGAGGGCGACGGGGCAAAACGGCCCACGACAGGTGCGGGAACGGAGGTGGGCGGCGTCGTTGGCGCGTCCGCGGCGGGCGTAGCTATGTTGCGTGCTTTGATATCCATGCGGACGAGTATAGCGCGGGGTGCGATGGGGAGGCGTCACTGTGGTCCGCAAGTTGGCCGCGCTGCGCATTGCACGCGGCTGGTTTGCGGCTCAAGGTCTCGATTGCTGCGCACTGACTTAGCCTCACAAACGACAGAAACCCCGGCAGCTCTTCGCAACTGCCGGGGTTTCCACGGAAAAGGGGGACATGATCCTCGAGCGAACGGGAAAGGGGCAACCGTTTTCGCTCAACTGCTTTATGCCCCTCGACTGGCGGCTCAATCAGCGCATGCCGCGCCCACACAAAGCCGCTACACCTGTGGCGGAGCTGTGAAGTGATATCTATTGTTGGCGCGGGATTCGGCCAAAGAGCGTCCTAAACGACAAATTTGCTGCTGTCCGTCGGTTCAACCCAATGATCCGTTTTCCTCCGTCCCCAATAGATCATTTTCTAGGTGCCGGTCGAGGGTGGGACTTTTGTCCCATTTGACGTTCCGTTGGCCCAGATATTCGTCATGTGTGCCCGCAAACGTGGGACAATGGCGATGTTGGTTTTACAGACAAAGGATGTGCCTATGAACGCCCCCGTTGCCAATACTTGTCGGCAGCGCTGCCTGTTTGCGCGATTCGCTTCCGTCTGCGTGCTCGTCGCGCTTGCGTTGCTGCTGCTGCCTGTCGTCGCGCACGCCGACGGCTACTCCATGACCCAAACCTATATCGGCGCCACGGTTGAGGCCGATGGTTCGCTGACCGTTGTCGAGGGACGCCAGTTTGATTTCGATGACGATATCAACGGCGTGTTTTGGGAGATCAATACAGGCACCAACCAGCAGGGCGGCGCGGCGGGCGTCGATGTGCTGAGCGTCGAGGAAGACGACACCGCGTTTAACAAGGTCGACAGCGCAAACAAAGGCGACGACGGCGTTTACACGGTTGAGCAGTCCGACGGCGGCGTAAGAATCAAGGTGTTCAGCCCCCACGAGAGCGGCGACAGCGCGATCTATTACGTGAGCTACACCATGACCGGTGCGGTCATGAACTGGGCCGATACCGCCGAGCTCTACTGGAAGTTTGTGGGCGACGGCTGGTCCGCGGATTCCGATGATGTCGAGATGGAAGTGTACTTTGCAAATGCCGCCGCCGGGACGGCGGCCGTCAAGGGCGATAACTTCCGCGCATGGGGCCACGGCCCGCTGACGGGCGACGTATCGCTCGATGAGGACGAGCCCATGGTCACCTACACCATCCCCTGCGTGCATCAGGGCGAATTCGCCGAGGCGCGCATCGCCTTCCCCAGCGATTGGGTACCGCAGCTTTCCGCTTCGAGCGAGGAGCGCATGCCGACAATCCTGAGCGAGGAGAAGGCATGGGCCGACGAAGCTAACGCCCGCCGCGCTCACGCTCGCATGATTGCCAACGTGCTTGCCGTGCTAAGTGTTGTCGCGGCGGTGGCCTTTACCGGCACAATCGTTGTGCTCAAGCTGCGCCGCCGCAAGCCCAAGCCGCTTTTCCAGGACGAATATTTCCGCGATGTGCCTTCGGCCGACCATCCCGCCGTGCTTTCGGCCCTCATGAGCTGGAACGAGGTGCCCGATCAGGCATATATCGCCACGCTCATGAAGCTCACCGACGACCGTGTGATCAAGCTGGAGCAGGCGACCGTGACCAAGGCCAAGAAGGGTCTGCTGGGGCGCGAGAAAGAGGAGCAGACGTATCGCGTGACGGTGAGTGATGCGGGCTGGAAGTCGGCCAAGGGTATTGACCACATGGTGCTCAAGGTCTTCTTTGCCGGTGCTAAGCCTGACGAGAACGGCGATCGCTTGCGCACGTTCGACGAGCTGCAGCACTACGTCAAGCAGCACGCTACACCCGTGGGTGATAAGCTTGAGGACTATCAGAACACCGTTAAGGGCAAGCTGGCCGATAGCGAGTACGTTGCCTCGGACGGCATTGTCGCAATGGTGTTTTGCCTGGTTCTTGGTATCCTGATTGCCTTTGTTCCCGTGGGATCCATCTTCTTTACCGACGGCGCGCAGGCGAACATTACCGCCGCGGTTATCTCGGTGCCGATTGTGCTGGTGGGTATTGGCGTGGGCCTTACGTTCCGCCGCTTTACGCCGGAGGGCGCCGAGGTGGCGGCTCGCTGCAAGGCACTTAAGCATTGGCTCGAGGACTTCACTCGTCTAAAGGAAGCCGTCCCCGGCGATCTGGTGCTGTGGAACAAGCTGCTGGTGATGGGCGTGGCGCTGGGTGTTTCCAAGGAAGTGCTGCGTCAGCTTGCCGAGGCCGTGCCGCCCGAGGTGCGCGAGGCCGACGGTTTCTATGACAATTATCCCTGCTACTGGTGGTACTACCATCATTACGGTATCGAGTCTCCGCTCGATTCGTTCGATGACGTGTATCACGAGAGCATCCGTGAGCTGGCGTCGAGTTCCGATAGCTCGAGCGGCGGCGGTGGTGGCGGCTTCTCGGGCGGCGGTGGAGGCGGCGTCGGCGGAGGCGGCGGCGGAACGTTCTAACGGTCGTAAATTATGGGATGGGCTTTTCTCGACAGCCGTCGGGGAAAGCCCATCCCCTTTTTACGCGCTACCTACGAAGACTGTCCCCAGCGACTAATCATTTAAGAACGTCCCCAACGACTAGGTGCGGTTGCTGCCAAGGAGTGTCCCGGGGTGCCGGCACAGACGATATGAGCAGGACATAAAAACATTGAGAGCCCCTGCTGCATGAAAGACCGCGGATTAGGCCGACAAT
>JAXJEC010000009.1:0-6701 GCA_036301625.1 Collinsella sp. | reverse complement strand
CCAATTGGCTTGTCCGATTGTCCGCGCTCATGCTCCTATTAGGTCATGGCAGGACTCCGGGACGCGGATGCCGGGGCGAGACAGGTCGGATTTGAGGACGGCCGAAGAGGCGTCAGCAGGTCAGTGGGTCATCGCCCCGGCATTCAGCATCAGGGTAGCGCTGCGACGCGGAAATCGCGCGCCGTTGCCGCGCCCCGCAGTGCCCGCTTCCCCCGAGAACAATTATCAGTGCAGGTAGACGGCTTATCAAAAACAGATAATTGCCGGTATGGATGGGGGTCTCCGAATCAGCCCCGTAATCCGGCATAGTTTTGAAATGGCACTAAAGTAGGCACAGGCTAGATACCGATTCCAAGGATGGTTGCGGTGGAATAGTTCCTGGATGCCGGGGTCTTGGCGGAAATCAGGAACTATTTCACCGCAATTGAGGAGGGGCGGGTGGATGGCGGGGCAGCCAAAAGAGCCCCGTCTTAAACTAGTTGGGCTGGGTCGATGTTCATGCTGGCGATAAGGTTGATGTTGGTGTCAAGGAGGTCCTCTAGCACGATGTCGCCCATGCGGATGGGGACGTTGACGACTAGGCCTCGGATGAGAGCCATGGCTTGGGCGTGGAGTTCTAGCGGGATGGCTTCGGATGTGCGCACGGGGAGCAGGGCTTCGTCGCCGCCGGAGACGGCCACGGTCGTCGTGAGCACGCGCATGGGGCAGGTGAGCTCCTGTTGTGCGAACTTATCACCGCGCGGGCAGTTGTTGCCGGTTACGGAGCGCACTTCCACCACGGCGCCATTGGCGTCGCGCTCCACCTTTACGGTCAGAAGGCATTCGGATGGGCAGGTCGTGCAGTTGAACTGCAATGTTTCGATTGCGTTATCGCTCATGGTCTATGCCTCCTCGACGGGATCGACGGACAGGACAATTTCGCTAGCACCTAGGTCGAGTGCGCGCTGAATCACCTTTGCTGGCAGCGGGAAGCTTTCCATTGCGCTCGGCTTAAACGCGCGGACCTTGCCGGCGAACAGTTCCTTGCCGTCGGCCAAGATCCTCACGCAGGCGGCATTGACTGGCCGGCGCACGCGGAAGTTGAGCTTGGTGGGCGCCGCGGCCGTAATGCGTCCCGGCAGCGCGTATCCCGCAATGCCGGCAGGGGAGACGGTGAGCTCGCAGTCCGGAACGGCGCTCGCGCCGGTCCCCAGAGCCCACGCCGCCGCAGCCGCACCGGCGTGCTCGGACTCGGTCGTCACGTTGTCGGCTAGGTCGTGCACATGCAGCACATTGCCGCAGGCAAAGATGCCCGGCACGCCCGTCTGCAGGCTCTGGTCCACCACTGCGCCGCGCGTGCGCGGGTCAAGTTCAACGCCCGCGGCAACCGAAAGCTCGTTCTCGGGTATCAGACCCACCGAAAGCAGTAGCGTGTCGCACGGAACAACGCGCTCGGTCCCCGAAATGGGCGCCAGGCTCTCGTCGACTTGGCTCACCTCGACTGCTTCCACGCGATCGTGTCCGATCACACGCGTGACGGTGGTGGATAGGTGCAGCGGAATGCCAAAGTCGTCAAGGCAGTTCTTGACGTTGCGGCGCAGACCGTTGGCGTACGGCATGAGCTCGTACACGCCCTCGACCGAAATCCCCTCGAGCGTGCAGCGACGTGCCATGATCAGCCCGATATCGCCCGAGCCCAAAATGACGGCTCGCGAGCCGGGCTTGAGGTTTTCGATATTGATGTATCGCTGCGCCAGGCCGGCCGTAAACACGCCGGCGGGACGACTGCCGGGAATCTTGATCTCGCTGCGCGTGCGCTCTCGGCACCCCATAGCAAGGACGACCGCGCGTCCGGTGAGCTGCAGCATGCCGGCAGGGCTCATGAGCGTGACGGTATGGACTGCGGCGGCTCCCGCGGCCTTGTCCGCATCCAGCGCGCGCACATCCGCGCCCTCGCCTGAATCAATCCCGATCAACATGCTGTCCAAGAACAGCGCAATGTCGGTTGCGTGCACCTGGTCGATAAAGCGCTGCGCGTACTCGGGACCGGTGAGTTCCTGTTTAAAGTGCGACAGGCCAAAGCCGGGGTGGATGCACTGGCGGAGGATTCCGCCCAGGTGCTGCTCGCGCTCCACGATGGCCACGTGGGCGCCGGCATTATGTGCGGCAAGCGCAGCCGCCATGCCAGCGGGTCCGCCGCCGATGACGACCACGTCGAAGGCCTGCGTCGACACCGACGCTACAGCTCCGGCCTCCGCGCGTCCGTCGCGCATATCAAACGTCGCCATTCTAGCGCACCCCCTTTAGCGGTCCCTCAACCAACCAAGATCCGGCATCCTCCAACAGCACCTCGCTGGGGTCGCACCCCAGCTCGCGTGCAAGGATCGCCACCACACGACTCTGGCAAAAGCCGCTTTGGCACCGACCCATGCCGGCGCGACAGCGACGCTTGACGCCCTCGACCGAAACCGCGCCCGGCTGGCGTCGGATCGCGGCCACGATCTCGGCTTCGGGCACCGTCTCGCAGCGGCAGACAATCTGTCCCCAAGCGGGATCAGACTCGATCAGCTCCTCCTTGCGCACAAGCGGTGCGCGGTCAAAGTCGTCCGGCGCGTGGCGGATTGGGTTCCAGTCTGCCCGCTCGTGCAGCTCCGCGCCCGCATCGCGCAGCACCTGCTCCATGCGCTCGGCAATTGCCGGCGCGCTCGCCACGCCCGGCGACTGTATGCCCGCTGCCTGGAACAGCCCCGGCACCACGGCTGACTGTCCAATAAAGAAGTCGTTCGTTCCCTGAATGACCGGACGCCCGCCGGCAAATGCGCGCACCACACGTCGCGTATCCAGATCGGGCACCAGCTTGCGCGCGCCGGTCAGCAGCGCGTTCACATCGCTTGCATAGGTCTGCGTGTCGCCCGGCTCGCGCACGGCGGCCGTCGCAGTGATCACGGTGTTGCCGTGTACGGTGCCTGTCACGATAACGCCCTTCGACACCGGCGTCGGCACGGGGTAGAGCGGCATGAGCGTGCGCGGCTCCTTGTCCAGCACCACGATGTTGCCCTGACGCCAAACCATCTGGAACTCCTCGGCGCCGGCCATATGCGAGATGTCGGCGGTGCCGTTGCCCGCGGCGTTGATCAGGTAGCGGCAGCGCACGTTGCCAGCGGGGGTCGCCAGCGTAAAGCGCCCGTCGTCGCCCGAGCCCGCGACTTCAATCGCCTCCACCGGCGCGGACCGCATAAAGGTCACCCCGTTGGCGACGGCGTTTTCCAGCGCGGCGATGGCAACCTCAAACGGGTCGACAAATCCAGTCGAGGGGCACCACAACGCACACGTTGCATCGGCACTGGCGCGCGGCTCCAATTCGTGGATGCGGTCGGGTCCGACGATCGACAGCTCGGGCACACCGTTGGCAAGGCCGTTGCACCGCAGCTGCTCCAGTTGTGCGCCGTCTTCGTCGTTAAACCCCAGCACCATCGACCCGGTACGGCAAAACAAAAAGCCTAGCTCCTGGGCCCACGTGCCATATAGCTCGCAACCACGGGCGTTGACCTGCGCCTTTACCGTTCCCGGTGCCGGATCGTAGCCGGCGTGCACCAGACCGCCGTTGGCCTTCGACGCGCCCAGCGCAATATCGTTAGCCGCCTCGACCACGCAAATGGACAGGTCATAGCGCGCGAGCTGCCTCGCGATGGCGCATCCGGTGATGCCCGCGCCGACAATCACGATATCAAACGTTTCCGTCACAGTGCCTCCCAGACGAGTTGACAGGCCGTCAATAAGACTATCCTACGGTCTGCATACCCCCAGCGCGGCGGCAATGCGGCGAACAGCCCCGCAGCACCCGCCAACGGCAGACGAGGGGAGACCCGGCAACGTCGACAAGCTCGTCTGCAGACAACTACGGCAACCGTTCGTCTCGATCTGTAACATTTAGACGAGGATTTGGGTCCCAGTTGTTACAGATTGAGACATTTGCCATGCGGGTCCTCCGTTTGTCTCGATCTGTAACATCTAGACCCGGATTCCGCTCCCATCTGTTACAGATTGAGTTGTTTGTGTCCGCGCCAGCCCCGCCCCTAGCCGTGGTCCTATATAAACAAACCCCGTGGTAAACTTGACCAGACTGTAAATAATCCGAAAGGTACCCGTAATGTCCAAGTACATCTCCGAGCTCATGTCGCCGCAGCTTATGGGCGTCGTCTATGCCTTCGTTGGCTTTATCATCGCCCTCTATGTGCTGTCGGTCGTCTATGTGTTTATCGACGCTCGCCGCCGCGGCGCCAGCGCTTACGTGGCATGGGGCATCATCGCCCTCATCCCGTTTGTGGGCCTCATCGCCTACCTGGTTCTGCGCCCGCACTCCTACGCGTCCGACCGCGAGGAGCAGGAGCTGGACATGGCCCTGCGCGAGCGCCAGCTTGCCCAGTACGGCACCTGCCCGCAGTGCGGCGCTCCCATCGAGAAGGACTTCGTCGTCTGCCCGGTGTGCGATACCCAGGTTCGCAACGTGTGCCCCAGCTGCCATCGCCCGCTCGATGCGCACTGGAAGGTCTGCCCCTACTGCCGAACTCGCATCCAGTAACGCATCCATCGCCGGGCCGGCCACAAGCCACGGGCACCGCGCGCCCCACACCCCGCCCCACACGATGAAGCATGCGTAGAAAATCGCCCGCCGTGCCATTAAGGTGCGGCGGGCGCTTGTATACCAAGGCAACCTGCCTATAATGATGCAAGTCAAAAACGCCGAGCGCATCGCACACACTTGCATCAGGCATCCGAGAGGAGAAAACATACCCATGAAGGCACTCTACAATGACGGTTCGGTGGCCGAGCTCCCGCAGGACGAGGTCACGCACGTCATCCGCCACTCCGCCGCGCACATCATGGCGCAGGCCATCAAGCGCCTCTATCCCGAGGCCGACTTTGCCTATGGCCCCGCGACCGACAACGGCTTCTACTACGACGTCGACCTGCCCGAGGGCGTCAAGATCAGCGAGGACGACTTCCCCGCGATCGAGGCCGAGATGAAGAAGATCGTCAAGGAGAACCTCAAGTTCTCCGTGTACGAGAAGCCCCGCGCCGAGGCCATCGCCCTTATGGAGGAGCGCGGCGAGAAGTACAAGGTCGAGCACATCGGCGACCTGGACGACGACGCCCGCATCACCTTCTACCAGCAGGGCGACTACATCGATATGTGCGTCGGCCCCCACATCTGCTACACCAAGGCGCTGAAGGCCTTTAAGCTCACCGGCGTCTCGGGCGCTTACTGGAAGGGTGACAAGGACAACAAGATGCTCACCCGCATCAACGGCGTCGCCTTTGCCACCAAGGAAGAGCTCGACGAGCACATGCACATGCTGGAGGAGGCCAAGAAGCGCGACCACCGCAAGATCGGCCGCGAGATGGACCTCTTTATGATGCGCGACGAGGCCCCCGGCTTCCCGTTCTTCCTGCCCAACGGCATGATCCTTAAGAACACGCTGCTGGACTACTGGCGCGAGATCCACCACAAGGCCGGCTACGTGGAGATCTCCACGCCGCTTATCATGAACAAGCAGCTGTGGAAGACCAGTGGCCACTGGGATCACTACAAGGACAATATGTACTCCACCGTCATCGACGACGAAGAGTACTGCATTAAGCCCATGAACTGCCCGGGCGGCGTGCTGGTGTACGCCGCCAAGCCGCACTCCTACCGCGAGCTGCCCATTCGCGCCGGCGAGATTGGCCTGGTGCACCGCCACGAGCTGCGCGGCGCCCTGCACGGCCTGTTCCGCGTGCGCTGCTTTAACCAGGACGACGCCCACCTGTTTGTGCGTCCCGACCAGCTGACCGACGAGATCGTGGGTGTGGTCAACCTTATCGACTCCGTGTACCAGAAGTTTGGCTTTAAGTATCACGTTGAGCTTTCCACCCGCCCTGAGGACTCAATGGGTTCGGACGAGGACTGGGCGCGCGCGGAGGAGGGCCTGCGCACCGCTCTGGAGCAGCTGGGCATGGACTACGAGGTCAACGAGGGCGACGGCGCCTTCTACGGCCCCAAGATCGACTTCCACCTGGAGGACTCGCTTGGTCGTACCTGGCAGTGCGGTACCGTCCAGCTCGACTTCCAGATGCCGCTTAACTTTGACCTGGAGTACGTGGACGCCGACGGCACCAAGAAGCGCCCCATCATGCTGCACCGCGTATGCTTTGGCTCCATCGAGCGCTTCATCGGTATTCTGATCGAGCACTTTGCGGGCAAGTTCCCCACCTGGCTGGCTCCCGTGCAGGTCAAGGCGCTTCCTGTCTCTGAGAAGAGCCGCGACTACGCCCACGAGGTGTGCGCCAAGCTGGAGGAGGCCGGCATTCGCGTTGTCTGCGACGACCGCGACGAGAAGATCGGCTACAAGATTCGCGAGGCCCGCAGCATCGACCGCGTGCCCTACATGCTCATCCTGGGCGAGAAGGAGGTCGAGGCCGGCAACATCTCCGTCCGCGATCGCTCCAACGAGACCGTTCAGATGAGCGTTGACGAGTTTGTTGCCAAGGTGACCGAGGAGATCAAGACCCGCGCCTAAGGCAAGCTTCACAACAATTAACGGTTGATTTCCGATCTCAGCCGAACACATTGAGCGGATAGGCCATTCCCGCAGTTAGCTGAACGCCCCCGCGGCCCCTCCTGGGGTCCGGGGGCGCCGTTTTCCCAGTTGATGGAACGGTGGAGATGTGTTTCGATAGGT
>JAXJEC010000008.1:0-9182 GCA_036301625.1 Collinsella sp. | reverse complement strand
GGGAGGCGCCGCGCGCTCGGGCGGCGCGCCAGGGAGATAGTGGACGAGATAGTCGAGAAGCGCGGTCTCAAGAAGGAGTAACATCGGGACTTGCAGCGACGGACCTCAGGACACTCTTACACCACGTCTGCGCGCGCGACCACTATCTCTTCGCTGAATCCAGATTTTCGGCCCAAGTTTCTTTGTTTTTGCTGTCACTAATCTAGTAACAGTACTCATATTTGCCGTTTTTTGCACAGAGCATATAAACAGACCCCCTATAAAGCCATAGTTTTACGCTGGTTTGAGCCCAAAGCACGCTCGGAGCGTATTCAGCAGAGCATCTTGCCTCTTTCGACGAGCCTCTACGCGATTCTGATATCGCTTACCCATACGCTGGTGGATGCGCCATGCGAGTGCTTCCATCGCTTCCATGTCACAGAGCATTTCGTTGTTGACCGTCGCGACCTCGATTCCCATAGTAATCAAGCCCGTGTTGCGCTTTTCATCATGGATACGTCCCCTCCGAGAGGAATGGCCCAGCTCACCGTTGTATTCCAGGTCAAACCGGGCTGTTTCCTGATACGCATCGCAAACTGCATGCGGCATCCCCGAGATTGCCTGCGCGCGGTCATCGAACTCGATCTTGTAGTCGGTCTTAAAGGGACCGCAGGCAAATCCGCCATAGGAAAACGGAAGCGAAAACAGAGCGAGCATGATGCACTCCATGGGCGAGCGCAGGTTTTCTGACAAGTAGGGACACAGACGCAGCAGCTGTTTGGCCACATTCCCCTTGCATGCCGCGAGGTAATCTACCAGGCAATCGGGTGTCAGCACGGACTCGACCTCAAAGTAACCGACATCTGGCGGCTGGTCTTTGTCCTTTGCCAATTTGTTCACGACAGGCGAGGTGTAGGGAGGCAGATACTTCCCGCGGTCACTCAGCGAAATCTTAGAGCACAGCTCCTGGGCCAGGGCAAATGCCTGGATACAGCCGACCTCGCGGGCGACGACAACACAAAGGGCCTCGGGAGATAGACTGTACACCCCCGGTTCCACCTCTAGAATCGAGCCGGCGGGCAACCCGGAGCATACGGACCAGCTCACGCCAAGAATGCGGCGGCGCTGCGCTGCAGACCCTACCAGCAAGCACAAATCCTCTTGCACCTCGCTGCTTGCGGCCCCAATCCGCACCAAGTCGGGAAGATAGATGTCCTCGGTCGAGGGCGACAACGTGCGCAGCACACGGCGCTCTTCATCGGGATCGAGGTCCCTCCAGCTGATGTAACCCATTTGTCGGCGCTCGGCGCGCATCATGCGCAGCGCCGAGGCGCCGGTCAGGATTACGGAGGCCGCCAGTTGCTCGCTTGTCGGCTCGATGCGTCGCGCCATCTTCACTGCCACAAAACCACCCCTACCAAACGCGTGCGATAGCGAGGCCATCAACGGCCGTGGCACCGGCGCGCTTGAGTTCCGCCGAAGCCGCTGCCATCGTCGCACCCGTGGTGATAACGTCGTCGATAAGCAGCAGGCGCTTGCCCCGCACATCCTCAACCGTCTCGTACATGCCTTGGGCACGCTCGCGGCGCTCCTCACGACCGAGTTCGCGCTGGTCGCCATGCCCGTACTTGACGAGAGCATCGAGCAGGGGAACACCCGACAGCTCGCAAAATGGGCGCGCGATGGCTTCCATATGATCGAAACCGCGTCGCCGAAACGCCGCCGCCGTCGCGGGCACAAACACCACGGCATCGGCGCCGGACAACACACCGCCGTAGCGTTCGGGTGCCGCGACCTGGGCATGTAAGGCGGTGTCGTATAGCAGCTCTGCCAGATACGGCCCCAGACGTCGCTCGCCCGCGTCTTTGTACGCTTTAATGATCCGCGGCAGCGGATGCGTGTAAACGGCACATGCCAGGCACCGGTCGAGCGCTTCGGCCATCGCCGAAGACGCACCCTCGACCGAGCACTCGGTGCACAGCAAGTCTCCAAACGGGGCTCCGCATCGGGTGCAGCTATAACGTGGGTCAATGAGCGCAAGCGCGGCCAGGCAGTCTTGGCAAATAAGCGCGCCGGCGCGCTCGCAGCCAGCACATCGCGTGGGCGACAACGCCTCAAGCGCCTCGTGCGCCGCCTGCTCGGCAAACGGTAACAATTCGTCCGCAAACGGTAGGATGCCAGCACCTTGCAGGCATCCCAACACATTCAAATGTCTCTTCACGACACAACCCTCCCTACGCTCGGTCGCAGGGAGGGTTGTTGATTCAGTGCTATGGTACCCCGACGCGTTTGGGGTCAGGAAGGTTAAATCCGTTTGCGGGCGCTATTCGCCGGTGGGCGGTTGCGGTGCGGACGAGTTTTGGGTCGAGCCCTCACCACCATCTTGACGCGGCTTGCGGGAACGACGACGGCGACGGCGCTTCTGGCCCTGATCAGCCGAACCCTCGCCACCACGATCTTCGCGCGGCTCGCGTTCGTCACGAGCAGCGCCACGCACGGCCTTGGCGGCCGCCCCTCCGCCATCTCCGGGGCGACGGCGCGTGACCTTGACCTCGCCATCCGAGACCTGATCGGCCACGGAGGGCACCGAGGGCTTTTGCTGCGTGCCCGAGGAATGGCGACGACGCGGACGCGGGGCGCGATCGTCATCGTTGCGCTGCTTGCCACCCTTGTCGGCAGGCGTATCAGAACCCGAACCACCCTTGGGGGCGGCACCGGCTTCGCGAGCGGCTGCGGCGCGGAAGGCGTCCTCGCGTTCCTCGCTCGACAAATGGCGACGGCGACGGCGCGTGGGATTCATGCCACCGCCGCGGTTTTGCTGCTGAGGCTGCTGAGCCTCGCGCTCGCGGGAGGAGTTCTTGCCTGCGGGAGCGGTCTCGCCGGCATCGACCGAGCCCGCGCGCTTGCGACGACGACGGCTACCGGCGGCCTCCTCGGCCTCGGGTGTCTCGGCCTTACCACGGCCCTTTCCGCGGCCACGGCCCTCGCCCTGGCTCTGAGCAGCGCGGGCATCGGAATCGGCATCGCGACGACGGCGCTTGGGCATCGACGTGCCGGCAAGACGGTCGGCGCTCGACAGGCCATCGCCCACGTCGACGCCGTTCTCGCGGTCGAGCTCCATGAGCGCCAGGCGCATCTCGGGCGACTCGATGCGCTCGAGCACGTCGCGCGTCACGCAGTCGGGACGGCAGTTGCAACCCTGCTCGGCGGCCTTCTTTTTGCAGCCCTCAGAGCAGGTCATGTCGGCCAGGTTGACCTTAAAGACTTTGCCGTTCTCCAGGCGCAACACCAGCTGCTCACGCGGCGTGTCATATTCCTGGATGCGCGCCTTGCCAAGCGGCGTATCGATAAGCGTCTTCTTTTTGGGCGCGCGGCTCTTAAAGTCCTTGTACGCCTCGAACTCATAGCGCAGGCAGCACATCAGGCGGCCGCAGACGCCACTGATCTTGGATGAGTTGAGCGGCAGGTCCTGCTCTTTTGCCATGCGGATCGAAACCGGCTCAAACTGTCCGCCAAAGCGCGTGCAGCAGAGCTCCTGGCCGCACTGGGCATAGCCGCCCACCAGGCGGGTCTCGTCGCGCACACCGATCTGGCGCATGTCGACGCGAATGTGCAGCGTCGAGGACAGATCCTTGACGAGCTGGCGAAAATCGACGCGCTCCTCGGCCGCAAAGTAGAACACGGCCTTCTCGCCGCCAAACAGGTACTCGACGCCCACCGGCTTCATCTCGAGGTCGAGCTCCTTGACCAGGCGGCGGAAGTCGACCATGGCCTCGTCACCCTGGATGGCCAGATCGTCGGCAAGCTGCAGGTCGATGTCGCTCGCCACGCGCAGCACGGGCTTGAGCGGCTGACCGATCTCGTCTTGCGGCACCTCAAAGGGATCGGCAGTGACCAGGCCGATCTCGGTTCCGCGCTCGGTGGAGCAAATGGCATAATCGGCCTCGAGGATATCCAGATCCTGCGGATCGAACCACAGGTCGCGCGAGGCGTAGGTAAACTTAACGGGTACGACTAACGGCATTTCAGTGCCTTCCTGATATCGAACAGCATGACCTCGATGGCCAGCTGGGGAGTAACGTTTCTGGCGATGTTGCGCTCGGCGGTCGCGACTGCCTCGAGCGCCCGCGTGGCACCCGCAACATTGGTCGCGGCGGCAAGCCGACCGATCGAGTCGCGCACGTCTTCGTTCACCACGTCGGCCGCCTCGTCCTGAAGCGTCAGCAGCACGTCGCGCATGAGCGTCCGCGCGCTCGCCAGCGCTTCCATGATACCCGAACGCTCGCGCGCGTTGAGTTCGCGCTTGTTGCGGTCCTCAAGCTGCTTCAATGCTCCACGCGACAGGTAGTCGGCGTTTTGCTCGAGCACCTTTTCCTGCGTGGACTTGACCTCGGCGAGCGGCGCCTTAACGGCGACGATGAGTGACTTGGCGCGGCTGAGCACGTCGGCCTCGTCGGCGACGATAAGCGAATCGATGGCGCGAACCATCTGACGGCGGGCGTCCTGGCGCTCGGCGCTCTTGAGGAACTCGATGCCACGCGTGGGGCTTCCCGCTACGGCGACGGCCATGCGGCAACGCGCAGGGTCCTGCCCGGTGGCGCGGCTCACGGCCTGCGCGGCGACGGCGGGCGATACCAGCCGAAACGGCACGCACTGGCAGCGGCTCACGATGGTGGGCAACATCACGTCTGCCGAGGTGCCCAGCAGGATGAACATAACGCCCTCGGGCGGCTCCTCGAGTGTTTTGAGCAGTGCGTTGGCGGTGTTGGCACGCAGTTGCTCGGCACGGTCGATGATGTAGACCTTGGCCTTGGCACGGATGGGCGCCAGAGGCACGTCGTCGAGCAGCTCGCGGGTCTGGGCGATGAGGTAGCCCGTGGCGCTCTCGGGCGTGTAATAGTGCACGTCGGGGTGTGTATGGCGGGCGACGCGCACGCAGCTATCGCATGAGCCGCAGCCATCCTGCTCGCACAGGAAGGCTTGGGCGAGCGCCCACGCGGCGTCGAGCTTGCCCGCGCCGGGCGCGCCCAAAAACAGGTAGGCGTGCGATGCGCGACCGCTGGCGACGGCATTGGTCAAAAAGTCGCGCACGCGCTCTTGGGTGTCGAGCTTGGCCAGCAGACTTGCCTGAGCGGGGGCCATGTTACTCGGCCTCCTGGGCAAGCGCGGCGGTGACGGCGTCCTGGGAAATGTCGAGGCCGTAGGCGCGAACCCGCTCGACCGTCTGCGCGAAGACTTCCTCGATGGACGCGGTCGCGTCGATGAGCTTTACGCGGTTTGGTTCCTCGGCGGCAATGGCGCAAAATCCCTGGTAGACGCGCTCTTGGAAGGCCATGCCTTTTGCCTCCATGCGATCTGCCGCGCCACGGGCTGCCATGCGCAGCGCCGCCTGCTCGGGCGTGATGTGATAGACGAGCGTGAGCGCCGGGTGCGTACCCGCGACGGCCAGGTTGTTGGCGTCGCGTACTATCTGGCGATCGAGGCCATCGGCAAACGCCTGGTAGCAGGTCGTGGAATCGTAGAAGCGATCGCACAGGACCACCTTACCGACAGCAAGGGCGGGCACGATGACCTCGTGCACCAACTGAGCGCGCGCCGCCTCGTAGAGCAACAACTCGCAGGTGTCGCCCATCGCCGTGTTGGCGGGGTCGAGCAGCAGAGCACGGATCTTTTCGCTGATGGCGGTACCGCCCGGCTCGCGCAGGCTCACAACCTGGTAGCCAGCGAGTTCGAGCGCGCGGGCAAGCAGGCGCGCCTGCGTGGACTTGCCAGCGCCATCGACGCCCTCGAGCGTGATAAAGCTATGTTGAGCGGGCTCAAAAGCCATGGGCGCAGTCCCTTCCTACAAGGCGCGTAAATGCGATTTATAGCAACCAAGCCATGATACCCCAGTGCTCGGTGCGTCCCCAATGGCTAAAGGTGCCTTTCCAAAGTTGCGGTGAAATAGGGACTGATTGAAGCTCTGAGACCGCCAAACAGTCCCTATTTCACCGCAACTTATGATGGGGAATTTTGGACGCTGGGTATAATCGTCGTATTGCATTGAAATGTGGCGAAAGGAGTGGCAATGTCTCGGTATTGCGCCTCGTGCGGCAAGCTTCTTGCAGATAATGCCAAGTTCTGCACCTCGTGCGGTGCACCCGTTGAGCAAACAACCGCGAGCGATAGCCAGCCCGCTTTTGAGCAGACCGGCTCCCTTGATACGCCGCAAGCCAAGGCGGACGACCCCCTCGCCTATCGCCCCGACCCCGCCGCAGGCCCCGCGGCCGTCGAGACCACGCAGCGCATACCCGTCGCGAGCGGCTCGCCCCAACAGCAGCCGGCTCCCGCATACGCGCCCGCTTCGCCACAGACCCCCGCTCCCAAAAAGAGCGGCACCGGGCCGCTTATCGCCGTTATCGTTGTGCTGGTGGCGATCATCATCGCCCTGGTCGTTTTCTTTGTGATCAAGCCTTTCGACAACGCCGCCACGCAGACGACTGCCGAGGTAGCTAAGCTGCACCATGACGTCGATGACGATGACCTAAAGCCTCTCGGCGATCCCAACAGCCTGTACGACGATGATGACGATGACGACGAGGATGGCGGCGAAGCAACGCTCTCCGAGCAGAACCTCTACCGCCGACTGAGCGAATACTACGACTTGCTCGAAGACCTCGACAACTACGTCCGTGGCTGCGCACAGAACTTCAACGGCAGCTATCTGGAAGAGGATCGAACCACCCGTCAAAATCTCGCCGACGTCGCCGAGCGCACGGAGGACACCATCGAGCAGTATTACGACATCGTCGAGGACCTAGACGTCCCGACGAGCTCCAAGAACTACAGCTCCTGGAAAGACATCGTTGCCCTGTACGACGACCTGAATCACCGCATTGACGCAATCTGTGATGCCTGGGAGATCAGCCTGAAATACGCCAAGCCTGCGGACCACAAGAATGAGATCGTGGCGCCGCTGTCGCGCGACAACGTGGCGGGCACCAATGACAATAAGTACCGCCTAGACTTTGAGGAGCGCTATCCCGGCGCCAAACCCGTCGAAGTGAACTAGCGCTTTGTCGTTCCCGAGCCGGCAGTTAGGGACGTTCCTAAACTGCCGGCAGAAAAGAAACGTCCCTAACTGCCGGATAAAAAACGAGCGAGGATTTTGAGGTCCTCGCTCGTTTTTGTTTTAGGTGATGTTTCGACCGTGCGGCTACTTGTCGGCAGCGGTCTTTTTGGTAGTCGACTTCTTGGCCGTCGTCTTTTTGGCGGTCGTCTTCTTGGCAGCAGTCTTCTTTGCCGCCGTCGTCTTCTTGGCCGTGCTCGCCTTGGTCGTGGTCTTGCGACCGCGGGCGGGCTTCTTCTCCTTGGTCGGGCAGTCCATGTTCACGCAGATGCGCCACGGGCCGCGCGCCGTGTTGACCACCACGATGGGGGCGCCGCACTCGGGGCAAGTCTCACCCGTCGCCTCGAGCTTACCGCGCGCCGGCAGAGGATAGCTCACGCCACAGTCATCGTAGTTGGTGCAGCGGATAAAGCGCTTGCCGCTCTTCTCGCTCTTGTGCGCGATCAGGTCGCCATGGCGTCCGGCCTCGGCGCACACCTTGCACTCGCCCACCTTAAGGTCAGGCTCGTAGTTGGTGGGGCACGTGGGGTTCACGCAAATCTCGAAGGCCTTCTGGCGGAACGGCTGGCACTTAATGCGCGGCGCGCCGCACTCGGGGCACACGGCTGCCTCGCCCTCGAGCGGGCTTACCTTGACGCCGCTCGGCACCGGATAGGTCACGTCGCAGTCGGGCCAGCCCATGCAGCCAATGAAGCTGCCGCGGGTCTTGGCACTCGTCTTCATAACCAGGTCCTTGCCGCACTTGGGGCAAGCGCCCACGCGCGCATCGGCCGTGACGGCGTCGCTGATGGCGTCGCCCAGCTCCTGCGTATGCTTGAGCAGCTCGTCGAGCACGCCGGCCAGCAGCGCGCGCGAATGGGTCACGACATGCTCTTCGGTGTCCTCGCCGCGCTCCACGCGAGTCATGTCGCCGTCGAGCTCGCTGGTCATATCGGGGCTCGTGATGCGCGGGGCAAACTGCGACAGCGCGTCGATGATGGCGATGCCTAGCTGGCTCGGCTCCACGGGATCGTTTTTGAGGTAGCGCACGGCGTACAGGCGCTCGATGATGCTCGCGCGCGTGGACTTGGTGCCCAGGCCGCGCTTTTCCATCTCCTGCACAAGCTTGCCCTGGCTGTAGCGCGCGGGCGGCTCGGTCTGCTTGGCCTCGAGCTTAATGTCGAACACGTCGACCGTATCGCCCTGCTCCAGCGGCGGCATCTGCTCATCGCGCTTAAGGCCGTACGGATAGGCCTCGCGGAAGCCAGGGGTCACGAGCACGTCACCCGAGGCCACGAACGGCTCGCCGTTGACGTCGAGCTCGAGCTTGGTGTTCTCAATGGTCGCAGGACCCATAAGCGTCGCCAGGAAGCGACGGGCGATGAGGTCGTAGAGCTTGCGCTGACCGCCGTCGAGCGTGGACGGATCGCCCTCGCCCGTGGGATAGATAGGCGGGTGGTCGGTGGTCTCGACCTTGCCGCGCGTGGGCTTCATGGGGCCGGCGAGGACCTTTTTGCATACGGGCGCCAGCGCCGGGTTGATCTTTGCAAGGTCACTCACCACAGCGCCCAGATCAAGCGTCGCGGGGTATACGGTATTGTCGACACGCGGGTAGCTGATGAGACCGGCCATGTAGAGGGACTCGGCGATACGCATGGTACGCGCAGGCGAGATACCCTCGGCTGCGGCGGCAGCCTGCAGTGAGGTGGTCGCAAACGGCGTGGGCGGCTGCTGCTTGCGCGAGCGCTTGGTCACCGCGGCGACGGTTGCCGTCTTGGCACCGTCAACGTGACCGTACGCCGTCTCAGCAGCATCCTTGTCGGTAAAGCGCGCCGTCTTGTGCGCGATCTTAAAGCGATCGTCCTCGGCAGCGCCTTGCGCGGCACCCATGCCGCGAATCTGCCAATAGTCCTCGGGCACAAACGCCATGCGCTCGCGTTCGCGCTCGACCACCAGGGCAAGCGTCGGCGTCTGCACGCGGCCGGCGGAACGCACGTTGCCAAAGCCGCCAAACTTGGCGAGCGTCAGGTAGCGCGTGAGCACCGCACCCCAAATGAGGTCGATGTGCTGACGGCTCTCGCCGGCGTCGGCCAGGTTCTGGTCGAGCGAGACAAGG
>JAXJEC010000007.1:0-65402 GCA_036301625.1 Collinsella sp. | reverse complement strand
GCGCCGGTTTGACCGGCCCGTCACGGGTCAATCTGCAGTGCGGCCCGAACCCCGTGAGGGCCGGCGCCTTTAGACGCGTGCCGGAAATCCAAGGGTTATACCCTAAGAGCAAACCACCCCTTTTAGGGGTGGTTTTGATTTCACGTCACCTTGTCTCAAATGCGGCCCGCTCGCTGCCGTTGCCAAAACATCGGCGTTGCCTTGCTTCGGGAATGCGGCAGATAGAGACGTTCCTTTTTTGCCGGCAGTTTGGGACACTCCTTACGGGGCACCCCCTCCACAGCGCCTATGCCAGCTTGTCGATTTGCCCAATCTCCCAGAGCGGAATATTGACGAGCGTGCCTTCGTCTCTATATGCCGCTAACGATGTTCTCACGCAGCGCTCGAGCTTGAACTTCTCGCAGGCAATCCTCAGGCTCTTTGCTTTGAGATTCTCTGCCGCCTTTACCTCGAGCGGAAGCACGGTCCCCGCATGGTCGATGGCAAAGTCAGTCTCTGCATTGCCGGAGGAGGATGACCAATACGCGGGAGTTTTGCCTTGGAGCAAAAGCTCCTGTGCGACGTATTGCTCGGTCAGCGAGCCTTTGAACTCCGTAAAAACAGCGGGCCCGTTCAGAACAATGGCTGGCGAGAGGCCGGAGAGTGCTCCGAGGATGCCGGTGTCGATGCAGAACAGCTTGAAGCCCGAGAGATCCTCGTAGCTTGTGAGCGGTGCTCTTAGGGCGGAAACACGTGGTACCTTATGAACGATTCCATAGTCCATGAGCCACTGGAGGCTTTCCTCAAAATCGCGTGCGCGCGCCCCGGGACGGAGCGCACCATAGACGAACTTCTTGTTTTCCTTTGCGAGCTGGCTGGGAAGGGATTTCCAAACCAGCCTCATGCGCTCGACGATGCGGGCTGGCGCATGCTTGCCAAAATCGGATTCGTAAGCTTCGATGATTTGCTGCTGAAGCCTGCGGGCCTCGATGAAATCGTGGGAGGCGGCGAAAGCGGAGACAACTTCTGGCATGCCACCGACAACGAGGTATTCCTTGAGCAGGCGCTCGAGCTTTTCGGAAACGTTTGCCAGCAGGTCCATGTCTGCGGCAAGGATGGCATCTGCGAGCGGATCGCCATCGACGGCACGAACGAACTCGACAAACCCCATGGGGCGCATGGTAAGCTGGTCAATCTTGCCGACGGGGAACGACTCGTTTTCGCGTCGGAGCGCGAGCCCCATATAGGAGCCGGCTGCCACGATATGGTATTCCGGCGCCAGCTCGTTGAAGTATTTGAGCGAGGTGATGCCACGCGGTGCCTCTTGGATTTCGTCGAAGATGATGAGTGTGTCTGTCGGCGTTATGGTCTGGCCGCGCAGGAGCTCTATCTGGGAGATGATGCGTTTGGGGTCAAGGCTTCCGTCGAACAGCGAGCGTGCGCCCGGTTCGAGCATAAAGTCAAAACGGATGACGTTTTGATACTGCTGGCCTGCGAATTCGTTGAGAAGCCAGGTTTTTCCCGTCTGGCGGGCCCCCCTAAGCAGGAGGGGCTTGCGGTTTGCCCTAGATTTCCAAGCGATGAGTTCGTCCATTAGCTGTCGCTGCATACTGCCTCCTAACGATCATGGTTAGTATAAGACCGTGTTGGTCTTTCCATCGAAAAATGTGGGAATGAACCACGTTTTTCCATCGAATAATGTGGGAGGCAACCACGTTTTTCCATCGAATAATGTGTTGGTTTAGGTCGGCACCTGGGGACGTTCCTTTTCTGCCGGCAGTTTGGGACACTCCTTGCTTTGATGTAAATTAGTTACCCTTGCATCAGAAAACGGCGCCCGCCGGCGATGTTGCCGGCGGGCGCCGCGGTCGTGTAGGCGCTATTTGTTAAGTGCGTGCGTTCGAGCTCGCGTGCTACAGCGAGTCGATAAAGCGCTGCTGGGCGGCGCGGCCGGCTTCGTCCCACTTAAAGACGCCGGCGTTGTCGAGCACGTGGCCAAACACCACGCCGACCTCCTCGTGCAGGATATCGATGGCGTTGTCGGTCGTAAGTTCATCGGCGCGGCGTGCAAAGACATCCTCGGCCCATGCGGCGTGGCTGCGGCAAAGGTCGTCGCCCTCGAGTGCGGCGCCAAGGTCGTAGCTTGCGTCGACCTTGGCGGCCAGCAGGTGCTCGCGGACGGCGCCGAGCTCGGGAACCAGGCGTGGCGGCAAAATGGCCAGGCCCATGACCTCGATCAGGCCGATGTTCTCCTTTTTAATGTGGTGGTACTCGGCATGCGGGTGGAATACGCCCAGCGGATGCTCGTCAGTCGTGATGTTGCAGCGAAGCGCCAGGTAGGCCTCGTAGATTTCGCCGCCGGCATTGCCGCGGGAGTCGACGCGGCGGATGACGGGCGTCACGGTGTTGTGCGCCACGCCGTCGGCCGTGTGTGCGATGACGCCCACGGACTCATCGGTCCACTCACGCCAGGCGAGGATAATCTTTTCGGCAGCATCGAGCAGCTGGGCTCGGTCGTGCGAGCGCAGACGCAGCACCGAGAGCGGCCACTGCAGCACAGTGCCGCTGACCTGGTCAAAGCCGGGCACGCTAAACTGCGAGACCTCGGTGGCATGCATCATGGGGAACTCGTGCGCGCCGCCCTGGAAGTGGTCGTGCGACAGAATCGAACCGCCCACGATGGGCAGGTCGGCATTGGAGCCTATAAAGTAGTGCGGGAACAGGTCCACAAAATCGAGCAGGCACGTCAGGCCCTTGCGGTCAACGTGCATAGGGCGATGCTCGGAGCTCATGGCAATGCAGTGCTCGTTAAAGTACGCGTACGGGCTGTATTGGAAGCCCCAGCGCTCGCCGTCGAGCTTAATGGGGATAACGCGCAGATTCTGGCGGGCGGGATGGGCGCCGCCGTCGGCTGCGGCGGAGCGTCCAGGGTAGCCCTCGTTCTCGATGCACAGCTGACAGGCGGGATACTTCTCGCTCGTGTTTTTGGCGGCACCGGCCGCGGCAATATCGCGCGGGTCCTTCTCAGGCTTGGACAGGTTGATGGTGATCTCCAGGTCGCCCCAGTTGGTGGGGGTGCTCCATTTGATATTGCGCGCGATGGCAGCGCGGCGCACGTAGCCGGCGTCGCAGCACAGACCGTAGAACCAGTCGGTCGCGGCGCGGGGCTCGTTGACGCCCATGCGGCCGATGAACTCCTCGTTTACAACCGAAGGCCTCGGCATGAGCGCGCCCATGATGCGCATGGCGATGCGGTCGCGGCCCGACGCCGTGTCCTCGGCAGCGCCGTTGGCAACGGCGGCCTCGGAAAGCACAGCAAGCGTGCCCTCTAGGTCGAAGTCGGGGAGTGTATCGGGGTGCAAGAGCGAGAGTTTCTCGACCTGGAGCGCCCAGGCCATGTCGAGTGCGGGGCCCGTGGCGCCGATGCACTCCAAAATGGTGTTGTATGCCCAGATGCGATCGTCCTGGCCGATCATCGATCGGTGGATAGCGTACTCGATCAGGTTCTGCGCGGCCTCGCGCACGTCAGTCATTACAGCCATGCCGCGTAAGCCCCCTTGTCAGAGATAGCGTAGTGGCGGGCAGAGCCCTCGCCCAGCCAGCCGTTCATCTTGGTGATAAAGGTGTCGACCAGGTCGAGCGGCACGAAGGCCTGGATGGTGCCACCAAAGCCGCCACCGTGGATACGGACGGCGCCACGGCCGTCGAGCACGTGCTCGGCCAGTGCCAGGGCATACATCGAGGGCTGCTCGGAGCCCAGCTTGGCAACGACATTCTGTAGGTACATGGCAGAGCTGGCGCCGGACTCGCGCGTCAGGACCAGGAACTGATCGATGTCGCCGGCGTTCAGAGCAGCCCAGCGCTTGTCGACCAGGCCGTTCTCGTACCAGTAGTGAACGGCGCGCAGGCAGGCGCGGTCGCCCAGCTTGGCGCGCAGCTCGGGGAGCTTGGCGTCAAAATCGGCAACGTCGACCTCGCACAGGCGTGCCTTGCCAAACTCGGCGGCAACGTCCTGCATCTCGCGCGGAACGGCGGCGTAGTCGTCGGTGGCGGCCACGTGGTCGGCACCGACCTTAACGAGCACGAGCGCATAGCCGTGATCCTCAAAGTTGAGCTCGAGCTTCTGGGTTTTAGGCTGAGCCTGGTCCTCAAAGTCCATATAGGCAAGGCCGCCCAGGCACACGGCGGCCTGGTCCATCAGACCGCAGGGCTTGCCGTAATAGTTGTTCTCGGTGCGCTGGCTCATCTGCGCGAGCGCGACGGGCTCGATGGCGGGTGCGCCCCAGAGGGTTTCCATGGCGCGACCGTACGCGGCCTCGACGGCGGCAGAGCTGGAAAGGCCGCCGCCCGAGGGGACGGAGCAGGTGAAGGCGAAGTCGAAGCCTTTGGGCTCAACACCAAGCGCTGCGATTTCGTGGGCCATACCGCGCACGAGGCTTGCGGACGTGCCCTTCTCGGACTCCTGAACATCTAACGTGTCGAGTGCGATTTCAAACGTGGGGTAGCCCTCGTCGGCAACGCGGACCTTGTTGGAGTCGGTTGCCACGGCGATACCGTCAACGGCGACATCGAGCGAGCCGGCGATGACGTGGCCGCCCTCGTGGTCGGTGTGGTTGCCGCTGATCTCGGAACGGCCGGGCGCGTGCACGTAGAGCACCTGGCGGTCGCCGATGGGGCCAAACTCCTCCTCAAATAGCTTGGTGAGCGTGGCGAATGTCTTTTCGTCGGGGGTGGTCATGGGAGTCCTTTCCTTGGCGCGCACGGGGAGTTTTGCGTCGTTATGAGTACGTTAACAACTTGAAGCGGAATGAACCAAGTGTTCACGATGCCGCACGTTGTGGGCTATGTTAACGTACTCATAACACAACGTTTGTCACTTTTTGAGAATCTGGTAATCGGTAGAAAAACAGCCGTGAACGGTACTGCTGTATGGACTTATAAAGCAGAAGAGATGCAGATAGAAAAAGTAGAGTACGTTAACATGCGTCCGACGATAGCAGGCCTCGGCGCGGGATGTATTTCTGCCCGGGCCGGCATGCACGCTATTCAGATCTCGCAAGGGTGAAGGTGATCCTGTGGCAAGGCGCCCGTCCAACGATGCAGGTACGCGTCCGGTCTCCATGGCCGACGTCGCCCGCGCTGCCGGCGTTTCGCAGCAGACGGTTTCGCGCGTCGCCAACGGCTTGCCCAACGTTAACGAGCAGACGCGCCAGCGCGTGCAGGCCGCTATGCAAGAGCTCGGCTTTCGTCCGAGTTATGCCGGTCGCTCGCTGCGCGACGGCCGTTACCATTCGGTCGGCCTATGCATCAACGATGTCACCAAGTTTGGCAACCTCTCAATGATCGACGGCATCGCCAGCGCTGCTCGCGAGCATAATTGCGCCATCACGCTGGTCGAGATGTCCAAGACCGAGGAGTTTTCGCTTGCCGAGGCCACGCGTCGTATGGCCGCGCTGCCCGTGGACGGCATCATCATCGGCATGAGTCGCATGGCGCCCGATTTTGAGACGTTTGATCCACTGCCGGGCATTGGCACGGTCATCGTTACCATGTATGCGCATCCGCGGGTGACCACGGTCGATTCCGACCATTACGGCTGCTCGCTATTGCTTGTGGATCACCTGTTTGAGCTGGGGCACGAGCAAATTCGCTATATTGGCGGCCCGTCGTTCTCGGTCGACGAGCAATTTCGTCGCGCCGGTTGGCAGGATGCGCTCGAGCGTAAACACATCGAGCCGGTAGAGCCGCTCGAGGGCGACTGGTCTGCCAACAGCGGTTACGAGGCCGGCAGGTACCTGGCCGAGCATGATCGCACCATGACGGCGATTTACGCGGCAAACGACCAGATGGCAAATGGCGCGATTGCCGCGCTGCGCGATAGCGGTCTGCGCGTGCCCGAGGACGTGAGCGTGGTGGGTGTCGACGATTCGCTCGATGATTTTGTGGCACACAACGAGCTCACGACCGTGCGATTCGATTTGCATCAGCGTGGACGCGAGGTGTTCGAGCACGCGGTTCCCAAGGCGGGGGCAACGGGCAAAAACGTTGCCATTCGTATTCCCGGTCAGCTCATCGTTCGACATAGTACGGCGGCACCGCGCGCATAGTTTTCGCAGGTCAACGGTGATATGTTGAACATCAATAACAATCAGTAAGGATGTCGGTAGATAGCTGTTGGGATGTAGCCGAGTGCTATGATAGACGGGCTCTTTTGTCTATCTAGGAGGCTTTGCCTGATGGAGATCACCAAGGATATCCGCTACATTGGCGTCGACGATCACGACATTGACCTGTTCGAGGGCCAGTACGACGTGTCCGAGAACGGTATGGCATATAACAGCTACGTTATCTTGGGCGACAAGATCGCTGTCGCCGATTCGGTCGACGCCGGCTTTGTCGACGAGTGGCTCGGCAACCTCGAGGCCGTGCTTGATGGCCGTACGCCCGACTACCTGGTTGTTCATCACATGGAGCCCGATCACTCCGCCGGTATCGCCGCCTTTATGGAGCGCTATCCCCAGGCACAGATTGTGGCCAGCATGGGCGCTTTCCGCATGATGGTCAACTACTTTGGCACCGACTACCCCGAGCGCAAGATGGTCGTCAAAGAGGGCGACGTGCTCGATCTGGGCGGTCACAGCCTAACGTTTGTCGGCGCCCCCAACGTGCACTGGCCCGAGGTGATCTTCTCCTACGAGTCCACCGACAAGGTGCTCTTTAGTGCCGACGGCTTTGGCAAGTTTGGTGCTAACGACATCGAGGACCCGGAAGGCTGGGCTTGCGAAGCTCGCCGCTACTACTTTGGCATCGTGGGAAAGTTCGGCAAGTTTGTGCAGGCCGTGCTTAAGAAGGCTGCCGATCTGGATATCCAGATCATCTGCCCGCTCCATGGTCCTGTTCTTACCGAGAATCTGGGCTACTACCTCGACACCTATAACACCTGGTCGAGCTATCAGCCCGAGGACGAGGGCATCACGATTGCCTATGCGAGCGTGTATGGCCATCTGAAGGCTGCCGTCGAGGAGCTCGCATCTGCGCTCGAGGCCCGCGGCCAGAAGGTTTCCGTCTTTGACCTGGCTCGCGACGACATGGCCGAGGCCGTTGAGGATGCGTTCCGCTATGACCGCCTGGTGCTCGCTTCCATCACCTATCAGGGCGAGATCTTCCCGTTCATGAGCACCTTTATCCATACGCTTGCCGGGCACGCCTACCAGAACCGTACCGTGGCGCTTGTCGAGGCCGGTTCCTGGGCGCCTGCAGCTGCCAAGGTTATGACCAAGGAGCTCGAGGGCATGAAGGACATCACCCTGGCGCAGAACAAGGTGACCGTCCTGGGTTCGCTCAACGACGCCTCGCGCGCTCAGATCGAGGCCCTCGCCGACGAGCTTTCCAAGTAGCGACACGTTCACTTTTGACGCTCAACCATCACAACCACCACAAAGGGGACAAGCACCTTTGTGGTGGTTTTTGTTTAAGCGCCGGCGATGACGAGATTTGGGCGGGCGTCGTCGGCGGTCTCGGCGATTGAGGTGGCGACGGCGCCATCGGGATCACGGTCCATCACGATGGTGTCGACATCGGTCAGCTCGGCAAAGCGGTACATGCCGCGTCCGTTAACCTTGCTGGCGTCCATGAGGGCGACGCTTTGACGGGCGGTGCCGACCATAGCCGCTTTGGTCTCGGCCATCTGCGGAAAGTCGGTCGTAAAGCCGCAGCTGGGAACAAAAGCTCCGGGGCACATGACGGCAAGGTCGGCGTGGACCATTTGGAGCGCCTGCATGGTAAGTGGGCCGTACAGATAGCGATGACCTTTGCGCAGTGCCCCGCCCAGCATGACGACATCGACCGAGGGCATGCTCTCGTCAATATAATCGGCGATGGTAATGTCGGCCGTGATAACGGTGATGCCGTTGCGCTGATCGAGGAGCCGGACGAACTCGAGCGCCGTGGTGCCCGAGTCGACGAGCAGCGTGTCGCCGTCATTGACGAGTTCGATGGCGTTTTGCGCGATGGCCTGCTTGGCGGCGACATTGACATTGATGCGGCGATCCTGCGTGGAGACGGTCAGGCGTTTATGGAGCGATACGGCACCACCATGTGTGCGGCGCAGCTTGCCTGCTTCGGCGAGCGCGTCCAGGTCGGCGCGGGCGGTGACGGAGGACACGCCAAAGGTCTGGGCGATTTCTGCTACCTGTACCGAGGCGTTATGCTCAAGCATCTCCATGATGGCGGCACGACGCTCATCGGCGAAGGCTCGGGTTGTTACATGGGCCATAGCTGCTCCGTTCTCAACATAAATTTGCAGGAATTGTGTTGAATCCATTTTCGTTCATTTTCTTTTTTAGTAAGAAAACGCCTTTCGATTACTTATCTTTTCTATAAAAGAAAGATGATTCGCTTGAAAACTTCAATGTCGTATAGAGGAATCCGGTGCGAATCTCTTCCGTTTGCTTTTCAAAAACGAGTGTCTTGACCTGTGTGCCGGTGATATCTCATGCGTGCGACACCATCGATTTTCATACAATGAGCGCAGCAAAACGCAAGGTAAAACGCCTTGTGAACAACTACGCCCGATGTCCAGATGCGGGCGAGGGAGAGGAGCAAACGCTCATGGCACTTGTTACCACCGAAAAGATGCTCAAGGACGCTCAGGCCGGCCACTACGCTGTTGGCGCGTTCAACGTCGAGAACCTCGAGTTTGTTATGGCCGTTCTGGCCGCTGCCGAGGAGACCAAGTCCCCCGTCATCATGCAGACCACCCCGGGCACCATCAAGACCGCTGGTCTGGACTACTTCTACGGCATGGTCAAGGCTGCCGCCGAGCGCGCTTCCGTGCCCGTTGCCCTGCACCTCGATCACGGCGACGGCTATGACCGCTGCATGCAGGCTTTCCGCACCGGCTACACCTCTGTCATGATCGACGGCTCGCACGAGTCCTTCGAGGACAACATCGCCCTGACCAAGTCCGTCGCCGATGCTGGCCGCGCCATGGGCGTGCCCGTCGAGGCCGAGCTCGGTAAGGTTGGCGGCAAGGAGGACGACGGTCCCGCGGTTGAGGGCGAGAGCCCCTACACCGATCCTGCCGAGGCCAAGGAGTTCGTCGAGCGTACCGGCTGCACCTCCCTCGCAATTGGCGTTGGCACCAGCCACGGTGTGTACACGAGCGATCCGCACATCGAGCAGTCCGTGGTCAAGGCCATCCGCGACGCCGTCGACGTGCCGCTGGTTCTGCACGGCACCTCCGGTGTGCCCGATGAGCAGGTTGCCGAGGCTGTGAAGAACGGCATCTGCAAGGTTAACTACGCCACCGAGCTGCGTCAGGCCTACACCAAGGGCTTCATGGCCTACATGGCCGAGAACCCTGCCTGCTTCGATCCCAAGAAGCCGGCCAAGGAGGGTATGCGTGAGATCACCGAGCTGGTTAAGATCCGCATGACCAACCTCAACTCTGTGGGCAAAGCAGAGTAACAGCAAGGGTACTCCGACTCGCTACATATCCCGGGGAGGGACGAGGGCTTAGTTCCCCAATCGTCCTCGGGCATGCAAAAAGCCTCGCTGCGCACTTCGTGCGGCGAGGCTTTTTGCCCCCTGCGGAAAGATTGGGGAACTAAGCCCTCGTCCCTCCCAAGTTGACCTGCTCGAGGTCGTCGCCCTTGTGGCGTTAGGTCTGAAAATAATAAGAAGCCTTCGCGCTGCGGAATAATTTTGGAAACTAAGTACGGGACCCGCCCAAGCCGTCCTGCTCGATCGCCCTTGTGGCGTTGGGGCGGAAAGGGTGGGGCGCGGGGGTTACTTGGTTGTTAGGGTTAGCAGGTCGTTGGGGGTTTTGAGGTTGTAGGTGGCGTTTGGGATGTCTTGGTGTGATCCCCATGCCGCTCTGGCAAAACTGACCCCTGCCGAAGTTGCGCATTGTTCGTCGTAGACGGTGTCGCCAACGTAGACGACGTTGCCAGGATTCGCGCCCGTACGCCGGAGATATTCGAGCATGGGAGCGGGTGCGGGTTTATGTTCGGTTGTGTCTTCGACAAGGATGATGTGCTCAAAATACTTATCGAAACCAAGGGGTGCAATTTCTTCTGCGTATTCGTCGCGCGCACGTGAGGAGACGATGCCAAGTTTGCAGCCGCTATCGGCGAGTGTTGCGATGACTTCAAGCAAACCTGGAAACACGCTGATGGTGCTTTTAAAGCTGGCGGCAACTTGGCACCAGCGATCCAACGTTGCCTGCGAGTAGATCCCAAGTTTCTCAAGGGCATCCTTGCCGGGTATGCCGAGGGCAAATTCAAGCTCGTGTCGGGGGAGCGTTTTGCCGGTTTCTTCTTGGACAATCTGGTCAAGCGATGACAGCACGCTTTCTTCTGTATCTGCCAATGTCCCATCAACGTCAAACACGATATAGTCAAAGTACTTCATATAGTAGCTCCTATCCATTGTTTGCCTGCAAGTTTGATGCAGTGACAGAAGAAGGGCTAGCGGGATTTCTGCCTGGTACTATCGAGATTCTGCCTCGCTGCTCGATAGCTCGAAGGAGTGCATCCCATTTGTTCTTTAAATACCTGGCCAAGATGGCTTGCTGTCGCAAAGCCGCATTGGCGCGCGACTGTCTGGACCGTTCGCGTGGTGTGTGCCAAAAGTTCGCAAGCACGGTTTACGCGGTATGCGCGCAGATATGCCGCCGGGGTCGTTCCTGCGCAAGCTTCGATAATGCGGTAACACTCTCTTTCGCTTACGCCGGCTGCAGATGCCATCTGGGGCACATCTATAGTGGCTGCATAGTTTGCGCGGATATAGTCCAGGATTGCCTTGAACTGTACGTCGCGGTTGGTCATCCAAGAGGCGTTGTCGGAGGAAAAGAGCGGTTCGGCCTTGGCGTAAATCTGAATCCAGAGCTCTGACAAGCTATTCCGAAGCGCCATCTCGTTCTGCGGCCGTTGAAGGTCGTGGTTAAAGGAGCTCTTTAGCAAATCGATAAAGGGCATATCGTCGGGGTTGGTGGGCGACCATTTGAGCACATCGACGCCTCGACATTGAAGCAATGGGTTGATGTAGCGCTTTTGGAGACGTCCCGCGGGATCGCCGAGCATCGACGGCTGAAAGATATGCAGCATTTGAATGGCTGGCGCCGAATTGGGTGATTGCAGCGTGCTGTGCAAAACGCCGCCGTTGATAAAGCCGGCGGACCCTTCCTCAAAGCGTACGTGCTCATGAGCCGCGCGCGTTCGATAGTCAATCGCTCCCTGCTCCATGTAGAAAAGCTCAACTTCGGAATGCCAGTGCCAGGGGACGGAATTGCCCGGATAGCGAGCGAATTCTGCGCGTTCGGCAATATAGGGCCAGTCTTCGGCGGTCTCGGGAAACGCTTCCTCGCGTCCTCCGCGGTGCAATTCTATGTGATCCATGTTTCGCATGGCATCAGTATAAAGCGCGATGGGCTAGATTGCTCTTGCCTGTTCGGGGAACGCCTTGTCTAGGGATGCCTGGAGCTTTTCGAAGGATGCTCGCAAGTTGAGGCTCTGATTGGTTGAGCGTTTGGCTTTTGTGGTGGGGGAGTCGAGGAGGCCGTTTCTCTGTGTCGGGGGGAAGGAGAAAAGGTTTGCATGTTTTAGGGATGGCTGCTGTGCTGCGTCATTGGAAGAATGCATGCTTATGCGGCCTCCTCGATGTCCACCAAAAGGTTGCGCACGGGGTGTGCTGCTAGGTCCCGTGCGTTGGCAGTATTATGCCGCGGCCGTTACAAAGAAGCGCTAAAGAAAGGCTTAATGAGGTTTGCAATTACGATGAAACCGCAGGTCAAAGGTACTGAGTAACACTCTTGAAAGGTTTTGAGCTTAAGGGCTTTCTAAGGTTTGTGGCGCGGATGTGGCGTGGGTGTGCGGGGCCTGTGAATGACTTGTTTTAGCGCTGCGGGGTCGCGGCTCGCACCGTATCGATGACCTTTTCCATGGTCGCGTCGATGCGGTCCTTTTTGAGTTCGCATTCCCAGATGGTTATGGGCGTCCAACCCATCTCGGTGAGTGCTGCCACGGCGGCGCGGTCGCGTTCGACGTTGCGGCGGAACTTTGCTTCCCAAAACTCGACATTGCGTTTGGGCTGGCTGGGATTGCATTTGGGGCAACGGTGCCAAAAGCAGCCGTTGACGAAGATGGCGATCTTGCGCCCGGGGAAAGCGATGTCGGGCTTGCCGGGGACTTTCCATTCCAGGCGATAGCCGGTGAGGCCGGCGGCGCGCAGGCGCTGGCGAACGAGCAGCTCGGGTTTGGTATTGGCGCGCTTGTTGCCCTTCATGGACTTTTTGATGGCGGCGCGACGGCGCACCAGCTCGCGCTCGTCAGCGGAGAGGTCCGAGGTGTCGATGCCATCGAGCAGGCCGGGTTTGGTGCGCTTTTTGGAGCGGCGTTTGGTTTTGCGCTTGGGTTTGGTGGCGGGCTCGTCGGCCGCTGACTCGACGTCATTGGCCGTGCTCGCCTCAAGCCGGTCTTCCTTCAGCTCAATCAGGGCATCAATGAGCCCCTTGTCAGCGGGCATCCATTCCACCGTGGCAAGTGAGGTGCGTGGAATCCAGCGGATATCGAGCTGGCGGTCGTGCTTCTGGGGCTCATCGGATTCATCGGCGAGCGAGCAGTAGTAGCACTCCATGGAGAGATGAAAATCGGGGTAGTCATACTCAACAGTATAGAAATCGCGCAGGTTGGTGACTTTTACCTGCAGCTCTTCCATAAGTTCGCGTCGCACGGCGTCCTCGGGTGTCTCGCCGCGCATGAGCTTGCCGCCGGGAAATTCCCAAAGTCCCTGCATGTCGCCGTAGCCGCGCTGCACGGCAAGCAGCTCGTCAGATCCTTCCTTGCGAATGATCCCAGCGGCAACATGAACAGTCTTCAACAGGAGTCCTCTCTCAACATCAACACGCGGCAGGGTAGCTACCCGTACCTTACACAACGGTAAGGCAAGCGTAAGCCATATCGATGGTAGCCGACTCGTCTTCTTGCGACTATAGATGCCGTAGACTAATCGCAAGAAAGGACTCGGTATGCAAACCACGCACATGGCGACCCCGGTACTGGAGGTCGCACATCTCGAAAAGGTATATGGAGCGCTGGGCAACGTGACCCGCGCGCTCAACGACGTCAGCTTTACCGTCAACCGCGGCGAATTCGTGGGCATCATGGGCGCTTCGGGCTCGGGCAAGTCGACGTTGCTCAACTGCGTGTCGACTATCGATAGCGCTACGAGCGGCACGATCCGCATCAACGGTCAGGACGTGACGCGCATGAAGCAGGCTAAGCTTTCGCAGTTCCGCCGCGAGGAGCTCGGCTTTATCTTCCAGGACTCCAACCTGCTCGATACGCTCACGGCACGCGAGAACATCGCCCTGCCGCTCACCATCGCCCGCACAAACTCGGCAGAGATCTCAACCCGCGTGCAGGATGTGGCAGCGCGCCTCTCCATCAGTCAGGTGCTCGACAAGTATCCCTACCAGATGTCCGGCGGTCAGCAGCAGCGCGTTGCCGCGGCTCGCGCGCTCGTAACCGATCCCACCATGATCATGGCCGACGAGCCCACCGGCGCCCTCGATTCCAAGAGCGCCCGCCTGCTGCTCGAGAGCCTGGAGGCCCTCAATCGCCGCCTGCGCGCCACCGTGCTCATGGTCACGCATGACAGCTTTGCTGCCAGCTACACGAGCCGCGTGTTGTTTATCCGCGACGGCAAGATCTTCACCGAGCTGCGCCGTGGCGACACCGACCGCCGAGAGTTCTTCGACCGCATTATGGAGGTCGTTGCCATGATGGGCGGTGAGGGCTCCGATGCTCTGTAAACTCGCTTGGGGCAACGTCCGCCGCGCCGGCCGCGACTACCTCGTCTACCTTTTGACGCTCACCTTGGGCGCCACGGTCTTCTATGCCTTTAACACCATCTCGATGCAGGTCGACATCGCCGGAATCGATGAAGAGGGCTTGGCGCAGGTTATGGGCAGCATGCTCGGCGACCTGACGTACTTTTTGGCCGGTGTCATGGCCTTTTTGATGGTGTACGCCAATAACTTCATCATGAAACGCCGCAAGAAGGAGTTTGGCCTGTACCAGGTGCTCGGCATGGGGCGCGGGCGCGTCGCCACGATCATGGCGCTCGAGACCGTGATCGTCTCGGTCGTGGCCTTTGTCGCCGGCATTGTGCTGGGTGTGGGACTCTCCCAGCTCATGACGTTCTTTACGGCCTCGCTCTTTAAGACACAGATCGCCAATTTCCACTTCTTTTTCTCAGTGCATGCGTTCAATCTGACCCTTGCCTGCATGCTCGTAATGTTTGTGCTCACGCTACTGCTGAACCTCCGCGCCGTGCGTCGTACCAAACTCATCGAGCTTATGGGTGCCGAGCGTCGCAACGAGAGCATCAAGACACGCAACCCCTGGATCGCGATTGCCATCTTTGCCGTGGGAGTGGTGCTTGTGGGCGTGGCCTATTACCGTCTGCTACGCGATGGGTTCCCGCTAACCGCGACGGACAGCAAGCTGCAAGAGGCCATGAACCAGTTTGGTATTACGACCGCTATGGTTACCGTGGGCACCTTTGCCCTGTTCTGGGGACTCTCGGGCATGCTCATCAAGCTGCTGCAGAGCCTGCGCGGCGTGTATTGGCGCGGCCTCAACATGTTTACCGTGCGCCAGCTTGCGGCCAAGGTCAACACGGTGTGCTTTTCGATGGGCGTCATCGCGATGCTCCTGTTTTTGGCCATCACCTCGGTGACGTGCGGTATGTCGATTGCCAACGGGATGAACGAAAACCTGGAGCGCTATAACCCTGTTGATGTGTCTCAGACGTATGTCTATTACACGCCCGATACGCTCGACTACTACAAAGGGTATGTCAATCCGTCTGAGGCCGATCGCATGGTGCTGGCCGATACAACGGTCGATTTGTACCCCGCATGGCACGGTAAGGGCAAGTCGTCGGGCAACAACGACGAGACCGGCAAGAAGGTCGATATCGCCGATGTTGCCGGTGAGCATGTGCAGATCGATTCGTATCTGAGTTACCCGTTTGGCGGTTCGGATCCTTCGGTGACCCCAGGTGAGATGTGCAAGACCATGGGCGAAAAGCTTCCCAAGGCGTTCGGGGGTAGCAATGCCGATACGATGGGTCTGTTTGTGACGCCGGCGAGCCAGTACAACAAACTGCGTCAGATGATGGGCGAGGAGCCGGTGCACATCGGTCACGACCAGTATCTGCTCACGTGTGATATGGGCGGCGAGCTGGTCGACCTGTACACCAAGTATATGGCTGGCGGCCATGCCCTTACCTTGGGCGGGCATACGCTCAAGCCCGCAACCGATAAGTCGGACGAAGATACGGCGGCCATCGCCAACTCGGCGATGGGCAGTAATCCGGGTACCGTCGTCGTTGCCGACGAGCTGTTGTCCCAGCTTAATCTGCAGCCGTATTCCAGTAGCCTGCTCGTTAACTACAAACAGGGGATGGATACGACCGAGGCAGACGAGAGCATTAAATACACTCTGCTCGACAATCTGCTCGTTGACGGCAAAGAGCCGGGGTCGTGGGGAATCTTTATCACACGCTCCAAGATGTACACGCAAGCAGCGCAAATGAACGGTCTTATTAGTTACCTAGCCATTTACATCGGCTTTGTATTGGTCGTTGCATGCGCGGCGATTCTGTCGATCCAGCAACTCTCCAACGTGGCCGACGGCAGCCGCAGCTATCGTGTGCTGGCACAGATCGGCTGCGACGACCGCCAGATCCGCCATTCGGTGATGGCGCAGCAAGCGGCATTCTTCCTGTTCCCGCTGGCAGTGGGCCTGGCGCACTCCTTTGTGGCACTTAAGGTGATCATCGAGCTGGTGAGCATTTTCGGAAATATGAGCATCGGCGGCACCGTGGGCCTCACCTGTGCAATCTTCCTGGCAGCATACGGTGGCTACTTCCTGGTGACCTACCTCATGAGCGCCGGCATGGTGCAAGCTGCCATCGCCACCCGCTATAGCGAATAACAAGCGGGCAAAACGGTCGCAAAACCAGAGCAAATAACCGCCGCGAAGGGAGCCGGGCGCCTTTCGCGGCGGTTTTTGCCTATCTGGTGTGTCTCGGATGCAAGTGAGTAGACTTTTTTGAACTTGCCGAGTACATCGCGGCAAGTGCTCAATAAAATCGCAGGTCAGGGCTGTGGCGTTTTGAGGTGTGCTCGGCATCCCGCCAAAAGCCTACTCACTTGGTTTTACTGCTAGAAAACCGCCGCGAGGGAAAGTAGCTCCCTCGCGGCGGTTTTTGGCGTTTGCCCAGATAAAACCTGCCAAAATAAACCTGTCCCTTTTTGGCAGGTTATCGCTTCCAAAAGTGGAGGATGAGCGTCGTGCGGTTTTGCTGTTCGGTTTTGACCAGGATGTTGTGGATGTGGGTCTTGACGGTGCCCACGGCAAGGAATAGCTCGTCAGCGATCTCTTGGTTCGATTTGCCCAGTACGACCAGACGCATAACTTCGGTCTCACGGTTGGAGAGCTTGTAGGCGTTGCGATAGAAGGGCATCTGCTCTTCGATGTGTCGATCAAGATCGCTGACGTTCTTTTCCTCGGGCGCCTCCTGCATGCGGATTGAAAGCACGTGGTAGGAGTAGATGATCAGCAGAATCGCAAAGTAGCAGGCAAAGACGTTTTCGCTAAAGTTGCGCTCGGACAGATATAGTTGCAGCCAAGAGGGCGCCAGACTCATGGGGACAATCAGAATGTTGTAGAAATCCTCGGCAACGATGCAACCGACCAGAATAGCGCCGATAATCAGGTGCTTTCGTTGGTTGTTAACGCGTGCCTTCAGCTCGACTTGCGTGCTCTTGCGTGCCGTCCAAAAGATATATAGCCCCACGAAAACAAGGAATACCTGACGCATCGTGTAGTAGAGCCATTGATGAATGGGGCCGTAGGGGACAGCGACGATAATCAGCAGCTCGCTCAGCAAGAACGTTGCGACGGGAATGACAAACTGCTTTTTTGAATGCTTGTCGAGCAAATCCATGGCAATGAGCCAAATAAAAGCCTGCGAAGCGGTCGCCACAAAGGTCCGCAACACAGGCATGGTAATTGAGTAATAGTCGCTGGCTGGAAAACTCTGGTTTTGCAGCGTGTATTCAAAAAAGAAAATCTCGGTCATCTCGATGGCATAGCAGATAAATACGCCGCTGCCATAGATAAAGAAGCGTCGACGAGACGAGGCATAGGCGGCAAGCGAGAGCACCGCCGTCACAATACAGATCACGAGTATCGCTAGGGTATAGAAGAACATCAGGGTGTTCATCTGTCACCGTCCCATCTCATTTATTCTATGGCCGAGCTCTGTATACCTTGTGGGATATAGACGTCTCAACCCTTCGTTTCATTGCGGATTAGGCGCCGAGATACAGCATAGCCGTATACCGTTCGCGGTTCTAGATGGTAAACCCCCTGTAAACTCTTGACCTGCGGGTTTATATTGGTTTAGAGGGGGTGTAACTCCATGAACGGTCTTTAATCCCGAATAAACTAGGTAAAAATTGCATACGGGTGAATGATGGTCTTGTCAACACGAGGCGTGATGTTCGAGCGCCTCATAGTAATAGTCGGCAAGACCGGCGGAAAGGAAATCGACATGGCACTGCCTAAGGATTTCATCGACACCAACGACTTCACCAAAGAGCAGATCCTGGCTATCGAGGATCTTGGTCTGGCAATGAAGAAGGCCATCAAGGTTGACGGTTATTATCCGCACCTGCTCCGCAACAAGAGCCTTGGCATGATCTTCCAGCAGGTCTCCACCCGCACTCGTCTTTCCTTCGAGACCGCTATGACCGACCTCGGCGGCCATGCTCAGTTCTATGGCCCTGGCACCATCCAGCTCGGCGGTCACGAGTCCCTGGGCGACACCGCTCGCGTTATGGGCTCGCTGCTCGACATCATGATGGCTCGCGTTGACCGTCACAAGGACGTCGTCGGCCTCGCCGAGGGCTCCGCTGTGCCCGTCATCAACGGCATGTCCGAGTTCAACCATCCCACGCAGGAGATGGGCGACCTCATGACCATGCTCGAGAACCTCCCCGAGGGCAAGAAGATCGAGGACTGCACCCTGGCCTTCATCGGCGACGCCACCCAGGTCTGCGTCTCCCTCATGTTCATCGCCTCCAAGGTCGGCATGAAGTTTGTCCAGTTTGGACCTAAGGGCCACCAGATTCCCGACGGCGGCCTGCACGTTGGCACCGTCGAGGAGCGCGCCGAGTTCGGCAAGCAGATGATGGCCATCGCCGAGGAGAACTGCAAGGTCTCCGGCGGCTCTGTCGTCATCTCCGACGACATCGAGTGCATCAAGGGCGCCGACTTCATCTACACCGACGTGTGGTATGGCCTGTACGACGAGGAGGTCTCGGGCGAGAACTACATGGACGTGTTCTATCCCAAGTATCAGGTCACCATGGACATGATGAACTTTGCCGGCCCCAACTCCAAGTTCATGCACTGCCTGCCGGCCACCCGCAACGAGGAGGTCGTCGACGAAGTCATGGACGATCCCGAGCGCTCCCTGTGCTGGGTCGAGGCCGAGAACCGCAAGCACTCCATCCGTGCTCTCCTTGCCGCCCTGGGCAAGCGCACCCCGCTCAACGACGAGGGTGTCGAGTACTCCGCCAAGGCTGAGCTCCACGCCGCTCTCGAGGCTCTCGAGCAGCTCTAAGCCTCAAGGCTTCTAAAAGCACGTTTGCGGGCGGCGGATGCTCGTCTCCTGTCGCCCGCTCACCGAGGCCCAAGCAATTGCCTTAATACCTTAGGGCCTCGGATCTGTCCAAGACTGAGCGAAGGAGCTCATCATGAGCGACGGAAAGAAAAAGCTTTCCTTCTTGACGGTCATTTCGACCATCATCTGCGTCGTCTTCGTTTGCGAGGCCGCCGCTCCTGCTGCTGCCATTGGCAACCAGCAGTTCTTCTGGTGGATCTTCCTGATCCTGACCTTCCTGCTTCCCTACGGCATGGTTGTCGCCGAGCTCGGTACCACCTATGACGGCGAGGGCGGCATTTACGACTGGGTACGCGATGGCCTGGGCGACAAATGGGGCGCCCGCATCTCGTACTACTACTGGGTCAACTACCCGCTGTGGATCGCCTCGCTGGCTACCATGTTCCCCGACATTTTGGGCATGGTCTTTGGCGTCGAGTTCAACTTGATCGCCAAGATGGGTATCGATCTTGCCTTTGTGTGGATCGTCTACCTCATGGGCCGCTCCAAGGCGGCCGACTCCGAGTGGGTCCTTAACGGTGGCGCCATCATCAAGGTCGCCGTTGCCGTTATCGTTGGCGCTTTGGGCATTTGGTATGCCATGGAGAACGGTTTTGCGAACGACATGTCCGCTGCCACCTTCCTGCCCGAGCTCACCAACACCAACGCTCTCGGCTACCTGTCGATCATCATCTTTAACTTCATGGGCTTCGAGGTCATCTGCACCATGACCGACGACATGGCCGATCCCGCTCGCGATATCCCCAAGGCTATCATCGTCGGTGGCCTGTCCATCGCCGTGATCTACCTGTTCGCTGGCTTTGGCATCGGCGCCGCCGTGCCGGCCGACTCCATCGATCCCGACTACGGCATGATCGTCGCAGTCCAGACCATGGTGGGCGACTCCATGATCTTTAAGGTCATCTGCATCGCCTTCCTGATCACCCTGTTCGCCAACATGGCCGCTTGGTCCTTCGGCGTTAACTCCGTTGCTCGCTACGCTGCCGAGCACGGCAACATGCCCAAGGTCTTCGCCTCGATGATCTCGGATGACGACATGCCCAACGGCGCCAACCTGGTCAACGCTGTCGTTGCCTCCCTGGTGCTGTGCCTGCAGCTCGTTCCCATCGACGCCATCTCCAACGGTGTCTTCTGGATGCTCTTTGGCACCTCTGTCGTCTTCCTGCTGTTGACCTACATCCCGATGTTCCCGGCGTTCCTCAACCTTCGTAAGAACGACCCCAACCGTGAGCGCATCTTCACGTTCCCGTTTAAGGGCGCCATGATGAAGGTCATGCTGGCCATCCCCTGCATCGAGCTGGTTCTTGCCATCGTTGCCACGCTGATCCCGTTCTCCGCTGCTGAAATTGGCGACAAGGTCCCGATGATCGTTATCTTCATCGTGCTCGTGCTCATCGGCGAGGTCGTCCGCGTCGTCAGCGCTAAGGGCCGCGAGACCGAGTACAAGGGTCTGACCCCTGAGCTCGCAGCCCAGCGTCTCGCTGAGGAGGCCGCCGAGGCCGAGGAGAACTAGAGCACCCGGTTCTGGGGCTCCAACCCTCCTCGTGTACCAACGCGCGCTTCGTCGGGCTTGTCGCTCCCGACTCCGGGCACTCTAGCCTCTTCGGAGGCGTGTCCAAGCGACAGGTTTGCTAACCATTCCCCCGGGGTGGGTGTGAGCGATAGCTCCGGTAACCACCGCCCACCCCAATCTCTCTTCCGTATCCTTCGTGCGTTTTGTCTCCGCGCACTTGGTTACGTCGTCGCTTGCCGGTGCGATTCCGTGAAAACCGGCACCGGGCGCCCCGACCTTTGCCGGGGAACGGGCGCCTACCATCTCTTGGTTTTAGGCTGCGGGTAACCCGCCCGCAGCAAGCGATCGTTCGATTTGGAGGAAATCTTATGCGTACGATCACCGAGTCCGAGTCCACCCCCAAGGCCGACGGCTTCTTCATGCCCGCCGAGTTCGCCCCGCAGGATCGCGTGTGGATGGGCTGGCCCCACCGCACCGACACCTGGGCCCACGGCGCCAAGCCGGCCCAGAAGCAGTATGCCGCCATCGCCCGCGCCATCTCCGAGTTCACCCCGGTCTATATGTGCGCCAACCAGGTCGACTACGCCAACTGCAAGGCCGTCTTCGAGAACGACGAGAACGTCACCGTCATCGAGATGACCACCGACGACGCCTGGTTCCGCGACACTGCCGCCACCTACGTCATCAACGGCAAGGGCGAGAAGCGCGCCAACCACTGGCACTTCAACGCCTACGGCGGCCTCGTCGACGGCCTGTACTTCCCGTGGGACAAGGACGAGCAGATCGCCCTCAAGATGGCTGAGCTCTCCGGCTGCCGCCGCTATCGTCCCGACGACATGATCCTCGAGGGCGGCTCCATCACCGTCGACGGCGAGGGCACCCTTGTCGTGACCGACCAGTGCCTGCTTTCCCCGGGCCGCACCTGCTCTGCGGTTCTGGAGGAGGAAGAGGATCCCGAGTCCATCTGGCCCAAGTACCGCAAGAAGTTTGAGCCCTGGAGCGAGGAGCTTCGCGCCTACATGGACGAGCACCTCAAGGATTACCTGGGTGTCGAGAAGGTCATCTGGGTCAAGGAGGGCATCGACCCCGAGGAGACCAACGGCCACATCGACGACGTCGCCACGTTCATCGCGCCGGGCGTCATGGCCTGCATTTGGACCGACGATCCCGAGTATCCGTTCTACGAGCAGTGCCACGCTGCCTACGAGACCCTCTCCAACGCCGTCGACGCCAAGGGCCGCAAGATGAAGGTCTACAAGCTCTGCATGCCCGTGAACCCGCTGTTCATGGACCAGGCTTCCTGCGACACCATCGACGCCGACGAGAACGCCGAGCCGCGCGTCCCCGACGAGCCGCTGATCGCCTCCTACATGAACTACCTCGTGACCAACCACGGCGTTATCGTCCCGCAGTACGGCGACGAGAACGACCAGCTGGCCGTCGACACGCTCCAGAAGATCTACGACGAGGTCTGGGGCGAGGGCGTCTACAAGTGCGTCGGCGTTCAGTCCGAGCAGGTCGTCTTCGGTGGCGGCAACATCCACTGCATTACTCAGCAGGAGCCGTCCGCGTAATTGTCTGTCTTCCCGAGGCACGGCACCTTGCCCTTCAATCGTCGGGCATGACCCTTAAGGTCTATGCCCTCCTCTTTCAGGGCAATCTGCCGCACCTCAGAAACCCAGCCGATCAATCGGACAGTCGGTGAATCGCACCGTGACCATCTCGGGGCATTGATGGTCGGTTTATTCGATGTCTTGGTCGGCTGGGTTTTTCTTTGGGCACTCCGTTGCCTCCACTTCGGAGTGCCCGCCTCTTTGATTGAGTACGCGTCTGATCTGGGATTTATTGCGGGTTAGGCCAATTGTTCGCTTGAATATCCCAGGTCAGACGCGTCTTCAATTGCCAAAAGATTCCGGTCGCAATCGCGGCCGTTTTGATCGGAGTATCTATGTACCAGCGTATCGTTATCTACACGCGCCTGTTCCGCGAGCGTTGGTCCAACAATTGCATCCTCTCTTCTCTTTGGGATGGCACCTGCACCGGTGACGCGGCCTGCAACCCTACCTTGGGCTGCGCCTTCGGTACAGATGCCATCCTTTTTGCTGTAGGGGAAGCGTGCCATGGCAGGTAAAAAGTTCTCCCTGTTCGAGGTCATCCTCTCGGTTATCTGCGTTGTCTTTACCATCGAGGCGGCTGCTCCGGCATCTGCCATGGGTAACGTGCAGTTCTTCTGGTGGATCTTCCTTATCATTACGTTTTTGCTTCCCTATGGCCTGGTGGTGGCCGAGCTCGGTACGGCGTTCGATTCCGAGGGCGGCCTGTACGACTGGGTTCGCCTGGGCTTGGGAGACCGTTGGTGTGCACGCTGCTCCTGGTGCTATTGGGTCAACTTTCCACTGTGGGTGGCAAGTATCGCCTGCATGTTCCCCAGTGTCATCAATGCGGTATGGGGCATCGAATTTTCGCTTGGGGTCCGAATTGCCATCGAGCTTGCCTTTGTGTGGGGCGTCACGGTCATGGCAATGCAGCCGGTGGCCGAGGCCGATTGGGTCATGGATGGCGGCGCCGTCATCAAGGTGCTCATTACCGCCGTGGTGGGAATCATCGGCATCTGGTTTGCCTGCAACAACGGCTTTGCCAACGATATGTCGTTTAAGACATTTGTCCCCGATCTGGGAGACACTAACTCACTGACGTATCTTTCAATCATCCTATTCAACTTTATGGGCTTTGAGGTGGTCGCGACCTTTGCCAGCACGATGAAGAACCCATCGCGCGATATCCCCAAGGCGGTTATCGCCGGTGGCGTTGCCATCGCGGCGATCTACATTATCTGTGGCATCGGTATTGGAGCCGCGGTTCCCACCGAGCAGCTTTCACTCGATTCGGGCATTGTGGACGCGGTTGCCGCCATGGTGGGGCGCGCTCACCCGCTGACGATGGTCGTGGGCGTGGCCTTTCTGGTAACGCTGTTTGCCAACATGATCTGTTGGAGCTTTGGCGTCAACAACGTGGCGAGCTATGCCGCGCGCCATGGCAACATGCCGCGTCCCTTTGCGCTGGTGTCCAAGAAGACCGGCATGCCCAACGGCTCGGCACTCATTAACGGTTGTTTTGCCAGCTTGGTGCTGCTACTTCAGATTCCGCTGGGTGAAGGTTCCGACGTCTTTTGGGTCTTCTTCTCGATGAACGTCGTCTTTCTGCTCATGAGCTATATCCCGATGTTCCCGGCGTTTTGGCGCCTGCGTAAATACGACGACCGCCCGCGCGTGTTTCGCGCGCCCTTCGAGGGCAAGGTGCTTGCGGTAGCGCTTGCGGTGCCGGTGGTAGAACTCGTGCTTTCGATTGTTGCGACAATCGTGCCGCTTAACAGCTCGCCCGCCGAGATGTCAAAGTTGCCGATCCTCATGGGTGTGGTGATCGGCGTGTTGCTGGGCGAGGTTTCGCGCCTCATATCGCGCCGCGGCCGCAGCATCGACAATCCCGGCGTTGGCGCAAGGGGGACAGGTCGCTTTGCACCAAAACAGTAGCGCCGCGAGTTGTGCGGTGCTAGATGCATCTTGGATTACTGCTCACGCTGCTCGGGATCAGATGCGAGCTTGGGTGCAAAGTAGGGGACGTGGCCCAGGTAGGGGCAGCTGTCCGAACGCGCCTCAACGGCGCAGGGGACATTGTCGTAGGTCATGGAAGAACCGAGTCGGGTGATGGCCTTGGCGGCGGGCGCGACGAGCATCTTGAGCGGAGCGATCGGTGTCATGGCATCTCCTTTCATCGGTGAGACACAGCTTGTTTATCTAAACGATACAGTACGTTTAATCGGTGAGTCTAATCTTGCGGCAAAGAATCTGTCAACATCCTCACAGCATCTAGACAGGGGAGGCGGGCATGAGTTTCGCGTTCTATATCTACACCACGATTATCATGGGTGTGGCTCTGGTGACCAGTGCCGTGGCATTGGTGGTTTGGCTCATGACGCGCCGTCGCGACAGCCTCGTGGCCGCGGCGGGTTTTTTGCTCTATATGCTCGATATGTCGGTCATCTTTTTTGACGAGTACAATCGGCTCAAATACGACTACGCCGTTACCTTTAGCGAGCCGCTGCAGCACCCCTTGCTGCGCTGCGTGCTTGGTATTGCCATCTATGCCTGCGTGGTGCTATGGATGTTTGCGCGCTTGCGCAAAAGACCGACGTCGCGCATGCTCGGACTCGCTATCGTGCCGTTTTCAATCTTGCAATTGCTGCTGGTGCCTCGCAGCGGCGCTGCCGGAGAGGTGCAGCAGTATCTCTTTTGGCTCACGCGTGACCTGGGTAATGTAGGATGTCTTGCCTATGCCGCCTGGCATTACCGGTACAGAGCAACGCGTGTTGAGAAACTCGACCTCGACCGCTCAAAGCTCTTTTGGAAGGTGGCCTTCGTTCTTGTGTTTTGCGTGATCGCCGAGGACACCTACATGATCTTGTTCTGCCGCCCCGACTCCCAAAACCCCGTCATCGGCCTCTTTTTGTGGTATCTGTCCGAGCGCAATATCTCCGAAAACGTGCTGCTCGTGGTATGCGCGGCTCAGCTTTTTTGCCAGTTTAGCCATATCCTGCGTGTGTATGCCCGTCATCCGCGTGCCGATGAGGACGTGGCAGCCGAGAGCGCAAGCTCTGAGGACGATCTCGCATCGCGTGTGGTGATTTATGCCGACGCCCATAAGCTGTCACGGCGCGAGCAGGAGGTGCTCACGCTGGTGCTGAAGGGCAACGACGCCCAAAACATCGCCAGCGAGTTGGTCATCAGCCCTGGCACGGTCAAGGCACACTTGCATCGCATCTACGTTAAAAGCGGCGTCTCCAACCGAGATGACCTTATAGATACCTTTTGGCGTTCCTAGCCTCATTCTTCCTCGCATGCGGGTCTTGCTGTGTGGGCGGCCACACCGTTGGGCGTAATGAAGCGGTAATAATCTCAGACAATAAACCTGCAGGTAAAGCGTGTAAACCTGCTTAAACTGACCGTTTGCGGTCCCTGGCCTTGGCACGGATTTGCCCCTGTGTATCAATGGGTGTAGCGCGAAGCCGCGGACGTGGGACAGACGTCCGAGCACGGCTTGTAGGCACGCGCCGATGCGGGAGCGCTACGCTCCCAACCGAGTGCCCACGCGGGCGGTGCGTCCGCGTTACAACCAAAGATGCCTGAGGAGGCTCGCATGGACAAGGCTGATGTAGTTATCAAGAGCGACGCCGTCTTTACCGGCGATGGGCTCGAGCCGTTTAAGGGCGGCGTTGCCGTGCGGGGCGATAAAATCGTTGCCTGCGGTGACGATGCTCACCTGGCACCGTTTATCGGTCCCGATACCGAGGTGCGCGACTTTGGCGACCAGCTCGTCATGCCCGGCCTGATCGACTCGCACACGCATTTTGCCCAGGGCGCGTTTATGACCGACCCCGATTTTGCCGTCAACCTCATCGACTGCACCAGTTTTGAGATGGCGATGGAACGTGTCGTGGCGTTTGCGGCCGACCATCCCGATAACGAGTGGATTCTGGGCTGCCAGATTATCCAGTTCCAGTGGGATGTCCCCGAGATGCCCACGGCCGCGATGATCGATGAGTACATCTCCGACCGCCCGGTATTTCTGCAGCAGGTTGACTTGCATACCTTTAGTGCCAATACCTGCGCCATCAACAAGGTGGGAGTAACTTCGCAGACGCCCGATCCCGCAGGCGGCAAGATCCTTAAGGATGCCGACGGCAATCTGACGGGCGTGTTTTCCAACAACGCCGGCGCCTTCTTTATGGACGAGGTCTACGACCCAGCGCCCGAGGTTGTTGACGCGTCGTTTGCAAAAACCGCCCGGCGCGCCAATGCCCTGGGAATCACTACGGTCGGCATGGTCAATCCTACGTTTGTGAGCATGGAAAACCCGTATGCGGTGTTGGCAGGTCTTAATGCCAAGGGCGACTTGCCGCTGCGCGTGTTCCTGTACACCGACCTGTTCGAAAACGAGTCCTTGACGCTCGAGCAGATCAAGGAGAAATACGCCTTCCCGGGTACGCAGGTGGAGTGGCACGGCTTTAAGCAGTTCCTTGATGGTGTGTGCTCCGACCATACCGCCTGGATGCTTGAACCCTATAGCAACGCACCCGACACCTGTGGTGAGCCCGCGGAGGAGCCGGAGCGCATCCGTGCTGCCATCCTGAGGGCGCAGGAATGGGGCGTTGACACGCGCATCCATGCAATCGGCGATCGCTCGGTGCGTTTTGTGCTCGATTGCTTTGAGGAGGGCGAGCGCTTGCATGGCAAGCGGGATTGTCGCCACTCCATGGAGCACAACGAGACGGTTCAACCCGAGGATATGCCGCGTTATGCCGAGCTCGGCGTCTGCCCCGGCATGCAGCCGTGGCACATGCTGCTCGATATGGCTGACCTTGCCAAGGACGAAGCCGTGGGTCCCGAGCGTGCCGCGCTTTCGTGGCCCCTGCATAGCCTGCTTGCCAGCGGAGCCGTGGTGCACCTGGGCAGTGACTTCCCCGTTGTGGGCTTGGAGCCCATGGAGGAGGTGTACGGCGCGGTCTTCCGCATGCTCGAGGACGGTTCCAACCCTGAGGGCTGGTTCCCCCAGGAGCGCATTACCATGGCCGAGGCTCTGCGCGCCTACACCTATGGCAGCGCCTACGCCATGCATGCCGAGGACCGCATCGGCACGCTCGCGTGCGGCAAACAGGCAGATATCTGCGTGCTCGACCGCAATCTCTTTGATTGCGAGCCGGCCGAGGTGCTCGAGGCTACCGCAGCCCTCACGATGATCGCCGGCAAGGTGGTCTTTGAGGCATAGCGCCATCGTTTGATTGGGCGGCTTGGTGCCAGTTGTCAGCCGCCTGACATCCATTCAGCACTACTCTCTCAAGGAAAGGGGAGAACAATGGCAGAAGAAGTAACCGCTGCCGTGGAGGAGGAGCGCGAGCTCGCCTCCCAACCGATTCCCGGTCTGGTGCGTAAGTACACCATCGTCACCGGCCAGGGCATGCTCGCCCAGATCATCATGGTGGTCCTTGAGGGCCTCGTGATGGGTTGGGGCCTAGGTGCCCACGGCCTGGCATGTGTCTCGATCATTATGTCGGTCGAGTACATCAACCTGGCCTTTGGCAACCTGTTTGGCACCGGCGTGCCCGCCGTGGTGGGCAACCTTTTGGGTGCCGGCGACATCAAGGGCGCAAGCAAGGCTTTTAGCCAGGGCTTTTGGCTCACCACGATCGTGAGTGTGCTGCTTGCTGTGGTGATGGCAGTGTTTACCGAGCCCATCTGCACATTCTTTGGCGCCACGCCCGACATCATGGCCGATACCGTTGCCGGCGTGCGCACCTTCGCCGTGCTGCTGCCGCTCACGGTCATTGGCCAGATGATCACCGCTGTGATGCGTGTGGACGAGAAGGTTCAGATCCAGGCCAACCTCATGACCGTTTCGGCCATCGTCGCCATCTGTTGGCTCGCGCTTTCCACGTTTGTGCTCAAGTTTGGCGTTATGGGCGCCGGCGTGTACTACGGGCTTTCCATCGGTATCTGGGCCATCGGTATCTTCTGGTTCATCGGGGGCAAAAAGTCCCAGCTCCAGATTAGCCTGGCCGACCTTAAGCTCGACCTCGCCATCTGCGGCCAGATCTTCAAGATCGGCTTCCCGTTCTTCCTGGTCCAGGGTGCGACCTTTATCTTTAATACCGTTGCCAACTCGCTTTTGGGTTCGCTCGGCGGCGACATGGGCTCGCTCTACATCGCAGCCTTTGGCGTGATCAACGGCTACATCCTCTACATTACCATGATGGTTGCCCAGTGCTTCTCCTACGGTCTGCAGCCCATCGCTGCCTTCAACGCCGGCGCAAAGGCTTGGGCACGCCTTAAGGAGACGCTCTCCTGCACGCTTAAGTACCAGGTTGTGACGCTGGCGCTGGTCACCGTCGCGCTCTGGCTTGCCGCCACCCCGGTGTGCGCCTTCTTTGCCGGCAGCGATCCTGCGCTCGTTGAGGTTGCCGCCAACGCCACGCGTACTGTCATCCTGGCTGTTGCCCTGGGCTATCTTGCCATGACCATGTCGATGTATTTCCAGGCGGTCGAGAAGGTGGGTGTCGCCACGTTTACGGGCCTGCTTCGCTATGTGATCTGCTCGGTGCCGCTTATGTACCTCCTCGGCAACATGATGGGTGTCGAGGGCGTGTGGATCGCCCTGGTGGTGGCCGATGCCATTACTGGCATCATCTCCATTGCGCTCGCCGCGCACGAGTCCAAGCGCCTTGCCACGCTCTAGGCTCGGACATGGCTGGCGTACGATAGTCGAACAAGTTAACTCGCCTGCAAGCCACCACAATGGGGACAGCCCCCATTGTGGTGGCTTTTGTTATTTAGGGTCTGAGATTTCGGCTCTATAAATAATGCTTTTGAACTGGGTTACTATAAGATTATGGTAAACGCTACTATAAGATTATGGAGAATGAAACTATTCGATTATGGTAACAGCGTAATAAGGGGCGTTGATATGGCTGAGTTCATTAACAGGGATTTGCATGAGTTGCTCATTCGCATGGCAGGCTGGTTTCCTGTTGTGTCGTTGACAGGGCCTAGGCAGAGTGGTAAGTCTACGCTGGTTCGGCATGCCTTTCCCGACTATTCCTACGTCACGCTTGAGGACCCTCAAACGAGGCGCGCGGCCTTGGAGGATCCGGTGAGTTTTATCCGCAACCGAAAGGGCGGACTCATCATCGATGAGGCGCAATACGCCCCGGATTTGTTTTCAATGATCCAGGTTGTTTCGGATGAGCGGGGAGACGCCGGTCAATACATCCTTACAGGCTCGCAAAACTTTTTGATGATGAAAAGCATCGGGCAGTCTCTTGCCGGGCGAGTCGGGATCTTAAAATTGCTGCCATTATCGTTTCGAGAAGCGGAGAGGGGCCAGCAGGGGCAGCTGGAAGTGGATTTGTTCGCGCTCGAAGGGGGATACCCTCGCCTGCGTTCCGCCGGAATGCCGTCCTCGGTTTATTTTCCCAGCTATATCGATACCTATGTTGAGCGCGATGTTGTGGGCTTGCTTGATGTGCGCAATAAGGCGGAGTTTCATAAGTTTCTGTCCATAATTGCTCAGAGCGTCGGTGCCCTCATCAATATATCCTCGCTTTCTCGAGATACGGGCGTGAGCGTATCGACCATTAAAAGCTGGTTGTCCATTCTGGAGCAGAGCTACCTGACGTTTTCGCTGCAGCCCTATTATGCAAATGCCAAGAAGCGTCTAACTAAAACGCCCAAGCTCTATTTTTACGACACGGGGCTGCTCTGCTACTTGCTCAAAATTGGATCACTGGAGCAACTATTGGAGAGCCCTTATCTGGGGGCCGTTTTCGAAAACCTCATCGTTTCCGAAACGGCGAAGAGCCATCTCAACGTGGGCGAGAATCCCGAGCTGTATTTCTATAGGGACGACAGCAAGCGTGAAATCGATTTGCTCGACTGTACAAACTCAGGGAGTCCCAAGGCTATCGAAATAAAATCATCCAGAACGTATCACGATAAGTACGCCCGCCATCTACAGACTGTATGCGATGAGATCGACATTGCAAAAGATGCGCGCTATGTTGTGGCCCGCGTGGACTCAACGTATGAGTCGAAAGACTGTAGTGTGGTTTCGGCGCGTGATTGGCTTTTACGATAACAAGCTCGGCGTATTAACGGCTGCCGCGAAGGGAACCGGCCCCCTTTTTGCGGCGGTTTTTGCCTATCTGGTGCGTCTTAGATGCAAGTGAGTAGACTTATTTGGATATGCCGAGCACATCGCAACAAATACTCAATAAAACCGCAGGTCAGAGCTGTGGCGTTTTGGGGCGTGCTTGACCTCCTGCAAAAAGCCTACTCACTTGGTTTTTCTGCTAGAAGACCGCCGCGAGGGAAGGCAGCTCCCTCGCGGCGGCTGACATTTGCCCAGATAAAACCTGCCAAAATAAACCTGTCTACTCTTTGAGCCAGAGCCGACACTAATTCAAATGGCGAAATCAAAGGGCGTTCTCTGCATGGAGGGCGCCCTTTTTTATCGCGGGATGTTTTGCGTGGCAGTCATGAGGCCCAGGCGGTTGCTGACGCCGAGCTTGCGATAGATGGCGTTGACATGCTTCTTGACGGTTGACTCGCTTATGAATAGCTCGTTTGCCATCTGTTTGTTCGTTTTGCCGTCGAGCATGAGCCGCATGACTTCGGCTTCGCGCGGTTGGATATTGTGTTCTGTAATGAAAGCATTTAGCTGGTTTGTGTCTTCTGTCTGGGTGAGTTTAATGCCCCGAGGATAGAGGTTGGCGAGCGCGAGGCTCGCGTGCCGAGCGACTTCGAGCAGGATTGCGAGCTCGGTGTCGGTGAAGTCTCCGGCCGTGCGTTCACGAAACAGGGTGATGCTTCCTAGCGGGCTGTCGTTGTGCGCGAGCGTGGCCGTACAGCCAAAGTAGACGCCCTGCGGTTCCATCCATTTGCGATAGATGGGCGTGGCATCGCGTCGCTCGACGTCGACGAGGTCGAGGTCGCGGTAGACGCCGACCTTATGTAAGTCAAAGCTCCATGTTGTATAGTCCATCGCGGCGTAGCGGTTGTAGTAGTCGCTCAGTGCGCGGTCGTCCATTCCGCTGCTTGCGGGGTGGACGTAGCGTGGGGCATCACTGCCCGCTGCCTCGATCAGGTCGAACATGGCGATCCGATGGGGCACGAGCCCTGTCGTTCCCTCGAGGGTCTCCTTTTGCAGCTTATCGACACCGTGTGATGCGTGGATTGCAAGCGCGAGCTCGTTGAGAGCAGTCCAGGTCGTACTGTCCAACTCAATAGTCTGCTGATTATTGCATGGGGGCATAGGGCATCCTTTCCATTGTGGAACCCAGTATGTCATGTTCTCGGCCTGAATAGAACTTTAGGTCAGCGAATGGTATACCGTCGGTCGCTGAAAGGGGCTCGAGGGACCATTGAGAACATCTCGGTGCGGCCGCATCATGGTCTCGTCAAGCAAAAGCACCGAGATTTAGGAGCTTGAAATGAAGACCATTTACGAGAGCGAGTCTACGCCAAAGAAGGACGGATTCTACATGCCCGGCGAGTACGAAGAGCAGGAGCGCACCTGGATTTTGTGGCCGCATCGCTCGGATGTGTGGCGCTGTGGTGCCAAGCCGGCGCAAAAGGTCTTTACCGAGATTATTAAGACCGTTGCACGTTTTCAGCCCATCACTGTGGGCGTCAACACTGAAGACTTCCCCGCGGTGTGTGAGATCTTCGACGGCGTTGAGAACGTGCGCGTTATCCACATGGAGTACAACGACAGCTGGATTCGCGACCCCGGCCCGGCGTTTCTTGTCAACGACAAGGGGGACGTGGCACTCTCGCACTTCCACTTTAATGCTTACGGCGGTTTCATTGACGGCCTGTATTTCCCGTGGGACAAGGACGCTTCCATTGGCCTGCAGGTGGCACAGCTCGAGCAGGTTAACCGCTATCGTCCCGAGGATTATATCCTCGAGGGTGGCTCGTTTAACTGCGACGGCCAGGGCACCGTGGTGACCACCGAGATGTGCCTGCTCAATGAGGACCGCAACCCCCAGTACACCAAGGAGCAGATCGAGGAGAAGCTTGCCGAGTACCTGGGCATCGAGAAGGTCATTTGGATCAAGGATGGCATCGACCCGTTTGAGACCAACGGGCACGTGGACGACGTCGCATGCTTTAGTGCGCCCGGCGAGGTCTGCTGCATGTGGACCGATGATCCCAACCATAAGTTCTACAAGGAGTGCCAAGAGGCGTATAAGACGCTTTCCGAGACGACGGATGCCCGTGGCCGCAAGCTCAAGATCTACAAGGTGATTATGCCTGCGACCTCGGTATATATGACCGAGGAGGAGGCCAGCACGATTGACCCCGTCGAGGGCGTGCTGCCGCGTACCCCCGAGGATGCTTTCGAGCCGAGCTACCTCAACTTCCTGCCCATCAACGGCGCAGTGCTTGTACCGCAGTTCGGCGATCCCAATGACGCCCAGGCGCTCAAGGATATCCAGGCTGCTTATCCGGACCGTGAAGTCATCGGTATCATGACTCGCGAGGTTATCTACGGCGGCGGCAACATCCACTGCATCACCCAGCAGCAGCCCAAGGCGCGCTGTAAATAGCAGTTCCATGGTGAACAGTGCTTGATTGTCCGCACGCGAAAGTCCGCCGACTTCAATGGTCGGCGGACTTTTTGTGTGGTGGTTTCAGCTGAACGGCGGGCCGTGCGGCTTGGGTGTGCGGGCACACAATCTGGGGAAACCAAACAGATTGGGGCCTTATATGATCGACTCGAAGGGAAACGTGCGACCCGAGGGCATGTTTAACAGGGCGTACCTGGCCCCCGAAGCCCAGCGCGCATACGATACGCTGCTCGAGTGCGTGCTCAACGGGCAGAAGGGTTGCGAGGCTTCGGCGCATGCGGGCATGGATACCATCAAGGCGCTCGTATAGCTTTACGCTTTCGGATGTGACACATAGGACTGCGTGCGCCGCTCCCGGCTATATTGCCCCCGAGGTGCTTCAACTCATGGAGATAGCCGGCATCAGCGATTTCGAGAGCTTGGCAGCGTCCACGAATGCCCCCGTGTTTACGCCACAGACGGATGACTTTGGACTCGCGGTCCATATCTTTAAGATGCTTAACCGCGGAATACACCCATACGCTTCTGGTGAGCTGGACTTGGACATATTTGACCTGGACGACGATGACATTCCGCCTGCACCATTGATAAACAGCTGCGTGTGTAATGGGCACAGCCCGTTTGTGGGGACGTTGGTCGGATACGTTGTCCCAAAGTACGCTCTTGAGCTCGATGATTTTAGCGGCACTATGGGCGAGGCACTCCGTCGATCGCTGTATGGCAGGGCGGAGGAGCGTCTTGACGCACGCACATGGGCGCGCCTGCTCGACCGCTATCTATCCGAGACAGTTGTGTGCAAGCGTGGCCATCTCCACCACTCGTTACAGCACGAATGCCCTTGCTGCCGAGGAGAGCGCGCCTTGTTGACTCGTCTTGGTTGATGGTTTGGGCCGTCTTGTAGAAAGCCCGTGAGGCGACATGCAAGTTAATCCTGCGTGTCGCCTCCGTACATATAGACGATAAATCCGTCGCCGGTGTCCTGGCTGTGATCCTCCAAGATGCGCTTCATGTTGAGGTGCTCGTAGAACTGCCAGTCGGAGTTGCAGTCGCTCATCAGGAAGAATTTGGTGCACCCGGCTTTGGCGAGTTCGGCGCGCGCAAGGTCGATGAGCGCACGGCCGAGCCCCTTGCCCTGCCATTCGGGCACGATGATGATCAGGTTGAGCTGGCCTTGGGCATATTCGTTGCCCGTGGCGGCAAAGCGGTCGGCTGTTGCCTTCTCGCGGCTATCGCCAAAGAGCGAGCCTTCGAGCTTGGCATCGGCGGTCTTTGCCATCTCGGTTGCCTGGACGAACATCTCGTTGTAGCAGGGCTCCCACGTGGGATTGGTGCGTGGTTTGCCGTCTTCGAAGATACCGATGCAGCAAGCGGCGATGATGCGGCCTTCAGCTTCGGCAACGAGCGCGATGGGGGAGCGCTGCAGCTGCATGGCGATGTTAAAGCGCGCACAGAAATCGGCGGCTTCGACGTCGCCTCGGTTGCGCAGCGTGTTGCACCACAGCTGGTTGTAGATGGCGGCGATGCCGGCCAGGTCATCGAGCGTGGCGGCACGCAGAGTTACGTTGTCAAGGCTCATGGGGGCTCCTTCCAAGTTGGGTCAGGCCACCCCTGAGTGTGACATGGACGCAGGACGGCCGCATCGACCATTCGGCAGGCGAGCCTCGAATCCTCGGGGACGGAGGGTCCTAAGAAGGAATGAGGGCGGATTTTCGGACACTTGCTCGATGAGAGTGGATAATCTCCCACTTTTAGCGCTGGTATAGGCCAAAAACGGGAGATTATCCACTCTCATTCTGGGTAGTCGTTGGGGACGTTCTTAAACGACCAGTCATTAAAGAACGTCCCCAATGACTACCCCAAGGAACATCCCAAACTGCCGGCAGAAAAGGAACGTCCCTAACTGCCGCATCCGGAGTAAGACAACGCCGCAGGTAGAGGACGGACAGCGAGCGGGCCGCATTTGAGACAAGGTGACGTGAAGCGAAAGGGCGCTGACCTTCTGGTCGCGCCCTTGAAGTTGAACGTCAGATTGTCCAAATGCGGCCCGCGTAACTAAACCCGCTCCGCGATCTCGTGGATGAGGTAGTCGGTCTTTTCCCAGCCCAGGCACGGGTCGGTGATCGACTTGCCAAAGACACCGCCGTCGACCGGCTGGTTGCCGTCCTCCAGGTAGGACTCGATCATAAAGCCCTTGACCAGCTTGGAGATGGACTCGTTGCGGCGGCAGCTGTCGAGCACCTCCTTGCAAATGCGATACTGCTCCAGCGGACGCTTGCCCGAGTTGTCGTGGTTGCAGTCGATGACCGCTGCCGGATTGGCATAGCCGGCGTGCTCGGTGTAGCGCTCGGCCAGGCGCTCGAGGTGCTCGTAGTGGTAGTTGGGGTAGGTGCGGCCATCGAGGCCGATGTAACCACGCATAACGGCGTGCGCGAGCGGATTGCCGTCGCACTCGACCTCCCAGTTGCGGAAGATGAAGCTCTGGTGCGCCTGCGCGGCGTAAATGGAGTTGAGCATAACGGTGGTAGAGCCGGCAGTGGGATTCTTCATGCCGACGGGTACCGAAATGCCGCTCGACACCAGGCGATGCTCCTGGTTCTCGACCGAGCGTGCGCCCACGGCCACATAGCTCAGCAGGTCAACGAGGTATTGGTAGTTGGACGGGTAGAGCATCTCGTCGGCGGTAAAGAAACCGGTCTCCTCGATGACGCGCAGGTGCATGTGGCGGATGGCCTTAACGCCTTCGAGCAGGTCATCGGGCGCCTCGGGGTCGGGGTTGTGCAGCAGGCCCTTGTAGCCAGTGCCCTTGGTGCGCGGCTTGTTGGTGTAGACGCGCGGAATGATGATGAGCTTGTCCTTGACCTCTTCGGCGGTCTTGGCCAGTCGGTTCATATACTCGAGCACCGAATCCTCGCGGTCGGCAGAGCACGGGCCGATGATGAGCACCTTACGTGCGTCCTCGCCGGTAAAGACTTTGGCGACCTCGGCGTCAAATGCCTGCTTTTTGGCGGTAAGCTCGGCAGAAAGCGGCATTTCCTCGCGGATCTCCATGGGTATCGGCAGCCTGCGTTTGAATTCCATGGCCATAGGGGCCTCCTCAATCTATAGAAAGAGCAATAAGCGTTTTGTCGAATGCTCGGCATTATCCGCTGTCGCACGCTAAAGTGCAAGCCCTTGTCACCCCGAAACCTACCAAAAAGGGACAGGTTTATTTTGGTCGGTTTTATCTGGGAAAATGTCGGCACTCGCCGGAAGGGGGGTCGGCGTACGGCACGCTGGAGCAAGTTGGATCTTCTGCGGCATACCCCGTGGGCAAAAAATGGCAAATATGAGTACTGTTGCTGGCGTAGTCTCATATCGAGCTTACAAGATAATAGGCACAACAGCAAATATGTTCATTAACGTTGGCACACAGAAGCATGCTAACGGGCGTTTTGATTAATTTGAAGGCGTATAGAAGCCGCAAAGAGGTCATTTGAGGCGGTTTTGGCTGCTACTAAAAATGTAACAGTACTCATATTTGACCTTTTTTGGCCACAGGGTCCGGAAGGGGCTGTCAATCGGGCCCCAAGAGAGCTAATTCGAGTGCCGTGGACGAAAAAACGGGGGCGCAGGTTGTCCTGCGCCCCCGTTCTTGGGCGTTATTCGCTCCTTGCGGCCGAATTTACGCCGCCTCGTCGAACTGCGAGTTGTATAGGTCGGCGTAGAAACCGCCCTGGGCGAGCAGCTCGTCGTGCGTGCCCTTCTCGACGATGTCGCCGTCGCGAATCACCAAGATCACGTCGGCGTTGCGGATCGTGGACAGGCGGTGTGCGATGACAAAGCTGGTACGGCCCTGCATCAGTGCATCCATGGCGCGCTGAATGAGTTCCTCGGTGCGGGTGTCGACGTTGGATGTCGCCTCGTCCAAAATCAGCGCCGGACGGTCGGCCAAAATGGCGCGGGCGATGGTCACGAGCTGGCGCTGGCCCTGCGAGAGGTTGGTGCCCTCCTCGTTAATCATAAAGTCGTAGCCGCCGGCGAGCGTATGAATAAAGTGGTCGCAGCGTGCGGCGCGCGCAGCGGCCTCGACCTCGGCATCGCTCGCGTCGGGGCGTCCGTAGCGGATGTTCTCGCGGATGGTGCCGTTAAACAGCCAGGTGTCCTGCAGCACCATGGCAAACTCGCCGCGCAGTGCCGCGCGGTCCCAGTCGCGCACATCGACGCCCTCGACACGCAGCGAGCCGCCGTCCACGTCGTAGAAGCGCTGCAGCAGCTTAATGAGCGTGGTCTTGCCGGCGCCGGTGGGGCCGACGATGGCGATGGTCTGGCCGGGCTGCGCCTCGCAGCTAAAGTCGTGGATGATGATCTTGTCGGGCGTGTAGCCAAACTTGACATGGTCAAACACCACGTGGCCGGGGCGCTTCTCGGGAATCTGCGCGTCGGCCTTCTGCTCCTCCTCGGGCGCGGCCAGGAACTCAAACACGCGCTCGGTGGCGGCGGCCATCGACTGCATCGTGTTGCTCACGTTGCCCAGCTGCTGCACGGGTTGCGTAAAGTTTCGAACGTACTGGATAAAGCTCTGGATGTCGCCGGGCGTGGCATTGCCGGTCAGCGCGAGCTGCGCGCCCACCACGACGACGCCCACGTAGCCCATGTTGCCCACCAAGCTCATAAGCGGCATCATCAGGCCCGACAGGAACTGCGAGCGCCAGCCACTAATAAAGAGACGGTCGTTTTGACGGTCGAACTCTTCAATCGAGGCCTCGGCGCGGTCGAACACCTGAATGACGTTCTGGCCGGCAAAGTCCTCCTCGATAATGCCGTTGACGGCGCCCAGAACCTGCTGTTGCTCGCGGAAGTACGGCTGCGAGAAGTGAATCATCACGGTCAGGATAATCGCGGCGGCCGGCAGCGTGAGCACGGTGACGCCGGTAAGCGGCAGGCTGATCGAAAGCATCATGACGAGCACGCCGATAATCTGCGTCACCGACGTGATGAGCTGTGTCACGCTCTGGTTGAGCGACTGACCCAGCGTATCGACGTCGTTGGTGATGCGGCTGAGCACGTCTCCCTTGCTGTGGCCGTTGAAGTAACTCATCGGCACGACGGCAATCTTGGCGGCGATTTCCTTGCGCATGCGGTAGCAGATCTTTTGCGTGACGCCGGTCATGAGCCAGCCCTGGACCAGGCTGCAGACAGAGCTCGCCAGATACAGGCAGAGCAAAAAGCCGAGCGTCTTGGCGATCCAGTCAAAGTCAACGTCGCCGGTGCCGTTGACCTTGGCGACCAGGCCTTCGAACAGCTTGGTCGTAACCTGGCCGAGCACCTTGGGTCCCACAATGTTAAAGATGACCGAGCACACGGCAAAGGCGACGGCGGCAAACACGGCAATCTTGTGCTGGCCGATATAGCCGAGCAGCTGCCTCATGGTGCCCTTAAAGTCCTTGGCCTTTTCGCCGCGACGCATGCCGCCCATGCGGCCCATGGGACCACGCTGGCGGGTGGGCTTGGGAATCTGAGTCTTGGTCTCGTCTGCCATTAGCGCTCGCCTCCTTCCATGACGGCTGCAATTTCTTCTTGGGTAAGCCCCAGCTCCTCGGCGGAAAGCTGCGACTGTGCGATCTCCAGGTACGCCGGGCAGCTGCGCAGCAGCTCCTTGTGCGTGCCGGTGCCCACTACGTGGCCGTCGTCGAGCACGATGATCTGGTCGGCGTGCATGATGGTCGCGATGCGCTGGGCCACGACCACGAGCGCGGCGTCGGTAACGTTTTTGGCCAGCTCCTCGCGTAGGCGCGCGTCGGTCTTGTAGTCGAGGGCACTAAACGAGTCATCGAACACCACGACCTCGGGCTTTTTGGCCAACGCGCGGGCGATGGCCAGACGCTGGCGCTGACCACCCGAAACATTGGAGCCGCCCTGGCTGATGGGGGAGTCGTAGCCGCCCTCGCGCTCGGCGATAAAGTCCTCCGCCTGGGCGACGCGTGCTGCCTGGCGCATATCCTCGTCACTCACCATGTCGCCGGCAAACTTGAGGTTGCTCTCGACGGTACCCGAGAACAGACGACCCTGCTGCGGAATATAACCGATGCGGCGGCGCAGCTCAGAGAGGGTCATGTCGCGCACGTCGATGCCGTCGAGCGAAATGCTGCCGCCCGTGACGTCGTACAGGCGCGGAATCAACTGTACAAGCGTGGACTTGCCCGAACCCGTTGAGCCAATAATGCCGAGCATCTGGCCGGCGTGCGTGGTGAAGTTTACGCCGCTAATGACGTCGGCGCGGGCATCGGGATACTGGAAGCTCACGTCACGGAAGGTGAGCTCACCGCGCGGCGCGCTGGCAGCAGGCAGTTTGGGCGAGACAGGGTCGTTGATGCTCGTGGGGCAGGTGATGACCTCTTCCACGCGCTCGGCTGCGACCTCGGCACGGGGCAGGATGACCGAAACCATGGTGAGGATCATAAACGCCATGACGATCTGCATGGTGTAGGAGATAAACGCCATCATGTTGCCGACCTGCATCACGCCGTCGGACACGCCCTGCGCGCCAAACCAGACGATAAGCACGGTGATGCAGTTCATGACGAGCATCATGAGCGGCATCATAAAGCTCATGGCTCGGTTGGTGTAGAGCTGCGTGGTCATCAGGTCGAGCGAAGCCTTGTCAAAACGCTCGAGCTCATGCTCCTCGCGGTTGAACGAGCGGATGGGCATAAGGCCGTCGAGCAGCTCGCGGGCGGTAAGGTTCACGCGGTCCACAAAGCTCTGCATCTTTTTGAACTTGGGCATGGTGAGGCCCATAAGCACGCCGACGACGGCCGAGACCGCGATGATGGCCACGGCGATGGTCCACTCCAGGCCGGTGTGGTTGGCCAGGACACGCATGACGGCGACGATGCCCATGACGGGGGCCATCAGACACATGCGGATAAACAGGGTTGCGGCCATCTGAATCTGCTGAATGTCGTTGGTGCAGCGGGTGATGAGCGAGGCCTGGCTAAACTTGCCCACCTCGGCCGGCGAGAAGTGCATAACCTTGTTGAAGGTCTCGCGGCGCAGGTCGCGGGCGATGGAGCAGGCGGTGCGCGAAGCCACGGCACCGGTCAGGATGGTGGCGACCAGCGAGATTAGGCACAGACCAAACATCGTGGTCGCCATGCGGCCCAGGTAGGCGTTCTGCACGTCGGCGGGGTCGATGCCCTGTGCCTTGTACTCGTCCTGCACATAGCTCACGGCGCGCTGGGTGACGATGGAGCCCGACATGGAGCCCATTTTGTCCGCCATTTGGTTGGCGCCCTCAACGAGCTTGCCCTGGTCGATTAGGCCGCCTTCAACGCCTAGACGCAGGCTCTTCATGGTGATCTTGCCACCGTCGGCATCAATCTGCTTTTGCATGTTCTGCACCGCAGCGGCCTTCTGCTGCATCTCGGCGAGTTGCTCGGGCGTCATCGCCGCCATCTGCTCGGGCGTGGGCATGGCCTGGGCGCCGCTGTTGTCTTTCTCACCGGACGTGCCCATCATGTCGCCCATGGAGTTGGCATCGATGCCCTGGTTGAGCGAAAGGACGACAGTCTCAGGCAGGCTCATAATGCCGGCAATCTTGCCTCCATCGGCACGCTCTTCCTCGGTACCCTTGTACGTTCGAATGCCGTTTTTGTCAGCCTTGCTAAACACGGCCTCCACAGCCTTGGCGTCCTTGGCGCTCATAAAGAGTTCGAGGTCGTCGAGCGATTCGGCGCGAATGGTGTCGGGCACGGGCGAGGCGATGCCGCCTTGCTGCACGCCCACGTCGACGATGTCGCTCATATAGGTAGGCAGCGCCAGATCGGCGTTGCAGCTGATTACGATAAGTACGATAGCTGCGAACAGTGCCAGGACATGCTTTTTAAAGAGCTTGAGAATCCTCACTCGGCATCTCTCCTTTCTTGGTTGCGGTCGATTATTTCGTTGGCACGTCTTAGAAGACGCACCATCTCTTGGGTATCTGTTTCGCCGAACTGCTCGAGGAAGGCCGCGGTGCGGTCCTCGAATTCCCGACGCTTGATTTCGAGATCATGGAATCCCTTGTCGGTCACCGTGACGTGTACGCGACGACGGTCGGTCTTTGAGTGCTCGCGCTCGACCCAGCCCTTGGCTTCGAGAGCGCGTAGGATATTGGCGATGCGGGCACTCGAGACCCAGGCGCGATCTGCGAGTTCGCTCGGCGTGAGCGAACCGCCAGCGAGCATGAGGGCGCGCATGACGGCCATCTCGCCGCCGAGAGCTTTGTCCGCAAAGCGCGAAACGCGCTGATGCATGCTGCCAAACTCGGTAAGGAGCTGGCGTCCAAGCTCATGGAAATCGGTATCTTCCACCGAAAACCCCTAACACTAGAAACTATTTTCAGTGGAAGATGATACCCCTGCACGCGCGCCCTATACGGAAGATTTTTGGGACATGCCTAGAAAACTGCCTTTAGGCGATCTCCGTACACCGTCGGTGCCAGCAAAGTTAGGGGCAGATCTCTAGGCATGTCCCAAAAACTACCTGGTTGCTGGGCAATATAAAGAGCGCATAAAGAGTAAAAAATTCAATCGCTGAAGCGTTTCAAAGAACTATTATGCCCGCGGTTAGGCGAGGGGTTGTCACCACCATGACGACTGGGACTCATTTATCGCCACGTGCGATGCTCCAACTTCCCGCAAGGAGACACCTGAATCAAGGGGGTTGGAGTCATGGCATTTGACTTCACGGGCAAAACCGCGATCGTTACCGGCGGCACTCAGGGCATTGGCCTCGAGATTGCCAAGGGCATCGTTGCGGGCGGCGGACACGTCGCGCTCATCGCAAGGAACGCTGCTAAGGGCGAGGCCGCGGTGGCCGAGCTTGGCGAGGGCAACAAGTTCTATCAGCTCGATGTCGCCGATGCACCCAAGGCGCGCGAGACCGTCGAGCAGATTTTTACGGACCTGCCGCAAACCAACATCCTGATCAACTGCGCTGGCGTCATCAGCACCAAGAAGTTCGACGAGATCGATGACACCGAGTGGCGTCGCACCATCGACATCAACCTCAACGGTACCTTCACTATGATGAACGCCGTGTACCCGCACTTTAAGGCGGCCCATGCCGGCACTATCGTCAACGTGAGCTCTGTCGCTGGCAAGATCGGTGGCGGCCTGCTCGGCACCGCGGCCTACGCGAGCTCTAAGGCCGGTGTCAACGGCCTGACCAAGGCAGTCGCCAAGGAAGGCGGCAAGTTTGGCGTCCGCTGTAACGCCGTGTGCCCGTCGCTCACGTTGACCGATATGACCTCGATTCTCTCTGACGAGAACTCTCAGCGTATCATCAACGGTATTCCTCTGGGCCGCGCCGCCCAGGCCAGCGAGCCTGCGCAGATGGTGCTGTTCTTCGCTTCCGACCTCGCCAGCTTCGTGAACGGCGAGATCGGTGACTGCGACGGTGGCATCGTTCTGGACGGGTAATACTCCGCGACGATTATTCGGCGACGGCTCCTGCGACTCGGGCCGTCGCCTTCTTTCTGATATAGGCGCATGCGGCTACGATTCGCATGCATCCAAAGGAGATATATATGAGTGAATCGGCTGCGGTGGAGGCGCCGGCGGCAAAGGAGCCGTTCTTTAAGATGTCCTCCATCCCGGGCGCCAATATCTTGGTGCCGCTTCTGTTGGGCTGTCTGCTCAACACGCTATTCCCCGACCTGTTCAAAACGCTCGGCAGCTTTACGCTTGGCATGACCCAGCAGGGCGCTGGCCCGCTCGTGGGCGCTTTTTTGCTCATCGTCGGTACGACGATTTCGTTTAAGAGCGCTCCTGCCGCCGCTGCCCGCGGCGCCATCATCATCGCCGTCAAGCAGATCGTGGTCGTTGCCATGTCGCTGCTCATCCTTTATGTGTTCAACGACAACTTGTTTGGCATCTCTGCCATGGTGATGCTGGCGGCTTGCACCGGCGCCAACAACGCTATGTACGCTGGGCTGATGGGTACCATGGGCAACGAGGCCGAGCGTGGCGCCGTCGCCATCACCACGCTCGTTGTCGGCCCTCCGGTCACGATGATTGTCCTTGGCGCCGCCGGTCAGGCTCCGATTGGCTGGTCGCTCGTGGGCGCCATCCTTCCGATTGTCGTTGGCATTATCCTGGGCAACCTGTTCCCCAGCTTTAAGAAGATGATGGCACCGGCACTTTCCGCCATCATCGTGCTCGTCTTCTTTGCCATGGGCTCGACCATGACCTTTGGCCAGCTCATTAATGGCGGTCTCCCCGGTATTCTGCTCGGCGTGATCTGCTCGGTGGTCTTTGCAATTCCCGTTATCGCGGTCGATAAGCTCACGGGCGGTACGGGTGTCGCAGGTGCGGCCATTTCGAGCTGCGCTGGAGCCAATGTGGCCACGCCTGCTGCCATGGCAAGCGTCAACGAGGCCTTGTACGGCGGTGCGGTGCTCGCGACGGCCACGGCACAGGTTGCTGCCTGTGCAATCGTGACGGCTATTTTGACCCCGCTGGTCACCAGCTGGTGCTACAAGCATTTTGAGGGCCAGGGCAACGGCGATAGCAAGGCAACGACCGACAAGGCCGCCGCAGCTGCCTAATGCCAAGCGGCAATCAAAGCTAAAAACTAGTCACGCCACAGGGCGGTCACGGGGGATCCTGTGGCCACCCTGCAGTTTCTATAGGGTCTCTGGGACACTTTACCCTGATAAAGCTGGCATAACAGCTAGAGCGAACGTCGTACAAAGGCAAGGAAAAATACCAAACAAATCGGTGAACGGTAGTTGTTTGCGCTCGCATTTCCTGCGGGTTTGTAAAAAACGCCATTATGATATAAAAAAAGAAACATATAATAGCCCAGATGGAGAGGGCCGCTATGTTATCCTTCTCAGACGGGTGAAATCTTGGGTTTTGGGTTGTAGTTCCAAGGTGGACAGACGTTTTCCCTGCACCAACGTGTGGTGAAGAACGGAAGAAGCCGGTAGTGCAAGCCGATAATTCAAGAATTCAATAAGCAGCGGTGTGAGAGAGCGCCGCATTACACGTAACTAGGAGCGTGGTTACACAATGCAGGAGGCATGGGAAGGCTTCAAGGAAGGCATCTGGACGGGAGAGGTTGACGTCCGAGACTTCATCCAGAAGAACTACACCCCCTACGAGGGCGACGAGTCGTTCCTCGCCGGCCCGACCGAGCGTACCAAGGAGCTGTGGGGCGAGGTTCTCGACCTGCTGCTTAAGGAGCGCGAGCAGGGCGGTGTCCTCGATATGGACACCAAGACCGTCACGGGTATCGTGAGCCACCCCGCTGGCTACATCGATAACGCCCACCGCGAGAAGGAGACCATCGTCGGCCTCCAGACCGACAAGCCGCTCAAGCGCGCGCTGCACGTCAACGGCGGTATCCGCATCGCTTGCCAGGCTGCCAGCCAGCACGGCTATAAGGTCGATGAGAACGTTGTCGAGCGCTACACCTTCGAGCGCAAGACCCACAACGCTGGCGTCTTCGATGTCTACACCCCCGAGATGCGCGCTTGCCGCTCGGCTCACATCATCACCGGTCTGCCCGATGGCTATGGCCGCGGCCGCATCATCGGCGACTACCGTCGTGTTGCCCTGTACGGCGTCGACTACCTGATCAAGGACAAGGAGGCCCAGAAGGCTTCTACCCCGACGGTCATGACCGCCGACAACATCCGCGATCGCGAGGAGCTGCAGGAGCAGATCCGCGCCCTCGGCGAGCTCAAGATGATGGCCGAGACCTATGGTTTCGACATTTCTAACCCTGCTACCAACACGCAGGAGGCCATCCAGTGGATGTACTTCGCCTACCTCGCTGCCGTTAAGGAGCAGAACGGCGCCGCTATGTCCATCGGCCGTACCTCTACGTTCATCGACATCTACGCTGAGCGCGACCTTGCCAACGGTACCTTCACCGAGGAGCAGATCCAGGAGTTCGTGGATCACTTCATCATGAAGCTCCGCATGGTCAAGTTTGCCCGTACCCCCGAGTACCAGGCCCTGTTTACCGGCGATCCGCAGTGGGTCACCGAGTCCATCGGCGGCATGGGTGTTGACGGCCGTACGCTCGTTACCAAGATGAGCTACCGCTACCTGCACACGCTCGAGAACATGGGCACCAGCCCCGAGCCCAACATGACCGTTCTGTGGTCGACCCGTCTGCCCGAGAACTTCAAGAAGTTCTGCGCCAAGACTTCTGTCGCCAGCTCCTCGATCCAGTACGAGAACGACGACCTCATGCGCGTCTATCATGGCGACGACTACGGTATTGCCTGCTGCGTGTCCTCCATGCGCATCGGCAAGGAGATGCAGTTCTTCGGCGCCCGTGCCAACCTGGCCAAGTGCCTGCTGTACGCACTCAACGGCGGCGTCGACGAGGTCTCCAAGAAGCAGGTCGGCCCCAAGTATCGCGCCGTCGAGGGCGATACGCTCGATTACGACGACGTTGTGGCCAAGTACAACGACATGATGAAGTGGCTCGCTGGCGTGTACGTCAACTCGCTGAACATCATTCACTACATGCACGACAAGTATTGCTACGAGCGCATCCAGATGGCTCTGCACGACAAGCACGTGCACCGCTGGTTCGCTACGGGCATCGCTGGCCTTTCCGTCGTGGCTGACTCCCTGTCCGCCATCAAGTACGCTAAGGTCCACCCCGTCCGTGATGAGAACGGCATCATCGTCGACTTCGAGACCGAGGGCGAGTTTCCCAAGTACGGTAACGACGACGACCGCGTCGACCAGATCGCTCACGACGTTGTGCACCAGTTCATGGAGTACATCCGCATGAACGACACCTACCGCAACTCCGTGCCCACGACCTCGGTTCTGACCATTACCTCCAACGTCGTGTACGGTAAGAAGACCGGCTCCACGCCCGACGGCCGCAAGGCTGGCCAGCCGTTCGCCCCGGGTGCTAACCCCATGCACAAGCGTGATAGCCACGGCGCCATCGCTTCGCTGTCTTCGGTTTCCAAGCTCCCGTTCCGCGATGCTCAGGACGGCATCTCCAACACCTTCTCCATCATCCCGGGTGCGCTCGGCAAGGAGGACCAGGTGTTCTTTGGCGATATCGACCTTGATCAGCTGGGCGAGTAACTATTGTTAGTGCTATACTAACAATAACGATTACTGATTAGCGCGCCGGTTTCGGCCGGCGCCTATCGATCGAAGGAGACACATTATGAAGGTTTCTGAAGTTTCCGAGACTCAGGCCGATAACCTGGTCCACATGCTCGACGCTTACGCCGAGAAGGGTGGCCATCACCTGAACATCAACGTCTTCAACCGTGAGACGTTGCTCGACGCTCAGGCTCACCCCGAGAAGTACCCGCAGCTGACCATCCGCGTTTCCGGCTATGCCGTGAACTTCCACACGCTCACCAAGGAGCAGCAGGACGAGGTCATTTCGCGTACCTTCCACGACAAGTTCTAAAGGGATTTAACTCCCGCAGGATCGCCGGGCCGCTTTGGGTTACTTTCCAAAACGTCCTCGGACATGCAAAGGGCTCCGCTGCGCGCTTCGCGCGGCGGAGCCCTTTGCGTCCTGCGGAAATGTTTTGGAAAGTAACCCAAAGCGGCCCGGCGGGGGTCCTGTGTAGTCACCCTTTAGGCGGAACTCTCCTAATTATTTGGATGAGTCGTTTACTTGCTTGTGCTGTTACCGTCTTCCCGCTGTTGTTGGGGTATGCTTTGTTCGTATGTAAACGTTTGACATGTTGATGGGGGAGGGTGCTATGGCTCGCGAGGGCGCTCGTTCTAAGGATTCTGCTAAGCCTGGCATCAAGGAAGTTGCAGCGGTGGCGGGGGTTTCGCCTACTACGGTATCTCGCGTGCTTAATAATCGCGGCTATATTAGCCAAGAGACCCGCGATAAGGTCCATGCCGCGATGGAGCGCATCAACTATACGCCCAACGATATCGCCCGTGCCATGCTCAACGGTCGCCTGAATCTTATCGGTATGATCGTTCCCTTTGTGAGCAGCCCGTTCCATGCTCAGGTTGTGCAGGCGGTCGAGCGCACGTTAGCGGAAAACGGCTTTAAGATGTTGCTGTGCAACAGCGCCAATCGACCCGATCTTGAGCGTTCCTATATTGACATGCTCCGCCGCAATATGGTCGACGGCGTCATCGTCAACTCCCTCAATATCGGTGCCGAGGCATATGCCGAGATGGGCTTGAGCCTGGTTGGCATCGACTGCGATCTTGGCGAGGGCTCTGTCCAGATTGCAAGTGACAGCTATGGCATTGGCGAGCTCGCCACGCGCCGTCTGATTGATGACGGCTGCAGGCGTATCCTGTGCCTGCGCAGCAATAGCCGCATGCGCATGCCTGCCAATAAGCGTACCGATGCCTACCTCGATGTTGTTGAGCAGGCCGGTTTGTCCGCGCTTGTCCGTGAGGTTGAGTTCGTTAAGCCCGACGACGAAAAGGGCGCGGTCGTTGCGAAGATCCTCGATGAGAACCCCGATATTGACGGCATCTTTGCGGGAGACGATACGATGGCGGCCATCTGTCTCAACGTGATGAAGCAGCGCGGCTTGAGCGCTCCAGACGATATTAAGGTCGTGGGCGCGGATGGTGCCCGCCGAACTATGACGTTTATGCCTGACTTAACAACCGTACGTCAAGATATCGATCGCATCGGAGAGCTCGCGGCGCAATCCATCATCGCTCTTATTAACGGCGATAATCCCGAATCGAATATCAAGCTTCCCGTTGAACTTATTGAGGGCAAAACCGCGTAGTTCATCCCGTGCCAAAAGAATTCCTCAAACGCCTCTGATGACCGTTCACCGGCATATGTCAACCGTTTGCCGACGACTGGAACTGCGAAAAGACGTATTGGTGTGAAAACGTTTGACATATGAAAACGATTGACATATCTTGCCATTGTACCGAGTTAGTATGTCGTGGAAAGGAAGTCTCGGATGCACAAGGTGTATTACCAGCCTGAGGGAATTTGGGTAGGCGACATCATGCCGTACGGCGAGGACGGCACGTTCTATCTCTATCATCAGCGTGACACGCGTAACCCCGAACCTTTCGGAGAGCCGTTTGGCTGGGCACTCGCTACGACCAAGGATTTCGTCAACTACAAGGACTTTGGCGAGAGCCTTGAGCGCGGCGGCGACGAGGAAGTCGACCAGTACATTTATGCCGGCACGGTGTTTAAGGTGGGCGACAAGTACCATGCGCTCTACACTGGTTGCAATCGCGATAAGGTCCGCGCACGTTTGATGAAGCAGGTTCTTCTTCACGCAACGAGCGACGACGCCGTCAAGTGGGAGAAGAACATCGCCGAGACGCTGCTTCCGCCCCAGGAGGGTTACGATGACCGCAACTGGCGCGATCCCTTTGTGCTTTGGGATGAGGAGAACGAGGAGTACATGCTCATCCTCGGCACGCGTGTGGGCGAGGACAAGCGTCTGATGACCGGCCGCCTGGTCAAGTTCACCTCCAAGGATCTGACCAACTGGGAGTTCCAGGGCGACTGGTGGAACCCGGGCCTGTACACCATGTTTGAGATGCCTGATCTCTTTAAGATGGGCGACTGGTGGTACCTCGTCTTTTCCGAGTACAGCGACGGCAACAAGACCCGTTACCGCATGTCCAAGTCCATCAACGGTCCTTGGATTACCCCCGCTGACGACTCCTTCGACGGCCGCGCGTACTACGCCGCTCGCACCGCATTCGATGGCGAGCGTCGCGTTCTCTTTGGTTGGGTTCCTACGCGTGACGAGGGCGGCGACCCCAGCTCTTACCTATGGGGTGGCACCTTTATGCCCCTCGAGATCGTTCAGCGTGCCGACGGAACGCTCGGCACCAAGCTCCCCGACAGCATGCTTGGCGCCTTTGGCGAGGGCAAGGCTGTCGAGACCTTTGAGCTTTCCTGCGAGTCGGGCAAGGTCGAGCAGGTGCTCGCCGCGGATGCCGGCTCCACCTACTTGCTCGATGCCGACATTGAGCTCGGCGGTAACGCTGCCGGCTTCTCGGTCAAGTTCGCTGAGGACGCCGAGACCGGTCTTGCCTATGAGTTCCGCGCCAACCTGCGCGAGGGCAAGCTCGAGTTCACGCCGGCTCCCCAGTACCCGTGGTTCCAGGTCAACAACATGGGCCTCGAGCGTCCGTTGTTCTTTAAGGGCGAGGGCACTCACCATGTGCGTCTGGTCGTCGACGACGACATCGCGACCATCTTTGTCGATGATGTTGCGCTCAACGCTCGCTTCTGCAACAAGCAGGGCCAGGGTGTGGCGCTTACCGTCACCGACGGTGCGCTCAAGTGCGCAAACGCAACGATCGCGTCTCTGTAGCGGCAACGAACCGTTTTATGATTTAGAAAAGGAATGGAGAGGAACATGGACTACAAGGCAGTGTCCCAGCAAGTCGTCGACAACGTCGGCGGACTGGAGAACATCGAGGGCGCCACGCATTGCGTGACCCGTCTGCGTCTGGTGCTCAAGGATACGAGCAAATACAACAAGGCCGAGCTCGAGAACATCGATGGCGTCAAGGGCGTGCTGTACAACAGCGGCCAGCTCATGATCATCTTCGGTACCGGTACCGTCAACAAGGTTTACGATGAGTTTATGGCTCTGACGGGCGTTAAGGAGATCAGTGCTTCCGAGGTCAAGGGCGCCGAGGCGGACAAGAAGGGCAAGTTCTTCTCGGTCCTCAAGGTATTCTCGGACATCTTTATCCCCATCATTCCCGCCTTCGTCGGCGCTGCAATCATCATCGGCCTTAAGTCGTTGATCGTTGCCAACGGCCTCTTTGGCATGGAGGGCAGCCTCGCCGATCACAGCGAGTTCCTCAAGAACCTCGCAAGCTTCTTTGCCATTATCGCCACCACGTTCGACTACCTGCCTGTCCTGGTTATGTACAGCGCAGTCAAGCGTTTTGGCGGTAACCCGATCCTGGGCATCCTCGTCGGTATCGTCATGGTTCACCCGAGCCTTATGAACCGCAACACGTTCGTTATGGACCCGACGGGTGCTGAGTACTGGAACTTTGGTCCGCTCTCCATTCCCATGGTTGCTTTCCAGGGCGGCGTGTTCCCTGCAATCCTGACTGCCTGGTTTATGGCCAAGGTCGAAAAGATTGCCCAGAAGTACATCCCCGAGGTCGTCTCGTTTGTCTTTGTCCCGACCGTTACCCTGATTCTTGCTAACGTCGCCCTGTTCACCGTGTTCGGCCCGCTCGGCAACCTGATCGGCGACGTCCTCGCCGGTGTAATCGATATCCTGTACAACAGGATGGGCGTCTTCGGTGCCTTTGTCTTTGCCGCATTCCTGCAGCCGCTCGTCGTTACCGGTACGCATCAGTTCATCCAGGGTATCGAGGCAAACCTCGTCGCCACGACTGGCTTCAACTACATCCAGGCCATCTGGTCGGTTTCCATCATCGCCCAGGGCGGCGGCGCCATCGGCATGTACCTCATTCACAAGAAGCATTCCAAAGAGCGCAACATCTGCATGTCGTCCTTTATCCCGACGCTGGTCGGTATCTCCGAGCCCGCAATCTTTGCTGCAAACATGCGCTACTCGATCATCCCGTTCATCTGCGCTTGCATCGGTGCAGGCTGCGGCGGTGCCTTCGTGAAGCTCTTTGAGGTGCGCGCCATCGGTCAGGGTCTGACCGGCGTGCTTGGCCTGCTCATCGTCACGCCCGAGACGCTCGTGTGGTATGTGGCTGGCAATCTCATCGCCTTTATCGTGCCGATCGTCTTGATCTTTGCCTACAACAAGGCAAAGGGCGTGCCGACCACCGATGAAGAGGGCGCTGGTGCTGGCTTTGATGTCAGCTTCTAGTTGAGCCGTTCAGCGTAATCTGAGGATAAGTCCATTTGGGGAAGGGCGTTCGACTCGTGTGAGTCGAGCGTCCTTCCCCATAGACGAGAAAGTCAACGGCGATGTTTAATCAAAGAAATAAGGTGACACGCGCGGACTATGAGCAGTGGCGTGCCGGACAGGATGAGACGGCGGGTCGCATCGCGTCCGACCCCGATAGGCTCCTGTTCCATGTGGAGCCTGAGCTTGGCTGGCTCAACGACCCCAACGGTTTGGTGCAGATCGGTGATACGTATCACATCTATCACCAATACGATCCATTCGATGCTGCGCATGGCGGTCCAGTGCTTTGGAATCATCTGACAACAAAGGATTTTGTGACGTACGAGAATCGCGGCCCTGTGCTGTTCCCCGATTCCGATTTGGATTCGAGCGGAGCGTATTCTGGTTCTGCCTTTGTACACGACGGCAAGATTCACTACTTCTATACCGGCAACGTCAAGCATTTTGACCGCGATGATTACGACTACGTGTTGACGGGCCGTGAGCAAAACCAGATTCATATGGTTGCCGAGAATCCCGACGAATTGGGCGAGAAGCGCATGGCTGTTGGACCAGTCGATTACCCCGACGATATCGGTACGCACGTGCGCGACCCCAAGATCCTTGAGCACGATGGTATCTACTACATGGTTCTGGGCGCTCGTACGAAAGACGACCGTGGCTGCGTGCTTGTCTATACTTCGCGTGATTTAGGGGTCTGGAGCTATGCGACGCGCATTGAGCTGGACGAGAACTTTGGCTTTATGTGGGAGTGCCCCGATCTGTTTGAGCTCGATGGCGAGCTTATTCTCGTTTGCTGTCCGCAGGGTGTGCCTGCCGATGGTTGGCGTTACCGCAATCCGCATCAGTGCGTGTGGTTCCCTATCGAGGCCGATTGGGAGGCGCCGAGCTTTAAAATCGTCGGGCAGGGCATGCCCCCGATGGTCGATGCCGGTTTTGATTTCTATGCTCCGCAGTCCTTTGAGGATGCTGCAGGCCGGCGTTTGATGATCGGATGGTCGGGTTGCCCCGATGCGACGGCAGAAAACCCGACGGTGGCGCGCGGGTGGCAGTGCGCGTTGACGGTGCCGCGAGAGCTGAGCATGCGCGATGGTAAGCTCTGCCAGCAGCCGGCGCACGAGATTGAGAGGATGCGCGGCGACTGCGTTCGCGCGACAGGCGGTGAAACCGTTGAGGAGCCGGGCCGCCTGTTTGATCTTGTGGTTTCCTGTGAGGGCGCCAAGATGGTCGAGCTCGAGATTCGCAAGGGTGTCTTTGTGCGCTATGCAGACGGGATGCTTACCCTCGACATGGGTGACGAAGGCTATGGGCGCGACCAGAGGTTGATCGAGCTCAGCGAGCTTCGCGACCTACGCGTGCTTTCGGACACTACGATGGTCGAGATTTTTGCAAATGGCGGCGAGGCGGCACTTACGAGCCGTACCTATTCGCCGACGGTTCCGGCGATGGAACTGCACGCCGAGGGTGCGGCATCGATGAATTTCTACCGCCTCGTGCATTAACCGTGCGTGGAGCACGATTGGATTTGCTGGACGGAATGTGTCGCAGTTGTCGCGGCCAACTACCGTTTATCGCGTATAGCGACCGTTTGCGGAATAAGTAACACTCCTTAATAAACCGTGTAGAATCTCAGACAAGCACGGAGTTTTCCAGGGAGACGCTGTCCTTTGTTGTGTGCAAGGGGCGGCGTCTCTTTGGCGCTTGGGGGCCGTTCTGCGGCAGGACAGCGGACGTGCGTCACATATTAAAAAGCCAACGTCGAGATGGGTCGTGATAAGAATGGGCAAGTACGTAATCGTGGTTGAGTCTGGGTCGGATGTGACGCCGGAGCTCTGCGAGCGCTACGGCATCGTGCGCGTGCCCATGCATGTCACGATTGGTGACGAGACCGTCGAGGACGGCTCGATCGATCCGCTCGAGATTTATTCGCGCTGCAACGAGTTTGGTGTGATGCCCAAGACCAGTGGCTGTTCGCCAGCGGATTTTGCGCATGTGTACGACCGCATTCATGCCGAGCAACCCGACGCAACTATTTTGCATCTTGCATATTCCGAGGCCACGACCTGTTCGCATCAGTCCTCAAAGATTGCGGCCCAGGGGCGCGACTACGTGTTCTCCATGGACACGCGCTTTGTCTCGGTGGGCCAGTCGCTCGTTGTCGTCGAGACCGCCAAATACATCGAGGCTCACCCCGATGTCACCGTCGACGAGATCTTTGCATTTACGAACTCCGTCATGGACCGCGTACTGTTGGGCTTTGTTCCTACCGACCTTGCCTTCCTTAAGGCAGGTGGCCGCTTGTCCAACGTCGCGTTCCTAGGCGCCCATCTGCTCAAGATTAAGCCCTGCATTGAGGTGACGGGCGGCAAGTTCGTGGCGACCAAGAAGTTCCGCGGTTCTATGCTTAAGTGCGCCCGTGCCTTTATTGATCACATGGTAGAGAAGGGCGAGATCGACTACTCGCATATTGGCCTGGCGTATTCGGTGGGTCTTTCCGAGGAGTTGCGCGACGACATGGAAGTCTATGCACACGATCTTGGCTTTAAGGACGTTACCTGGACTCAGGTCGGCGGCGTCATTTCGAGCCACTGCGGCCCGACTGCTTTCGGCGCGGTGCTCACGCTTAAGGCGTAAAGGCCTCAGACGAGCGTTCTTCAGTCTGACATCTCGAAGTAGACCCCAGCCATGGTGATGGGGGATAGATTAAAACGTGCCATTCTAGCCCGAGACGTTTAAACGCAAACGCATAGGCTAGAATGGCTCTGGCATTTTAATTGGTTGCATCCAAGGAGAGGCAAGGTAGCGCGAATGGCAGAAATGACGCTTGAGGGTGTGGACGCTCGTCCCGAGGACTCTGCGTTTGCCCTTGGCCGCGTGCATTCAATCGAGACGATGGGAACGGTCGACGGACCCGGCATTCGCTTTGTGGTGTTTGTCCAGGGCTGTCCCATGCGCTGCGCGTATTGTCACAATCCCGATACCTGGTCTGTTAACGGCGGCACCATGGTGACCGTCGAACACCTGATGGATGAGTTCCAGAGTAACCACGAGTTCTATCGCAGCGGTGGCATTACGGTGTCCGGCGGCGAGCCGCTCCTACAGCCTGAGTTTTTGGCCGACCTGTTCTGTGCCATGCACAACAACCCCGATGGTCGCGTGCATACCTGCTTGGATAGCTGTGGCTATGCGTTCGATCCCGCGCATCCCGAGAAGTTCGATGCCGTACTCAACGAGACCGATATGGTGCTGCTCGACATTAAGCACGCCGATCCCGTCGAGCATAAAAAGCTGACCGGTTGTGATCCCGCACGCATCCTGGCGTTTGGCGATGAGCTTGCACGTCGCAAGATTAAGGTCGTTATCCGCCACGTGGTGGTGCCGGGCATTACCGACACGGTGGAGGAGTGCGAGAAGCTCGGTCGCCTCATCGCTCCATGGCACAACGTGGTGGGCCTGGAAATGCTGCCGTATCACACGATGGGTGTCGTCAAGTACGAGCAACTGGGCATTCCCTATAAGCTCGAGGGCGTGCCCCAGATGGATACCGCGCGTATGCCCGAGCTGCGCAATGCCGTTATGGCCGGCATGAAAGAGCGCCGTGCGGAGCTAAAAAACGCCATCGGCTAGCGTGCCATTTTTGCGCCCCAAAGGCACTCATTGGGGACAGACTTAAATGAGCGCCCCTGGGCACCAAGTTGATTGCCAAAGAGCCCCGTCAAGTTGCGGTGGAATAGTTCTTGTTTTTCGGCTTATGCCGCCCAAACAGGAACTATTTCACCGCAACTGCGTTTTGGGTAGAGATGTGCAACAGAATTGGCAAAAATGCATAGAAACGCTTGTGGTTTCTTTAAAGACACCTTAAACGCCGCTGAATATCTTTGGAAAGAAATGCCTGCTCGGTATCATGCTGCTCGTATATAAACGGTAGCAGTCAGGAGACCACGTGCGAAACATCGCATCGCGGGACGAGTATGTGCCGCAGCATGGCAGCAGATATAAGACGAAGGACACGTCTTCGCGTGGCCTTGCCGACACTCGCATCCGCGTGAGGAAGATTGCCGCCATTGGGATGCTAACGTCGGCGGTTATTATCCTCGGAATTACCGCCAAAACCTACGCATCGGAGCGAATGGCACATTCAGATGCGTCAACGGTACAGACGCAAAACAAAAAGGTCTCTGAATCTAAAGTCACCGCAAGTCAAACCCTGTCGACAGCGAACCTCAAGACGGGGCTTTCGAAGGCGGACTTTAACGATATTCCCTCAGGCGATACCGTGCAGACCTTCTCACTGGTTGATGACCAGATCCTCGCCCTGGAGGATGAGAACCTCGCCGCACTCCAGAATGCGCTTGACCAGGCGCAGGAGCTGGGCGATGTGGTCGTGGTGTTTTACGACCTGTCGAGCGGTAAGGGCGTGACGTATAACGCTGATGTCGAGGTGTACGGTGCGAGTAGCTACAAGGCACTCTATGCGTTGTACATCTGCGAATCTCTGGTCGAGACGGGCCAGGTTTCACTCGATGACTTCCTTGGCACCTATGGTGGCTACAACATGGGTTGGCAGACAGTGCGCGACCTTATCGAGGCCGCGGTCGTCAACTCGGACAACGATTCGTTTATCGCGTTACGTGCGGCGTTTGACCGTGTCGGTTACGAGGATTGGATTGTCGGTCTTGGCATCGGTTACGATACGGCACTGGATCCGATGAGTGATTTTCCGACCTACTGCCCGCGCACTTCTGCGAGGTTATGGCGTGAGATGAGCGAGTATCTGAGCATGGATACCGAGACTTCACAGTGGTTGTCGGGCCTTCTGACATCAACATCGCGCTCGTTTATTCGCGATGGCATTGCGGACGAGCAGGTTTTGGTGCGCAACAAGGCAGGCTGGATTAGCGAGGATGGTTACTATTCGACATGCGATGCAGGCCTCATCGACATCGATGGCCGTACCTATGTCATGAGCGTCATGACATCGATGCCATGGAGTGACCGTTCGAGCGAGGTTACGGCCGCGATTGCAAAGGCTCTGTTTGATACGCGAGCTGCACTGGCTTAGCGTGTTCGTTTGGCGAGGTCAAACAAAATGCTGGTACCATACCTTGGTTGAGAATTTCGTATAGGTTTGGGGAATGGTATGGCTACCATCGCGATTATCGGTGCACTCGAAAAAGAGATCATGCAGATTAAGGAAGAGCTGAGCGACGTTTGCGAGGCACGGGAGGCGGGCTTGACCGTTGTGAGCGGTGAGCTCGACGGCCTGACAGTTGTCGCCACAACGGCGGGCATGGGCACGGTGAACGCCGCTGCTGCAACACAGCACCTCATTAGCAAGTATGCTCCGCAGGCTGTTGTGTTTTCGGGCATTGCGGGCGGTTTGAACCCCAAGCTCCATATCGACGACGTGGTCATTGGCAAACGCCTACGCTATCTGGATACCGATACCGCGCTTATCGCCGAGTCCGCACCGGGGCTCGAGGAGTTTGGCTCGACGCCCGCGCTGGTCGATATTGCCGCCGACGTGCTTGCTGAGCGTGGGTTTGTTGACGCTTCGAAAAATGCAGTCGCTTCGAACGAGGGCACCAAGCAGTTCCTGGTCGGCACGATTGCCACGGGTAACCGCTTTGTGACGGGCGCCACCATGCGCAACGACGCTATCGAGGCGACGCATGCCGATTGTGTCGGCATGGAGGGCGCGGCAATTGCCCATGTCGCAACCAAAAATGGTGTCGATTGCCTGGTGTTGCGCGCTATCAGCGATAATTGTGACGAGGCGTACGATGCAATTTGCGAGCGAGAGTTCGATCTGTTCGAGTATGCCCGCACCGCGAGTGGCATTACGCTCGATATCGTTCGCCGTATCGCTGCTATCTATTAGCGCGCTTTTTTGTAAGAACCTACGACCAAGGAGTGTCCATGGCCGATTCCATTAACTACCAGCTTGCCAAGTTCGTTGCCAGCTATGGCAAGGTTTCGCAGATTCCCGAGTCCACTTGCCCCGAGGTGAGCTTCGTCGGCCGCTCCAACGTGGGCAAGTCGTCGATTATGAACAAGCTATTTGGCCGCAAGAACCTAGTCAAGGTTTCCAGTACGCCGGGCAAGACGAGCAACATCAACTTCTTTGAGGCCGACGACGTGCATTTCGTGGACCTGCCGGGTTACGGTTTCGCCCGTCGCTCCAAGGCCGAGCGCGACCGCTGGGCCGAGCTTATCGGCGACTTTTTCGACTCCGAGCGCAGCTTTAACTTGGTCGTCTCGCTGGTGGACATTCGTCACGATCCCAGCAAGCTCGATCATGACATGATCGACTACCTGCAGGGCAATGAGTTCAACTTTATCGTCTGCCTCACCAAGGCCGACAAGCTCAGTCGCACCCAGCAGGCCCGCCAGGCAGCAGCCATCAAAAAGCAGCTCAACGTTCCGGCCGAGAACGTAATCATCACAAGCTCCCAGACCGGCACCGGCATCGACGAACTCAAAAAGCGCATCGCCGAGGCTTGCCTCTAGTAAGGGTTCTTGGCAGGCAATAGTTTGCATCTATCTATATCACCCCAGTGATAGTTATTGGTACACTATCACTGGGGTGATATTTTTGTTTGGAGGTCGATATGGTGCTTTGGCACGGGTCGGAGGTTGTTGTCGAGCATCCGTCGTTGGATAAATGCAGACAATTCAATGACTATGGGTGTGGGTTTTATTGCACGCCACATGAGGAAATGGCAATGGAGTGGGCATGTCGGACTGAGTCTGATGGCATTGCAAATCGATATGAGCTCGATATGGATGGTCTCGCAGTCTTGGATTTGGAGTCCGGGGAGTTTTCAATTCTCAATTGGCTTGCGATTTTGGCTAACAATAGGGAGTTCAATGTTTCGACACCGCTGGCGCGCGAAGGACTTCGCTATCTGCTGGATAACTGCCTGATTGATATTTCTCCCTATGACGTAATTCGAGGTTATCGCGCCGACGACTCCTATTTTTCGTTTGCAAGACAGTTTGTCAGCGGCATGATCTCGCTCAGGCAGCTGCAACGTATCATGCGCTTGGGTGATTTGGGTATCCAATATGCTCTTATGAGCGAGTGCGCATTTTCGGCGATTAGATTCTGCGATTGGAAGCAGGCTTTGGGGTCTGAGTTTTATCCCAAGCGTTTTGAGCGAGAGCAGAATGCTCGACGCAAATACTTGGATACGGTTAACGGGTTCGATTCCGAAGGTATCGACATTAGGGATTTAATGGCAGGGAGGGTTGATTTAAATGATCCAAGAGTTAACGGATTGTGGGCCGAGTAGGACATACCCCGTCTACTACCTCGAGGATGCAATGAACAACCTCGGCGACTGCTTTGACTATGCCGTTAACGATTATGGAGCAGAAGGATCGGAAGTTGCTGAACTCTTTTGCCTGAGCGGCGTAGCTCGCGAGTTCGAACGCGGCAACGCATGGGTCGTATCGGGAAAATCGGGCGTTGAGCTGTTCGCGCTTATCGCTGAAAGGTCCGGCTATCAGAGCGGGTCTATACCGGATCGCACCTATCGTTTTGAGAAGACGCCAGAGTATTGGACAGGCTGGATACTGGCATATCTGCAGTGGCGTTTAGGGGAGTCTTTCGAAGACCTGCTGCATGTCGTTCCGTTTGACGCACTGCGCAGTCTGTACTATCCCTGGCATGAAGCCTCGGAGGAACGCGTGGCTCGCCTCGTCTGCGATATGGCGAAAAAAGCGTCCAGACAAACCAAACTTGCGTTAGCAAGACAGAAGCTTAAGAAAACCCAACAAGACCTGGCATACGAATCGGGCGTGTCCCTCCGCTCAATCCAAATGTACGAGCAGCGCCAGAGAAACATTAATGAAGCTTCGGTAACAAGCGTAAGAGCCATAGCAAAAGCCCTCCACTGCAACATCGAAGATCTCCTAGAGCCAGTCTTCGAATACAAAGAAACCAGTGCAGCCTAACCCAATTTATTGCCGAGGTTTGTATCTAGTAAGCAATCCTTACCAGCAAGAGTCCCTACCAATAGAAAGCGGCTTAAAGGGCCGAAATCGTATGAATGGCATTGCGACTTCCAAATGGGTGACTGCTGCTTGAAAAGCTATAGAAATAGGGGCCGATTTAACGGCCCCAAGCATCGCATAAATGGCATATACGTTTTATCAACTATTTCTTGTTTTTAACCCATTTGCAGATACGCCAAATAAACACTCCGATGAGAATCCAAACGAGAGCGATCATAATGTCTGAGCGTGCAGGAATTGGGATCATTGAAATCATTGAACTTCCTCAATTGATGTGAGTCTAGTTTGCATAGGTGTGGAGCGTGCTGCCTTCCATGGTCGCTTGCAACACGGCGATACCGGACGCCATCCCCATCGATTCATAGTTGAGTCGATATGTCGCCTGTTTCGAGTTCCATACAAAGGACTCGTTAGTTACCGTACAGCCGATAGTCGTATAGTTTTGTCCCCAAGCGCTGGTAATGAGCGAGTTCGCTATCTTGATCTTGAATTCGCGATAAATAAAAGGACTGTTGTAATAGATAGTCCAAGTTCCAGATGCGTTGTTGTAGTAACTGTCCCATATCAGGCTGGGTTCATTGGTTTTTTTAATTCCTATTACTGCAACGGTCCCATCCTTAAGCTTAATTTGATGAGACTGCTCGGGACCTTTCGTTAAATCAAAATCTTGGATTGCGCCAGAAATTGCGACAGCATCGCTTTCTGCAGCATAAGCAGTCGAAGGGCTAAACGAGAAACATATCGGTAATATCAAAAGTATCGAGAGGAAAAACGTAGCTTTGAGTGTGCGTAACACTTTGACCACCTCCATACTGCGATGCCTAGTTAAATTGTAGCATAGATAAACAGTTTATTATGTAACTTAAAAAGCCCCTATCTGCCCGGCGCCCCTTCAAAGCGTGGGTTCCTGTAGACATCCTCAGCAAGGTAAACGCAGGGATGGTCGGGGTGTTCCCCTCAAAATTATTCCGCAGCGCGAAGGCCTCTCGTCCGTGGCTCCGTTGGAGCACAAGATTAAATCAGCGAATGCGATTATCCTTTCGAGGCTGCGCAGGCCCCCTTGGGGCTTCCCCTGAAAACAATCCGCAGATCGAATTGCCCCGTCGCGCGAAGCGCACGACGGGGCAATTCATGATCGAGGACGTTTTCAGGGGAAGCCCCAAGGGGGCCGGTGAGAGCAATGAGACAGGGCGCTACAGGTACTCGATCTGGGCGCCCTCGGTGTCGCACGTCAGAATATGCGTATCACACTTAGGGAACTGCTCACGCAGCTTGACCTGCAGGAACTTTGCCACGATGGTGTCGTCAGTCACGGCCATGAGGGTCGAGCCGGAGCCACTGATCCAGATGGTCTTGGCGCCTCCGTTAAGGCAGGTGTCGCGCACGGCGTTGTAATCGGGGATGAGGCGGCGGCGATAGGGCTCCTGGATGCGGTCGTCGTTGGCGGCGGCAATCAGGTCAAGGTCGCCGGTCTCCAGGCCGCGCGTCATGCCGGCGATGCGGCCCATTTGCCATACGGCGGTGGAGAGTGGAATCTCCTGTGGCACAACCTTGCGGGCCTCGCTCGTATGCACCTCGTAGGGCGGAATCACGGTAATAAAACGCAAGCGATCGCTCACCTCGTAGCGCAGGCACTGGGGGAGCGAATCAGTCGGCGTAAAGGAGCAGACGGCGCCGCCCAGGATGGCGGGGGCGACGTTATCGGGATGGCCCTCGACCTCGGTGGCGATGCGGACGAGTTCGGCGCGGTCGACGGTGTGGCCCGTCAGCGCGGCGGCCGCCATAATGCCGGCGACGACGCAGGTGGAGCTAGAACCCAGGCCGCGAGCGACGGGCACGTCGGTTTGAATGTCGATAGCGACGGGGAAGGCCGGCTCGCCCCACGCGGCCAGAGCATCGACAAAGCTCACATAGACCAGGTTATTCTCGTTTTGGAACTCCTCGGGGCAGCCCGTGATGGTGAGCTTGTCGGCGCGCTCGAAGGTGAAGTGCGAGTAGAGGCTGACGGCCATGCCGAGGGTATCGTAGCCAATGCCTAGGTTGGCGCTGGTTGCTGGGACGGTGATTTTGATCATGTGGGTCCTCCTGGGCGGGTCTGGCCGTTTAGTTCGCTGCTCGGGCAGTCCTGGCTCGCTCGGAAAGCACATTAAGTGCTTTCCGGCTCGTGCGGAACTCGCGACGAACTAAACGGCCAGACCCGCTCGCATGCTCGTCATCATCCCGAAAGCTAAATAAAAAGAAGGTGCGCCGGCTTTCGCCGGCGCTTAATAAGGGATCTAGTTGGTGCTCATTCGTTTTGCTGCAGACTCGACGTAGCTTGCCATCTCATCGACGTCGCAGACGTCTTCGAAGCGGACGGGCTTGGATTCGAGTTCGGCGAGCTGGGTCGGGGCAACCGTGTTGGTGGCCTGCTCGAGCACACGCATAGCCTCAAAATCATCCTCGGGAACGTCGAGGCCCAGGGCGTCGCAGCAGGCGCGCGGGAACTTGTAGGGGCTTGCGGTCGAAAGCAGCACGCGGGCCTTGGCACCCTCGGCGGGAGCGACCTGCTCAAAGACGTGATAGCCGCAAGCAGTATGCGGATCGATCACGTAGCCATTTGCGTCCCAGCAGCTCTTGATGGCAGCGCGGACCTCGTCCTCGCTGGCCCAACCGCAGCCAAAGACGCTCTGAATCTTTGCCAGCAGGTCGGCGGGAACCTCGTAGCGACCAGTCTGTGCCAGCTGCTCCATAAGGCCGGCAACGAGTTCGCAGTCGCCATCGGACAGGAAGTAGAGCATGCGCTCGAGGTTGGAACTGATGAGGATGTCCATCGACGGCGAGATGGTCGTGAAGAACGGGCGGTTACGGTCGTAAACGCCGGTGGTCAGGAAGTCGGCAAGCACGTTGTTCTTGTCGCTCGCCACGACGAGCTTGGCGACGGGCAGACCCATGCGCTTGGCGTAGTAGCCGGCCAAGATATCGCCAAAGTTGCCGGTCGGTACGCAGAACTCCACGGCGTCGCCGGCCTCGATGGCGCCGGCGCGCAGCAGCTGCGCATAGGCGGCAAAGTAGTAGACGACCTGCGGTACCAGGCGACCGACATTGATGGAGTTGGCGCTCGAAAGCACCGTGCCGGCGGCCTCCAGACGCTCGGCAAGCTCCTTATCGGCAAAGATGCGCTTGACGGCGCTCTGGGCGTCGTCAAAGTTACCGCGGATGCCGCAGACGGCGACGTTGTCGCCCTCCTGCGTGGACATCTGCAGGTTCTGGACGCGGCTGACCTTGCCCTCGGGATAAAAGACGGTGATGCCCGTGCCCGGGGCGTCGGCAAAGCCGGCGAGTGCGGCCTTGCCCGTGTCGCCCGACGTGGCGGTGACGATCATGATGCGCTCGGCGCCGCCGTCCTTGGCGGAAGTGCGGGCCATCAGACGGGGGAGCATCTGCAGAGCAACGTCCTTGAAGGCGCTCGTGGGGCCGCCAAAGAGCTCCATCACATAGGTCTGAGGGGCGTCGGCGCCCGGCGCGGCGTCGAGTTTGACGAGCGGCGTGACCTCTTCACTCGCAAACGTGCCGCGGTATGCCTCGTCGACACACGCCGAAATTTCTTCGGCCGTGTAATCATTCAGTAACATTCCCAACACATCTTGAGCGATTTCAAAGTACGATTTATCTGCAAGCGAGCTGATATCGACCTGCTGGGTGCCGAGCTCGTCCGAGACAAACAAACCCCCGTCGGGAGCGATGCCGGTGCGGATTGCCACCTTACTTGAGCACGATAAAGTGCGTCCTTGTGTACTATGATAAGTTCCCATATAACACTGCTCCTCGGATGCCTTGGTCCCAATCGGTGAAACCATGGTATCAGAGCGCGCAAAACAGGTTTGCAGAGGCTTTTAGAAAGGTAACCTCAAGCCCATGATTAAGATTGCCAAGTTTGGCGGCTCGTCGGTCGCCGACGCCGAACACTTTAAGAAGATCAAGGCCATCGTCGATGCCGACCCTGCCCGCCGTTTTGTGGTGGTTTCCGCCTGTGGCCGCCGCTTTAAGGGCGACACCAAGGTGACCGACCTGCTCTACCTGGTTAACGCGCACGTTAAGTATCACGTTTCGTGCGAGGAACTGCTCGAGGACATTGGCCAGCGCTATTTTGATATCGCTGACGAGCTGGAGCTCACCTATCCCATCCGCGAGGAGTTCGCGGCCTTTGCCGAGCGCGCCCGCTCGGGCGGCTACTCTACCGAGGAGCTCGTGAGCCGCGGCGAGTACTTCACCGCTCGCCTGATGGCCGAGTACCTGGGCCTGCCGTTCCTGGACGCCGCGACGGTTGTGGCGTTCCATCATGACGGTACGCTCAGCATGAATCGCACCTCCGAGCTGGTGCAGGAGTACGGTCAGCAGGGCGGCTTTGTTATGCCCGGTTTCTACGGCGCGACGCGTGAGGGCCAGATCAAGCTGCTCGACCGTGGCGGCGGCGATATCTCGGGCTCGATTTTGGCTAAGTGCCTGGGCGCCGACCTTTACGAGAACTGGACCGACGTCTCGGGTTTCTATTCTGCGGATCCGCGTATTGTTCCGGAGGCTCAGCCCATTGCGCGCGTTACCTACGAGGAGCTGCGCGAGCTTTCGTACATGGGCGCAAGCGTCCTGCACGAGGAAGCCGTGTTCCCCGTGCGCGAGGCAGGCATTCCGCTGGTCATCAAGAACACCAATGCGCCGCAGGACCCCGGCACCATCATTAGCGAGACGGCTGATGAAGGCGAGGCGGAGCCCATCATTACCGGCGTGACCGGCAAGCGCGGTTTTGTCGCCATCAACGTCGCCCGCGACCGCACCAAGCCCCGCGTCGGCTTTATGCGCCGTGCGCTTTCGGTGTTCGAGCGCTATGACGTTTCCGTCGAGCACATGCCCACCGGTGTCGACCGCTTTGGCGCCGTGGTGCAGGAGCGGGACGTTCACGATTCACTGTACTCGCTCGTGGGCGACATTCAGCAGGAGGTCGAGCCGCTCGAGATCGAGGTTGTCGAGGGTCTGGCACTTATCGCGACCGTCGGCCGTAACCTGCGCGGTCGTGCCGGCATCTCGGGCCACCTGTTTGGCATGCTTGGCCAGGCTGGCGTGAGCGTGCGTATGATTTCGCAGAGCTGCGACGAGATCAATATCATCATCGGTGTGGAGGAGAAGGACTTTGATCTGGCGATTCAGACCATTTACCGCGCCTTCTCCGATGAGAACGGCATTGTGAAGGTCTCCGATCTGGAGGCTCCCGCGCCGGCCGATCCTACCCTGGCCGCGCTCAAAAAGTAGCGACTGCTCGGTAGATTTTTGGGTCATGTCTCAAAAATCTACGGCGGGGCGTTTCGTTTCGGTTTCGTTTCGACGGGGCGGGTTTCATGCCCGCCCTGTTCTTGTATAAACTGGCAACAATAATCGGCCTGCTCGGCGTGCGGGCAAAAGCCACAACCTTTAAAGGGGGAAGCATGAAACAGTACACGGTTGCTATTTTGGGCGCGACGGGAGCCGTGGGCACCCAGATGCTCGAGTGCCTCAACGAGCAGGAGTTTCCGGTTGGCAAGCTCAAGCTGTTGGCAAGTGCACGCTCCGCGGGCAAGACCGTTGAGTTCCGCGGCGAGCAGATCGTGATTGAGGAGGCTTGCCCCGAGGCCTTTGAGGGTTGTGACATCGTACTTGGCGCCGCCGGCGACGATATCGCGAAGGAGCTACTGCCCGAGGCCGTCAAGCGCGGCGCCGTCGTGGTCGACAACAGCCATGCCTTCCGCATGGATCCCGAGGTGCCGCTGGTCGTGCCCGAGATCAATGCCGACGACATCAAATGGCATCACGGTCTTATCGCCAATCCCAACTGCGCGACCATCATCGGCCTGGTTCCCACGTGGCCGCTGCATCAGCTCGCCGGCGTGAAGCGCATGATCGTCTCGACGTACCAGGCGGCTTCGGGTGCTGGCGCTCCCGGTATGGCCGAGCTCGAGGCTCAGCTGGCCGCCCTGGGCCGTGGCGAGGAGATTCCCGAGCCGCGCGCGTTTGCCGCTCAGCTGGCGAGCAACCTGATTCCGCAGATTGGCGGCGTCAAGGAGGAGGGCTTTACCTCCGAGGAGATGAAACTGCAGAACGAGGGCCGCAAGATCATGCATCTGCCCGAGCTGCGCGTGAACTGCACCTGCGTGCGCGTCCCTGTGCTGCGCTCGCACTCCGAGAGCATTACGCTCGAGTTTGAGCGCGACATTACGGTCGAGGAGGCTCGTGCTGCGCTGGCTTCTGCCCCGGGTGTCAAGCTGGTTGACGATATGGCTGCCGAGGATGCACACGACCGCTTCCCCATGCCGATGGACACCTCCGACCAGGACCTGATTTGGGTCGGCCGCGTGCGCCGCGACATCTCGAACCCCGAGGCCGCGCGTGGCATCACCTTCTGGTGCTGCGGCGACCAAATCCGTAAGGGCGCGGCAACTAACGCCGTCCAGATTGCTAAGCTGCTCTGCGAGTAGTGTGACCTGTCCGGCGGGGGCCGGGCTTGGTTTTCAGAACGTCCTCGACCATGTGTGGCGCCTTGTCCTGCTCCTTCGGAGCTGCGGACAAGGCGCCACACTGGTCTGCGGAGTGTTCTGAAAACCAAGCCCGGCCCCCGCCTGCGGTGACGCTGCTGCAAGCGGTCTGCGATGGGGCCGTTGTTGGTTGGGGCCGCTGGGCTGATGTGGGGCGCGTGGCTGTTGCGGGCCCTAGTCCCGGCGGCGGCCACGGCGCTTTGCGCCTGCCGCCTTGGGGGACTGTGGGGCGCGGCCGGCAGCTGCGGCGCGTTCGCGCCTACTGCCTGGGGTGACTGCGGGGCGTGACGGCAGCTGCGGCGCTTCGCGCCTGCTGCCTGAGGTGACTTTGGGGTTGGTGCGAATCGGGGTCTAATACTTTCCCGTGAAGTGAACGACCTTATTTGGACCCCCGAAGCATTGGCATATTTTGACCGCTATTTCCTGCGGTTTTGCAGCGTGAATCCTGCGGTTTTTTGGGCTAAAGGTGTGGATGCTCCGGGGCTTCGTTTTTACTCGCTCACTTCTCGGGAAAGTATTAGAGCTCAGCTGATAGAGGTACCGCACTGGCGTCGAAGCCCTGCGTCT
>JAXJEC010000006.1:0-6752 GCA_036301625.1 Collinsella sp. | reverse complement strand
CGGTTTTGCAGCGTGAATCCTGCGGTTTTTTGGGCTAAAGGTGTGGATGCTCCGGGGCTTCGTTTTTACTCGCTCACTTCTCGGGAAAGTATTAGAGCTCAGCTGATAGAGGTACCGCACTGGCGTCGAAGCCCTGCGTCTTCTTCGCTTGATTGGGGAAAACAGCCTCGCTTAAGCAATTGCGAGCCCGCCCAGGCGTATCTGCGGGGTTGTCTGCACAATTCGCGGTATTATGTTGCGGAGTTTTGAAAGGAGCCGCTGGTGGTCACGACGACGTTTGCTTCGCCTTTGGGCGAAATCTTGCTTGCCGCTGATGGCCGCGGTTTGACGGGGCTTTGGTTTGAGGGTCAGGAGCACTTTGGCTCCACGCTTCTCAGAGAAGATCCCGAACATGTTGAAGGCGCCGATGCGGTTTCTGGTGCCGGTGGGATGTCTTCGGTGAGTCCGGCAAATGGCGCGGCTTCTTCGGTGCTTGAGCGTTCTTGGGCTTGGCTGAATGCTTATTTTGCGGGGCAGGAGCCTCGGTTTACGCCGCCGTTGCATATGATTGGCACGGCGTTTCAGCGTGAGGTTTGGTTTGAGCTGCTTTCTATCCCGCGTGGCGAGGTCGCTACGTATGGTGAGATCGCCCAGCGTGTTGCGGCTCGACATCGTGTACCGGGAAACGAAGCACCTGTTGTGTCTCCCCGTGCCGTGGGGGCCGCGGTCGCGCGGAATCCTATTTCGATCATTGTGCCGTGCCATCGCGTGGTTGCCGCCGACGGCTCGCTTAACGGATATGCCGGCGGGCTTGATCGCAAGGAGTGGCTGCTTCGGCTTGAGGGCGCGTACGAGGAATAACGTTCGAGCACTTTGCATAGCCAAGACGCCGTGAAAGAACGGGATGCGCTTTCCGAATGGCGTCCCAAACGGAAACCGTGTCCCGGAATACAGTCTTAGAGTGGGATGCCGTTTCCGGTTGAGACCACTTGCTTGGACATCTTTCTACGCCCGCTTCTGCAGGGCATAGATCGACTTATCCATGTTGAACAGGTAAGCCGCGACGCAGACGATGAAGAATGCCGGCAGATTACCGAAACCGAAGACTTCGCAGCCAATCAGGATGGGTGCGAGCAGCGTATTGGTGGCGCTGTCAAAGACGGCTGCGTAGCCCAGCGCGGCGCAAAGCGCGATGGACATGCCGAGTTGAGCCTCGTTATGGCGACATCTGGGTAACAGAAAGGCCCGCGTTCCTCAGAGGCAAGATAGGCAATTCTGCTTCTGAGGTAGATCTCAATTCTGCCGACCGCATCAAACATTAACTGCCGGAGGGCTCGGTCAAATTCATACGTGTAGATGATGGTTTCGAATGTTGTGCCTTCGCGAAAGATGGTAATCCCGGACTTGCATTTGGTTTTGTAGGGAAACCAGTAGGCCGACAGTCTGTAGTGGCCGACTTCGACCAAAGCTCGCTCGAGTTCGCTTTGATCAGAGCACTTAAGACCCCTGTATTCTGTCAATAGTGCTATTTGTTCGTTGATGGATATCCGCGACTTCCGGTATTTCATTTAAGCCTCTTGATAGAAAAAGAGCTGGAGTTGCGCATCGTTGAGAGGCTTTCCAGCTTTAGCAAAACAAACTTATTAGATGCGACGGGCCGCGTCAAGATAATTACCGGGCGGCCTAGGAGGCGGCTGGTTGGCTGGTTTAAAACCTGGCGCGTGAAATGACGCTCCACGCTATTCAGCGCGCTTGATAGGATGACGAACCACGGTTTTAAGTTTCTCCGGTGCACATTTGCGTGGATCGGAGAGATAGATTTCGTGATGTAAACGGGAGTCTGAGAAGTCGGGGACATAGCCCTGCTCGGTCATGTATTCATGCATAGCGTTTACGGTCGCCGGTTCGTTGTCGTAGGGCCCGGTGTGCATGCATTGAACGCAGAGACCCTCGTCAACTTTAAGCAGCTCAACGGCGGAAAAGTCCAGTTTCTTTTTGGTTGTGGCTTCCGCGACTGCCCAGTCAAAGTCATCTCGGCTGACGAAATCGGGCAGGCGGATGCACGAGATAAAGTTGAAATCGTCCTTGCGTACATAATCGATGTCACCGCTCGGGGAATCTTGCCACCAGAAACCCTCGAGCGGCGGTACCACAAAGTCGAAATAGCCCTCGATACTCCTTGAGCCTTTCTTCGACATCTTGACGGTATAGGCGATGCCGTAAAGCAGCGGCAGGGCGTTTTGATACTCGCCACCTTCGGTATTTGGGTCGCCCTTTCCGCGAACGGCAACGTAGCTCATAGGCGGGACAGTTACGATACTCGGCTTGCTTGCAGGTTTGTAGAGCTCCTTGCATTCCTTCTTAAAGTCGAACGCCATGTTGGCCGCCTTTCTGCGTATTGGCCAGCTTAGATAACGGAATCATATCATAGAAACGAACAACTGTTCGAATGATTTGGCTGACAGATAGAGATGCGTGCGTTGTGTTTGGCGGTCGGCCTGACCCCGTCGATGATTTCTCTGCCTTCCCGGCGCCTCATCTATAGCCGCCATTTCCCCATATAAAACCTGCCAAAATGAACCTGCCCCTTTTTGGTCGGTGCGAAATGGGTAATACTAAAGAGTTATCCGACCAGATGGGAACCGATCGATGGCCTATATCGAATTCAAAGACGTCATCAAAGCATACGGCGAGGGCGACGCCCGCATTCATGCGCTCGACGGCGCGAGCTTTACGGTCGAGCGCGGCGAGCTCGCCATCATTCTGGGTGCTTCGGGTGCCGGCAAGACCACGGCGCTCAACATTCTGGGCGGCATGGATACGGCGACCTCCGGCACCGTGACGGTGGACGGGCGCGATGTGAGCTCCGCTAACGAGGCGCAGCTCGTGGAATACCGCCGCGCCGACGTCGGCTTTGTCTTCCAGTTCTACAATCTGGTTCCCAACCTGACGGCGCTCGAAAACGTTGAGCTTGCAGCTCAGATCTGCCCCGATTCGCTCGATGCCGAACAGACGCTTCGCCAGGTTGGCTTGGGTGAGCGCCTCGCCAACTTCCCCGCGCAGCTTTCGGGCGGCGAGCAGCAGCGCGTGTCCATCGCCCGCGCACTGGCAAAGAACCCCAAGCTGCTTCTGTGCGACGAGCCCACGGGCGCGCTCGACTATAAAACCGGCAAGCAGATCTTGCAGCTGCTGCAGGATACCTGCCGCAAGCAGGGCATTACGGTCATCATCATCACGCACAACTCCGCGCTCGCGCCCATGGCCGATCGCCTGATTCGCTTTAAGAGTGGTCGCGTGGAGAGCGAGACGGTCCAGCAAAATCCCGTGCCTATCGAGACGATCGAGTGGTAGCGCCCATGGACCAGGACCGCCAAAACAGCCTACGCCGCGACGCGCAGAACACGGAGCGCGAGCAGGATTTTACGACCTACCGCACTGCCCAAAGCTCAAACGATATGGTGCCGACGGTGTTTCGCCGTGGCATCTACCGCACAATCCGAGGCAGTCTTAAGCGCTTCTTGTCAATCGTGGTCATCACCGCGCTTGGCGTGAGCGTGATGTGCGGCCTTAAGGCGGGTTGCGAGGACCTGTGCGATTCGGTTGATGCCTACTTCGACCAGCAAAATGTCTATGACATTAACGTGCAGTCGACCTATGGTCTGACTGACGATGATCTCGACGCCATCCAAGAGGTCGATGGCGTCGAAACGGCCGAGGGCATCTACACCGAGACCGCCTACACCGCCGTGGGCACAACGCGCGAGCGCGTGGTCGTGCAAAGTCTCTCCAAGGAGAACATCGATCAGCCGGTGCTCGTGAACGGCGATTTGCCCGAGAGCGCCGATGAGGTCGCGGTGACTTCGAAGTTCCTGAAGGCTTCGGGCAAAAAGCTCGGCGATACGGTGAGTTTTGCCGCCAATGACGCGAGTTCGTCGAACCAAAGCGCCAAGGATCAGTTTGCCGCGGGCGATTACACCATTACGGCTGAGGTCCTCGACCCCACTGATGTAAGTTCTGACTCGACAGTCAACGCCTTTCGCGCAGCTTCGGCGGCGGACTATAAGTTCTATGTGAGCGAGGACGCCGCGACATCTTCTTCCTACTCTTCGGTCCACGTAATCGTCGAGGGAGCCAAGAGCCTCAACTCCTATTCGGATGCCTACACGACAAAGATCAACAAGGTCAAGGGCAATATCGAGAAGATCCGCGAGGAGCGTGAGAAGACGCGCGCTCAGGAACTGACGGTCGACACGCCGGCAAGCTTGGATGCGGCCGAGCGCCAGGCGAATATGCTCTTTGGGATTGAGCAGGACAACATCAATCGCATGGCCGAGGGCAGCGACGAGCGTGCGCAGGCGCAAGCCGACCTGGACCAGCGCCGTGCCGCCGCCGACCAACAGTTTGCCGACGCCCGCGCCGAGCTTTCCGACCTGGGCGAATGCACCTGGTACATCCAGGACCGCGGCAATATCGCAAGCTACTCGAGCGTGGAGAGCGATAGCTCGTCAATTGAGGCTATCGCCACGGTGTTCCCGTTCATCTTCTTTATCGTCGCCGTGCTCATCAGCCTTACCACCGCCACGCGTATGGTCGAGGAGGAGCGCACGCTCATCGGCCTGTATAAGGCGCTCGGCTATTCGCGCGGACGCATCCTGTCCAAATACGTGGACTATGCGCTGTGGGCTTGTCTGATCGGCGGCGTGCTCGGCAACATCATCGGATTTGTGGGCCTGCCGCTGTTCCTGTTTACGGTGTTCGACGACATGTACTCACTGCCCCAGATGCTGCTTTCGTACGACATCGTGTCCTCGATCGTTTCGGTGGCGCTGTTTGCCGTGGGCGTGGTGGGCGCCACGATTATCGCCTGCCGCCACGAGATGGCCGAGACCCCGGCCTCGCTTATGCGTCCCAAGGCCCCGCGCGCTGGCTCGCGCATTCTGCTCGAGCGCATCGGCTTTATTTGGCGCCGCATGGGCTTTTTGAACAAGGTCGCTGCACGCAACCTTTTCCGCTATAAAAAGCGCGCCTTTATGACCATCTTTGGCATCGCGGGTTGCACCGCGCTTGTGATCTGCGGTATGGGTATTCGCGACACGTCGGTCGCGCTTTCGCCCAAGCAGTACGGCCACATCACACGCTACGATCTGCTGGCGGTCGCCAATCCCGACGATTTTTCGCAGACGTGCGCGGCGCTCGACGAGCGAAGCGCAGCCAAGGATTCCGACGTGACCGTGACTTCGATGCTGCCGATCATGACCGACAACGTTACCTTTACGTTTGGCGGAAAGAGCGAGACCGTGCAGCTGATCGTGGTGCCCGATGACCGCACGAACGACCTGGACGACTACGTGCGTCTCGAGGATGAGTCCAAAGAGCCGCTGTCTTTGCGTGACGGAGACGTGTATCTGAGCAAGAGTTCACAGCTGGTTCTCGGGATTCAGCCGGGCGACACGGCGCAGGTCCAAGATTCGTCGCTTAACGTCGCCAAGGTCAAAGTCAGCGACATTTCGCTTAACTATCTGGGCAACACGCTTTACATGACGCAGAGCACCTATGAGCGCGCGTTCGGTCGAAGCGCACGCCTCAACGGCATCTTTGTGCTGCTTAAGGGCTCATCTTCTGACCAGATTGCGTTTAGCAAGAAGATTAAGAGCGACGGTTGGCTCACCATCTCGAGCACGGCCGAGCATTGGGAGAACTTTGAGGCGAACTTCACTATTATCAATTCCGTCGTGGTGCTCGTGACCTTTATGGCGGCGTGCCTGTCGTTTGTGGTGGTGTTTACGCTGTCCAACACCAACATTTCGGAGCGCGAGCGCGAGCTGGCGACCATCAAGGTGCTGGGCTTCCGCCGTGGCGAGGTACACCACTACGTCAACAAGGAGACGTTGATCCTCACGGCGATTGGCGCCGCGCTGGGCGTGCCGCTGGGCGGCTTGCTGGCCGAGAGTTTTACGTACATTTTGCAGATGCCGTCGCTGTACTTTGACGTCGAGGTCGAGCCGCTAAGCTACGTGCTTGCCGTGGTACTTTCCTTCGGCTTTACGATTATCGTCAACCTCGCCACCAACCGAACCCTCAACAAGATCGACATGGTCGGCGCCCTCAAGAGTGCTGAGTAACCTGCCAAAAAGGGACAGGTTTATTTTGGCAGGTTTTATCCGGGCAAACGCTGGACAACCATTGTCGCTGCCACAATGACAGGATAGGGAACAAGGGCATTTTCCGGGTAGCCGGGTTCGTTACCATTCGTCCCATTCATCAGCATTTTCCTCCAGATATTTTCTTAATTTCTCAAAAGAGCTTGTCCGCCTGTACTGTATCGTGCTTCTCGATGTATTGAACAACTTCGCAATCTCGGTGTCGTTCATTCCCTCGAAATAGTACAGGAGTACGGCTTTGCGCTTTTCTTTCGGCAAAGTACGGATTGCTTCAAGAAGCAGCTTCGGCGTGATTTTCTTCCCGGCTTTCTCAAAGACGGTTTCGGCGGTTTCCCGTTTGAAATATTCATCAAAGGTATGAAGCTGCCGCGCTTCGTCTAAGGGCAAATCGGAAAAGGTGACTTCCCTTGCCTTATGCCTGTGCAGCTCCCTGTGAGCGTCACACGCTTCATTGTGCAGCACCGTATTACAAAACTTCTGAAAAGCACATTGTTTGTAAAACTCCCTGCTATTAGGTTCCACATTCTCACCTCCTTTCTCGTTGGAAAGTTGGTGGTGCTTCCCCCTTTTCGCGGGGCAATACGGCGTTTTTGAAAAACGCCGAAGATTTTT
>JAXJEC010000005.1:0-16465 GCA_036301625.1 Collinsella sp. | reverse complement strand
GCGCCGGTTTGACCGGCCCGTCACGGGTCAATCTGCAGTGCGGCCCGAACCCCGTGAGGGCCGGCGCCTTTAGACGCGTGCCGGAAATCCAAGGGTTATACCCTAAGAGCAAACCACCCCTTTTAGGGGTGGTTTTGATTTTGCGTTGTTCGCTGTGGTTGAGGGTAGTGGCTTAAACGTAGTAGATGGGCTGGTTTCGTGGCGGACGGGGTCACGCGGGCGCCCTTGCGTGGGCAAAAGTGATCCGTATTCCTTCGTCCCCGGGGGATCATTTGGGGGCTAGAGCTCTAGCGTGAGGGTGACAGGGCAGTGGTCGCTGCCGAAGATGTCGCCACGGATACCGGTGTCGCGAACGTTGGCGGCGATTGCGTCGCTTACCAGGAAGTAGTCGATGCGCCAGCCGGCGTTGTTCTTGCGGGCATTAAAGCGGTAGCTCCACCAGCTGTAAACGCTCTCGACGTCGGGGTTTGCCGCGCGCCAGGTATCGGTAAAGCCGGCGTTGAGCAGTTCGGTAAACTTGCCGCGCTCCTCGTCCGAAAAGCCTGCGTTGCCGCGGTTGGACTTGGGGTTCTTAAGGTCGATCTCCTCGTGCGCAACGTTAAAGTCGCCGCAGGTCACGACGGGTTTGCCGGTCTCGCGCTCGAGCGCGCTCAAAAAGCCGCGATAGGCATCATCCCAGGCCATGCGCACGTCGATGCGGGCGAGTTCGTTTTGCGCGTTGGGAGTGTAGACATCCACAAACCAGAATTTGTCGAACTCGAGCGCGCAGACGCGGCCCTCGGTTGCGGCTTGGGCGACGAGCACGGCCGCCTCGCCTTCGCCGGCGTAGGGCAGCAGCGCGTCGGCGTGCAGCACGCGCAGCGGCTCCTGGCGGCTAAAGACCGCGGTGCCCGAATAGCCTTTACGCTCGGCGTAGCTCCAGGTTTGGTGATAGCCGGGCAGGTCAATATCGACCTGGCCTTCTTGCAACTTGGTCTCTTGCAGCGCCAGGATATCGACGTCGAGTTCTTGCGCGATCTGGATAAAGCTCGGGTCCTTTTTGAGCACGGCGCGCAGGCCGTTGACGTTCCACGAGGCGAAAGTGTAAGTCTGAGGCATGGTGTCCTTTCGACGGGGTTGGCAGGCTTAAGATTAGCGCAACAGGGGCGGGGTGGGATCCGCGCATGCTGACTTAAAGGCCGCATGCTGGGACGTCGCTCAACGCTGCCCGACTAACAAGGACGGAGGACTCATATGACGCAGGCAATATCGGACCCCAGGCAGGCCTCCGCCGCGCTGGCGGATCTGTTTGACACCCACAAGCGCGTGGTCTTCTTTGGCGGCGCTGGTGTTTCCACGGCAAGTGGCATTCCCGATTTCCGCAGCGTGGACGGCCTGTATCACCAGCAGTTTGCCTATCCGCCCGAGACCATGCTGTCGCATAGCTTTTACGAGGCGCATCCGGCCGAGTTCTTCGACTTTTACCGCACCAAGATGATCGCGCTTGGCGCCAAGCCCAATCGCTGCCACACCAAGCTGGCCGAGCTGGAGCGCGCCGGTAAGCTTGATGCCGTGGTGACGCAAAACATCGATGGCCTGCACCAGGCGGCCGGCTCACAGCGCGTGTTTGAGTTGCATGGATCGGTCCATCGCAACATTTGCCAGTCGTGCGGCGCGGTCTATAGCGCCGAGTGGATTTGCTCGCGCGAGCACGAGGATGCCGCGGGCGTGCCCGCGTGCCCCGCGTGCGGCGGGCGCATTAAGCCCGATGTGGTGCTCTACGAGGAGCCGCTCGATGAGCATGTGCTGACCGGTGCCGTTGCCGCCATCGCCGCGGCCGATGCCCTCATTGTGGGTGGGACCTCGCTCGTGGTGTATCCGGCGGCGGGCCTTACGCGTTACTTTACCGGCGATACGCTGGCCATATGCAACCTTGCTCCCACCGATCAGGATGCAAATGCCGACCTGCTGATTTCTTGCGACATCGCGGCCGCGTTTGCGTTCTAGCCCGTGTGCGCGGATACAATAGAAAGACTGAGTGCAAAGCGACCCCGCCGCCAGCTCTCCAAGCTCGGCGGCGTGGGCATTTTAGGAGGATGTTCATGGCGAACGACAGCAAGACATGGCGGTGCGGAAAGTACGAGCTCAGCTTTGACCGTCCGCGCATCATGGGCGTCCTCAACGTGACGCCCGATTCGTTTAGCGATGGCGGGGAGCACTTCGACCCCGATGCCGCCATCGAGTACGGCCTGGCGATGCTCGACGCCGGCGCCGACATCATCGACGTGGGCGGCGAGTCCACGCGCCCTGGTTTTACCCCGGTCAATCCCGATGAGGAAGCGCGCCGCGTGCTGCCCGTGGTGCGCGCGCTGGCCAAGGAGGGCGCCATCGTCTCGATCGACACGCGTCATGTGGCGGTTGCCAAGGCAGCCGTGCGCTGCGGCGCCTCGATCGTCAACGACGTGACCGGCTTCACCGACCCCAAGATGGTCGAGTTTGTTAAGACGAGCACCTGCGGCGTCATCGTGATGCATGCCGGCGAGGTCGCCGCGCCCACCCGCACGCACGCAACGGTGCAGCTCGATACCTCGGCAGCGGCGTTTGTTGCCGAGAAGGCGCGCGAGGCGGCTGCCGAGGCCGCGCGTGAGGCCGAGAAGCCGGCTCGCCGCCGTCGCGGCAAGTTGCTGGGCGAGCCTAAGCCGGAGGCCAAGCTTCCGGGCGGCGTGGTGCAGCCCTCGTTGCCGTTTGGCGATCCGGAGCCCGCGCCGGAGCCTTCAAGCGAGCAGGAGACGCCGGCCGCCGAGCAGGCTACTGCCGCCGAGACCGTTGCGCCCGCGCCCGAGGCCACGCCCGCAGCCACCGAGGCCGCATCGGAGTCCAATGACCGCTTGGCCGCCATGATGCGCCGCAGCGCCCGCCGCGAGGAAGCCTACGTGCCTACCTCGCAGCTCCGCCGCTTCACCCTGCCCGATTCGGCGCCCATCATGCGCCGCGTCATGGGCTTTCTGTCCGACCAGGCCCGCACACTCATCCATGCCGGCGTGTCGCGCGACCGCATCTGCATCGATCCTGGCCCGGGCTTTGGTAAGTCGGCTAACGAGGACATCGTCATCCAGCGCGAGACTGCCAAGATGGCGTCACTGGGCTATCCGCTCATGTGCGCCGTGTCGCGCAAGCGCTTTGTGGGCGCCGTCTCGGGCGTGACCGAGGCCGCCGAGCGCGATGCCGCTACGTTTGGCGTGTGCCTGGGCGCCATCCAGGCCGGTGCCAACATCGTGCGCGTGCACGACGCCGCGGGTTTTGCGCAGTTCCTGAACGGTTACTGGGCGGTTGCCAAGCCGCAGCCGCGCCGCGCGTTTGTGGCTGTGGGCTCCAACCTGGGGCATCGCTGCGACAACATCCGCGCCGCACGCGAGATGATCGCCGAGATTCCACTCACCTGCGTGTCCAACTCCTCCAAGATTTACGAGAGCGAGCCGGCCTACGAGACGCGCCAGGACGCGTTTGCCAACGCCGTCATCGAGATCAAGACCGAGCTGGCGCCGCTGGTGCTGCTCGATGAGCTCATGAAGATCGAGGCCGAGCTGGGGCGCGACCGCTCCAAGAAGGCCAAGGCCAACGGTCCGCGCACCATCGACCTGGACCTGCTGTGGATGGATGGCGAGACCCACGGCGGCAAAAAGCTGCGCCTGCCGCATCCTCTCATTGGCGAGCGCGACTTTGTGCTGGTGCCGCTCGAGGACCTGATGCACGACCCGGCGCGGTTCTTCCGCTACAACGGTGTCGAGGTCAAGGAGCCCGAGGACCGCGTGGGCCATATCGTTGGCGAATTGGGGCGTATGTAGATGATCGAGATGAATGCTGTTGCCGCCGGCACCGAGCTCGACGCGGCGCGTAACGCGGGCCGCGAGGGCGTGTCCGCGGGCTGGTGCGCGTGGAGCGCGGGCGATGCTTCGCTGACGTTTTCGCTGGTCGTGCGTCCGGATGTGAATATGCACGCCTTCCACGGCCTGCCGTTTGTGGCCGCGATGGGCATGATGGATGCGCTTGTGGGCACAGTGTCGACGCCGGGCCTGGGCCTTGCCGGCAAGGTGGGTATCCGGTGGCCGAGCGATATCGTGTGCGGTGCGCCTGCGTTTGAGACGTCGCTCGCGCGTGTTGCCGTGAACGGCGGTGCCGGTGCCGCGGGCATGTTCGGTGCCGTGACGGTGGATATTGAGCGTTCGGCGTTGAGCGAGCTTGGTGTGGACGTGGCTGACGAAGCGCTGGTCGAGGCGCTGGCCGCCGCCGTGCTGGCCCGCGTGGACGCCTGGGCGGTTGTTGCCAACACGCCGCAAGGCGCCGCAGGGCCGTTGGCCCCCGTGTTGGGCGAGTACTTCGATATGGTGCCGCTGCTCGGTCGCCAAGTTGCGGCGGTGTCGCCCAACGGCTTGCCGCTTGCGGTCGGTGTGTTTGCGGGCCTGGACATCTGGGGTCGCGCGACCATCAAGACCGATGCCGGCGAGCAGGAGTTTCCGCCCGAGGCCGTACGGATTCGCGGACTGTAACGCGAGGCGCCCGCGCTCAAAGACAACGATGACAACGAAGCCCTCTTCGGCCTGTGCTGGGGAGGGCTTCGCCTATCTGGGGAATGGGTTGCCAGCGTCCTATTCCTCAAAACTGAAAAATTTTCGTTTTTGAGGAATAGGATTAAGGCAGCTCGGCCTTTCTCGAGGTATATTCGCTATAGAGCCTATTCCTCAAAACTGAAATTTTTTCAGTTTTGAGGAATAGCGATAAAAGACCGCGAGGAGGCCCCGATGAAACTCATCAATAGAACGTCATATATGGACACGTTGACGAGTCTTATTGGCGTGCCGGACATCAAGGTCATCACGGGCATCCGTCGTAGCGGTAAATCAAAATTGCTCGAGGCCCTCCGCGATTACGTGGAGGCAAATCTGTCCAATTCGAATGTCATCCATATCAACTACAACCTCGATGAGTTCGAGAACTTGCTCGAGTATCACGCGTTGCTCGCCTATGTAGAAGATCATCGAGTGCCCGGCAAGCAAAACTTCCTGCTTATCGATGAGGTTCAGATGTGCGACGGCTTTGAACGTGCGATCAACAGCCTTCACGCATCCGAGCAGTACGACATATTCATTACCGGATCGAATGCCTTTTTGCTGTCGAGCGATCTGTCGACGCTCTTTACGGGGCGTACGTTCGAGATCGAGGTTTTCCCATTCTCGTTTGAGGAGTATCGTCTCTATGGCGACGAGGGCGAGGTCGACCGCGACTTCGATGAGTACGCGAGAACCGGCGGTATGTCCGGCTCTTACCCTTATCCACTGCAGGAGCAGCGCTATCAATATCTCTCCAACGTCTTCAAGACGCTCATTGTGAGAGATATCGTGCAGCGGCATAACGTGAGAAACGAATCGGCGCTGCTGCGCATTGCCGATTACATGATGGACAACGTTTCCAACATTACGTCGGCACGCAACATTACTGATGCATTAAATGCGGATGGGCTAAAGATTACGAACAAGACGGTCGGCACGTACATGGGGTACCTGTGCGATGCGTTTGCCTTCTATAAAGTTCGTCGGTACGACATTCGCGGCAAAAAATACCTTAAGAGCGGCGAGAAGTACTATCTGGCGGACCATGCGTTTAAATATGCGCTTCTTGGTACACGTGATATGGATTGGGGACGCGTATACGAGAACATGGTGGCAATCGAGCTGCTGCGTCGCGGATACGAGGTATACGTCGGCGTGCTCTATAAAAAGGAAATAGACTTTGTAGCAATCAAGCGGAGCGAGAAACTCTACATTCAGGTGAGCGACGACATCAGCTCGGATAAGACATTTGAACGCGAGATTTCGCCACTGCTGAGCATTGGCGATGCGTATCCCAAGATGATTCTCGCCCGCACGCATCACGAGGCCACGGATCGCGACGGAGTGCAGATCGTGGACCTGGCGAGGTGGTTGTGCGGCGAGGCGTAGCGGAAAGCCTATTCCTCAAAACTGAAAAATTTTCGATTTTGAGGAATAGGACCAATGCATTGCTTAGTTCGCCGCTCGCGCCCGTGCTCGACTTAAGCCCCTGCTCTATCCCAGCTCCTGCATGCGGCGGTAGATTTCGCAGATACCCTTGATGGTGAGCTGTCCGTCGACCACGTCGAAGGCATCGGTCGAATCGGCGACGATGCTGGCGAGACCGCCTGTGGCGATAACCGTGGCGTCCTCACGACCCAGCTCGCGCTTCATGCGCGCGACCAGGCCCTCGGCCATGGCGGCGGCGCCCATCACGGCGCCGACCTTGATGCACTCCTCGGTATCGCGGCCGATGGCGTGCTCGGGCGCCTCGAGCGGCACGCTGGCGAGCTTGGCGGCACGGGCGGCAAGCGCGTCCATGGAGATGCGAATGCCCGGCGCGATCGCTCCGCCAATGTAATAACCGTCCTCATCGATGACGTCGATATTGGTCGCGGTGCCAAAGTCCACCACGATTGCCGGCGCGCCGTAGAAGGTCTCGGCCGCAACGGCGTTAGCGACGCGATCGGCGCCTACGGCCTGGGGACGCGCCGCGCGCAGCTTGGTCACCGCGGCCGTCTGCGGCCCGATAACGATGGCGTCCGCGGCAATGCGGTCGGCCACAGTGTGCCACTCGCGCGAGAGCTGCGGCACCACGCCGGCGAAGGCGACCGCGTCGACCGCGTCGAGCGAGAGGCCGTACATCTTAAAGAAGCCCATCAGGCGCACATGGATCTCGTCGGCGGTATAGGAGCGGTCGGTGGGCATGCGCCACGACTGCACCAGCTCGTCTCCGTCAAACAGGCCCATGGCCGTCTGCGTGTTTCCCATATCGATAGCGAGCAGCATGTCTACTCCCGGTGTTGGCATAAAAGGACGCGCACCATTGTATACGCGCCGTCGACGGCGCTCGGCCGCGATTCGTTTACAGTGATAGGGGCTGAGGGGTTTTAAATATGAAGGAATTATGCTCTACGAGATTTTCCTTGCCGTTTACCGAACTCCCGCGTAATATTCTTTTTTGCGCACATGAGGCGCCCAGACATTGCGGGGTGGAGCAGTCTGGTAGCTCGCCGGGCTCATAACCCGGAGGTCGTAGGTTCAAATCCTGCCCCCGCGACCAAGAACTTGCAGCTCGTCGGCCTAGCCGGCGAGCTTTTTTGTTATTTCGGGACCGTGTTTTCGATCCAATTCTCGGCCTCTCAAACAAAATCTCGATCTGTAACATCTAGACCCGATTTGGGCGGCTAGGTGTTACAGATCGAGATATACCGGTGGGCTTGGTCGTGTTTGTCTAAATCTGTAACACGAGGGACGGTTTTTGCCGAGTAACCGTTACAGATTGAAATTTTCTAGCAGGCGGGTTTGGTTTGTCTCGATCTGTAACAGGTAGGGGTCAAAAGTGGGCCTAGCTGTTACAGATCTAGATTGTTGAGGATGGGCCGAGAGGAATGTCTCGATCTGTAACAGTAAGACCCGGTTTTGTCGCGTAACTGTTACAGATTGAGATAAACCGACGGGCCGCCCCGCCCATCCCCATCCACCTGCCGCTACCTGCTGTCCGCCGATTTCCGTTGCGCTGCTGTATTCCCATGCCATATCCTCTAGATAACTACGCGGCATCATCGCCGCCGCGCCTACAAGAGAGGAATGTCCATGACCACACCTGCATCCAAGCTGCTCCAGCCCATTACGGTTGGCCCCCTTGAGCTCAAGAACCGCATTATGTTCCCGCCGCTGACCACCGGCTACGAGGAGCGCGACGGCTCCATTGGCAAGCGCAGCCTGGCTTTTTACGAGCGCCTGGCCCGTGGCGGTGTGAGCTACATCGTCATCGGCGACGTCGCTCCCGTCATGACCGCAAGCCCCACGCCCAAGCTGGCAACCGACGCCCAGATCCCCACGTTTAAGGCGCTGGCCGACGCCGTCCACAAGCACGGCGCCAAGGTCGCGCTGCAGCTGTTCCACCCCGAGTACGATGTGCCCGGTGTCGGCCGCATGGTCATGGGATCCATGGCCGCCGCCAAGGCCGCGCAGGAGGCCAAGGCCGCCGGCGACGAGGAGACCTTTGCCGCCAAGATGGCCGAGTCCAACGAGATCCGCAACCAGGCCTACGCCAAGCTGCATCACGACATGCAGCACTTTGTGAACGAGGCGAGCGTAGAGCAGCTCACCCAGATCAAGGAGGCCATCGCTGCCTCGGCCGCTCGCGCACAGCAGGCCGGGATCGACGCTATCGAGGTCCACGGCGACCGCCTGGTGGGTTCGCTGTGCTCGGCCATCCTCAACCAGCGCACCGACGAGTACGGTGGTTCGTTCGAGAACCGCGTTCGCTACGCGCTGGAGGTCGTCGCCGCCATTAAGGAGGCCGCGCCGCAGCTAATGGTGGAGTACAAGCTCCCCGTGATCATGGAGAACCCCGACGGCACGCCGCGCGGCAAGGGTGGCCTGCAGCCCGACGAGGCCTGCGAGTTCGCCAAGCTGCTCGAGGGTGCGGGCATCGATATGATTCAGGTCGCACAGGCCAACCACACCGGCAACATGGGCGACACCATTCCGCCCATGGGTGCCATGCCCTACAACTGGACGCTGCCCGTGGCCGAGCGCGTCAAGGCCCTGGTCTCCGTGCCGGTGGCAACCGTGGGCCGCGTGGTTTCGGTCGAGGCCGGCGAGAAGATTCTGGAAGACGGCGCCGCCGACATCATCGCCTATGGCCGCTCGCTCATGTGCGACCCCGACATTGCGCTGAAGGCCGCCACGGGTGAGCCCATCCGCGAGTGCCTCAACTGCAACAAGGGCTGCGTCGATGCGATTCAAGACCGCAAGTACATCTCGTGCGTGCTCAATGCCGAGAACGGCGATGAGGCAACCATCGCCATTAAGCCGGGCGAGGGCGACAAGAAGATCGCCGTGGTGGGCGGCGGCATCGCCGGTCTGGAGGCCGCGCGCGTGGCGGCCAAGCGCGGCTACGACGTGACCGTCTACGAGGCGAGCGATCATCTGGGCGGCCAGATTGTGCTGGCGGCCGCGCCTCCGCGCAAGGACGAGATCATGCGCTCGGTCGAGTACTACGAGAAGATTCTGCCCGGCCTGGGCGTGAAGGTCGAGCTCAACCATGCCGCTACCGCTGAGGACCTCAACGCCGCCGACGCTGCGATTGTGGCCGTGGGCGCACACGACGTGGTCATCCCCGTTCCGGGTGCCGATTCGGAGAAGGTCGTCTCGAGCTGGGACGTGCTGGCCGGCAAGGTGGAGCTCAGTGGCCGCGTCGCCGTCATTGGCGGCGGCCTGGTGGGCACCGAGACTGCCGAGTACCTGCTGCAGCACGGCTGCGAGGTGGCGATCGTGGAGATGCTCGACAAGATTGCCGCGGGCGAGTCCGAGACCATTCTGCCGCTGATTATGAGCGACTTTGCAGAGCACAACGTGGAGCAGCATGTTAAGACCCGCCTGACCGTCATTACCGACGAGGGCGTGGAGGCTGTTCGCACCACCGAGGACGGCGCCGAGGAGCCGGTGAAGATCGCCTGCGATTACGTGGTGATGGCCGTGGGCTCCAAGGCCAACGCGTTTGACCTGGATGGCGTGACGGTGCCCGTGACCTGCGTGGGCGACTGCTCGGGTGAGCGCACCGCCGACATTGCGAGCGCCATTCGCACGGCGTATCACGCGGCCAACGAGCTGTAGTTGAACATCGCGGCCAGGCGGGGCGGTAGCACGGATCCGTCTCGCCCGGCTGTGTCCCGTCGGGTGTCAACCGGTGCGGGGCCTGCAAGCGCAGCAGGTCCCGCCCTTTTTGTTTTGCTCCGATGAATGGCAATGCGCGGTAATCATGAGGAGTGAGGACGTCTACTGCCTTGCAGATCACTCAAAAATATTGGGGGAGGGGTTAATAACTATATCCTCTATACCAAAGGACATAAAGAGATGCCAATTTTGTTGACAAGCGAATGACGATTAGCTGCGAGTCAGCTACCAGCGTAAATAATCGATAAAGAAATGTCGTAATTTGGTGCCAAATGCCCAGATAACGCCGCGTCTATTTTAATTAACTGCTTTGAGCAAACAGTAAAATGCTACTATCTAACTTGCACGTAAGAAAGCAGATTAACGGCTAAGGCTAAGAAGTGGCAGGTATGTCGGAAGCAACTAGGACTCGCACGCATGCGCCCGAGGTTAGGCAGCGCGCCGTCGAGATCCTCCAAGAGGGGGTCGGTCATCGCGCTCTCGCCGCGGAGCTTGGCATTCCCCAGGCCACGGCTCGTCAGTGGGCCCGCGCGTATGCCGTGGGCGGTGCCGACGCCGTTCTCAATGCCGGTTCGCATCATCACACCTATTCGTACGACGTAAAGCTCGCTGTGGTTAAGGACCGTCTGGAAAACGGCTTGACGGTTCGCGAGGCCATGATCAAGCACAAGATTCCCAGCGAGTCTTCGGTCAAGGCTTGGTGCCGTCAGTACCGCGAGAGCGGTGAGTCCGCACTGGTCGATAAGCCGCGCGGTCGCAAGCCGCGCGTTAAAAAGGCGGAATAGCAAACGGGATGGTGCGCCCACAGGGGCGCATTTTTCTTGCCGCCTCTCTGCTCCAAAGCGGACGTGCCCTTGCCCCGTACGCCTAAAACTCCCCAGTTGACCGAAAACCCGCCGCCGCTACTCATCAATTGAGCTATAACGTTAAACAATTGCAGCGTTTTTGCATGGGGGAGTGATGGTATGACGCTACTGTATTTCCTTACCCTGTTTCCGCTGGTACCGGCGCTGGGCATGCTGCTCGCGCGCGGTGACCGCGCCCGCGATGCGGTGGGACTCATAGGCTCCGGCATTATCATGGCGGTGACAGTTGTAGTCGCCGTCATGTTTTTTTGCACGGGTCCGCAGAGCTTTGAGATTGCCCCCGGTACCTCGCATGCGCTCTCGATCATCAGCTCCGTCATCGACGTAATTCTGTGCGCCGTCATCCTGTACAACGCGCACAAATATAAGAGCGTGCTTACCACGGTGCTCGGCATAGTCCAGCTGGTGGGCTCGCTCGTCTTTGCGGCCATGACGCTGCCTGCGGCCGAAGCCGTCACGGCGACGCCGCTCTACCTAGACTACATGAGCGTGATCATGGTCCTCGCCGTCGGCATCGTCGGCAGCCTTATCTGTATCTACGCTTTGGGCTACATGAAGGACTTCCAGGCCCACGACGAGCACGAGGCCGCGCTGCGCGGGCAGACCGCGCCCGACCGTCGCCCGCAGTTCCTGGCGCTTATGTTCCTGTTCCTCTCGGCCATGTTCGTCATCGTGACGAGCGACAACCTTGAGTGGCTGTTCTGCGGCTGGGAAATCACCACCGTGTGCTCGTTCCTTATGATTGGCTACACGCGCACGCCCGAGGCCATCAAAAACGCCTTCACCCAGATCATTCTCAACATGCTGGGCGGTATCGCGTTTTTGATCGGACTTATGTATCTGCACGTTAACGGCATGCCGCTGACCATCTCGGGCATGATCGAGCTTTCCGGCGCCGGAACCGCGCAATCCGCGCTGCTGGTGATGCCGGTCATCCTGCTGTCGCTCGCCGCACTCACCAAGGCCGCACAGATGCCGTTCCACACTTGGCTGTTGGGTGCCATGGTTGCCCCCACGCCCACGAGCGCCCTGCTGCACTCGTCCACCATGGTCAAGGCCGGCGTGTTCCTGATGGTCAAGCTCAGCCCGCTCTATGCCATCTATCCCGTGACTGGCTTTATGGTCACGAGTGTGGGTGCCATCACGTTTTTGCTCGCTGCCCTCATGGCCATCTCGCAGAGCAACGCCAAACGCGTGCTCGCGTACTCCACCATTTCCAACCTGGGCCTCATCAGTGCCTGCTTGGGTGTCGGCGCGCCCGAGGCCGTGTGGGCGGCCATCTTCCTGATCCTGTTCCACACGGTGGCCAAGTCGCTGCTGTTCCTGTGCGTGGGCACGGCCGAGCATCATATCGGCAGCCGCAATATCGAGGACATGGACGGTATGTTCAGCCGCATGCCGCACCTGACGCGGCTGATGATGCTGGGCATCATGGGCATGTTTGTGGCGCCGTTTGGCATGCTCGTGTCCAAGTGGGGCGCCCTGGTGGCGTTTGCGCAGACCGGCAACGTGCTCATGATCATGGTGCTTGCCTTTGGCTCGGCCGCGACGTTTTACTTCTGGGGCAAGTGGCTTGCCAAGCTTTCGGGCGTCGACCCCACGGCTCAAAACGTTGAGGTCAATGTCCACAAGACCGAATGGATGGCCCTCAACACCATCGCCGCGCTCCTGATTCTGTGCTGCGTGGCCTTCCCGGTTATCTCGAGCGGCCTGGTGTCGCCTTACTTGGCCATGGTGTTTGGCCGCGTGCCGTACGTTATTGGCAAGGACGCCATGTATCTGATGGTGGTTATCGTGGCGTTTATCGCCGTGGTGCTGCTGACTTCATTCCGCGTGAGCAACAAACCGCACGTAAACGTATATCTTTCGGGTGTGGGAACCGACAATTACCGCCATTTCCGCGGCTCGATGGGACACGAGGTGAAGGCCGAAAAGCGAAATTGGTACTCGGAGGACGCCCTTGGCGAGAAGCGTATTGGCCCCGCGGGTAGCGTGGTGTGCTGCAGCATTATCTTGTTTGCGCTGCTGTGCTGCGCGTGGATTGGGCCCGAGCGGCTTGCCATGAGCGCGCCCTCGGTGCTGCGCGGCAAGTATTTTGAAGGTTCGGGCGTCGTGGGCATCTTTATTGGTACCGTGGCGTTTGCCTTGCTGGCGCCGCTTGTGGGCGGCCTGATCGACGGCGTTGACCGCAAGCTGTCCGCCCGCATGCAGGGCCGCGTGGGCCCGCGCCTGCTGCAGCCCTTCTACGACGTTGCCAAGCTGCTGCGCAAGGCCCCTGCCAGCGTAAACACCATGGACGATACCTACATGGCGTGCGCGCTCATCTTCACCGTCGTGGGCGGCGGCATCTTTGTGTCGGGCTCCAACACGCTGCTGTGCGCTTTTATGGTTACCCTCGCTGCAATCTTTGTGGTGCTGGCGTCCGCCTCGACGCAAAGCCCGTTTGCCCAGGTCGGCGCCGACCGCGAGCTGCTACAGGTCATGAGTTACGAGCCCGCCGTTTTGCTGATGAGCGTGGGCCTGTACCTTGCTACCGATAGCTTCGACTCCATCGCCGTAACCGGGCAGTCGGCGCCCATCATCGCGTACAGTGCGCCCATTTTCTTGGCGCTGCTTGCGGTGCTCACCATCAAGCTACGCAAGTCGCCGTTCGACCTTTCGTACTCGCATCACGCGCATCAGGAGATTGTCCAGGGCGTCGCCACCGAGATGAGCGGCGGCACGCTGGCCAAGATGACCCTTATGCACTGGTGCGAGACCGTGCTGTTTTTGATGTGGGTGGGCATGTTCTTTGTTTGGGACAACCCGGTGAGCTGGCTGGTCGCCCTGGTCGTGATGGCTGCGACGTATTTTGTCGAGGTGCTGATCGACAACACCTTCGCACGCAGCACCTGGCGCAGCTGCTTTAAGCTCGGCTGGGGCGTGGCGCTGGTGTTTGGCCTGCTCAACCTTATGCCCATCCTCGTCGACGTGTTTATTTAGGAGGCGGCATCCATGGATCATAAAATGTCGCGCTCGCCGTGGGTTATTCATTACGACGGCTCGAGCTGCAACGGATGCGATATCGAGGTGCTGGCCTCGCTCACGCCACTGTTCGATGCGGAGCGCTTTGGCGTGGTCAACACCGGCAACCCTAAGCATGCGGATATCTTTTTGGTGACGGGGTCGGTCAATGCCCAGAACCTGCCCGTCGTGCGCCAGATCTACAACCAGATGCTCGAGCCCAAGTGCGTGGTGGCCTGCGGCATCTGCGCGTGTTCGGGCGGCGTGTTCCGCGATGCCTATAACGTGATCGGCGGCGTGGACCGCGCAATTCCCGTGGACGTGTACGCGCCCGGGTGCGCCATTCGCCCCGAGACCGTGATCGATGCCATTGTGGAGGCGTGCGGCATCCTGGACCAGAAGGAGGCCGTGATGCGCGCCGGCGGCAATCCGCTCAGCGTGGGCGGTGCCGCAACCTGGGACGGTGGCGTTGAGCTGGGCGAGGATGGGTTTGTGGCTGCTGCGGAGGCCGGCGACGCGACCGCCGCTGCAAAGGAGGCCGAGTAATGCAAAAGGCTATCTATACCACCGTCGGGATCGACGGGCTCCTGCCGCATGTCCAGGCGCTTAAGGGCGTCGGCGCGCGCTTTGTGCAAATGCACGCTGAGCGCAACGTCGACGACGGCTCGTATCGCCTGGTCTATACGTTTATCAACGTTCGTGCTGCTCAGGGGCATATCGCGCAGGACGGCAGCTATGCGATTGAGAACCTGGTGGTTGAGGGCATCGACCAGTACCAGGAGATTCCGTCCATCAGCTCGTATTACCCCGCGGTGTTCCCGTTTGAAAATGAGGCCCACGACCTGTTTGGCCTTGCCATCACCGACATGCAGATCGACTTTAAGGGCTTTTTCTACCAGGTCTCGACTGCCGAGCCCATGAGCGTCATCACGCCCGAGGTGAAGACTGCGCGCGAGAAGGCCATGAGGGTCCGCGCCGCTGCCGAGGCCAAGGCGCGCAAGGCCGCGGCCGAGAAGGCCGCTGCGGCTGCGGCTGCTGCAGGGGAAGGCGCTGGCGATGCTGTGGGCGCTGCCGTCGCTCAGCCCGCTGCGGCTGCCGGCTCCGATGCTCAGCACGATGAGGTCGCTGCAAAGGCCGCGCTCAAGGCTGCCGAGATGGAGGCAAAGCTCGCCGCCATGGATCCCGAGAAAGCGGCCAAGGTCCGCGCGGCGCTTGCCGCCAAGGCCGCCCGCGACAAGCAGAAAAAGGAGGCGTAAGGTCCATGGCTCATCGCTCCGTCATTCCGTTTGGCCCGCAGCACCCGGTGCTGCCCGAGCCGCTTCATCTGGACCTGGTGATCGAGGACGACCGCGTCATCGAGGCAATTCCGCAGATCGGTTTTGTGCACCGCGGACTCGAGAAGCTCACCGAAAAGCGCGATATGCATCAGTTTGGCTACATTGCCGAGCGCATCTGCGGCATCTGCGCCGTGGGCCATAGCTGCGGCTATGCCAGCGCCTGCGAGCGCATGCTCGGCATCGAGGTGCCTGGCCGCGTGCAGTATATCCGCACCATTCTGCATGAGCTTTCGCGCATTCACTCGCATCTGCTGTGGCTGGGCCTGCTCGCCGACGCCTTTGGCTTCGAGGCGCTGTTCTATCGGTCATGGACCCTGCGCGAGCAGATACTCAAGATTTTTGAGAGCACTTGCGGCGGGCGCGTGATTCTGTCGATTAACGAGATCGGCGGCCTTAAGCACGATATCGAGGACTCCGAGCTGGCGGGCATTGTCCAGACGCTCGATGCCATGCGTCCTGACTACGAGGCCCTGGTGCATACGTTTTTGGACGACAACAGCTGCGGCGAGCGCCTGCATGGCGTGGGCGTGATTAGCAAGAAAGACGCGCTGGAGCTTTCGATGGTCGGTCCGTTTGGGCGCGCCTCGGGCGTGGATTACGACGTGCGCATGTTCGGTGACGGCGCCTATGCGGACTTGGCCGCGTTTGAGCCCATCGTTGCTACCGACGGCGACTGCTATGCCCGCTGCCAGGTTCGTTGCGCCGAGGTCACGCAGACCATGGACATCATCAAAGAGCTGGTGGGCAAGATCCCGCACGACGGTATCGGCGGGCGCACCAAGCTTACGCCGGCCGACGGCGCGCGCGGCGAGGTTGTAATTGAGCAGCCGCGTGGCGAGGCGTATTACTATGTGCGCGGCAACGGCACCAAGAATCTGGACCGTTTCCGCGTGCGCACGCCGACGTCGCAAAACCTGGCGGGTCTGACGCATGCGCTGCAGGGCGTGCTCCTTGCCAACGTGCCCATGATTATCCTGACCATCGACCCCTGCATTAGCTGCACGGAAAGGTAGGCACGGCATGAGTTTGCTGACATTTGCCAAGACGGCCTTGGGCTCTATGGTCAAGCAGCCGGTCACGGTGTGCTATCCGCAGGAGAAGCTCGCGGCGCCCGAGCGCTTGCGCGGGCATATCGTCAACGACATGGACGTGTGTATCTGCTGCGGCATGTGTGCGCGTCGCTGTCCGGCGGGCGCGCTCGCAGTCGATCGCAAGGGTGGAACGTGGTCGATCGACCCGTATGCCTGCGTGGTGTGCGGTGAGTGCATCGAGAGCTGCCCCAAGCACTGCCTGACTATGGACACCGCCCGCACCCCAGTCGCAGCGGACAAGACTCCCACAGTAGAAACCAAGCCGGAATAGCGCTGGAATAGGGCCGGTGGGGCAAAAATGCCCCATCGGCCCCGCGCTTAAACGCGCGGTTGGGCCGCCACGAACAAAGCTATGCCGGATTACGGGGCTGGATAGCGAATCTCCGACCATACAGAAAATCGCAAAAACAAAACCG
>JAXJEC010000004.1:0-24088 GCA_036301625.1 Collinsella sp. | reverse complement strand
TCGACTCGGATTCCTTGCGGCCTGAACAATCGCAAGTGTCCGGCGAGGGGGCGGCTTTGTAAAGCCGTTTGGCCCCACCCGCATAGCGGGTGGTTTCTGATGCGGCGCGCTGCGCGCCCCGCACAGGCTAAAGCCTCTAAAAGAAAACCGCAGGTAGAAAGCCTGCGGTTTTTCATAAAACGCGGTCATGGTCGGGGGTATCAAGCTAAACGTAGTAGATGGGCCAGTTTCGTGGCAAGCGCCGTCAACTGATTTCCTGGGGACATCTGGAGACGGAAGAAAATGGATCAATTTGGCTCTCTGGGGGCCACGATGCCCGTCGTATCAGCCGGCCATTCCAAAACTATGCCGGTTTACGGGGCTGAATCGCGAACCCCCAACCATACACAATTCCGAGATAATAAAACCGCAGGTGAACGGCTTGCTCTATTTCGGAAAAAACTGGTATGGTCTGCCTGTGCTAATCTAGCCCCGTAAACCGGCATAGTTTTAAAATGGCACTTTAGCAGTATTGATTCCCGCCTCGGCGCAACTAGCCCTACAGTCCGTATTTCACGACGACGCGGTTGATGCGACGGCACCAGGGCTTGTACAAGGCGGCCAAAAACACACAGGTCGCAAGGCCGTGCGTAATATCGAACGGCACCGCCGTAGCAAGACGCGCTACGGCGCCTGCCCAGGTGAGCGGCTGCACAAAACCGATGATGTCATACGCGTTGATCACGACGCCATACAGCAAGCCCGAGGCAAAGCCATACGCCAACAGCGCCGGCATTCGCACGGTTCCATCGGCGCGATCAAACGCGCCCGCATGCGCCAGTGCGCCACCGATATAGCCCACCAGACCCCAGGCATACATCTGCCACGGCGTCCACATGCCCTGTCCAAAAAAGAAATTACTGGTCAGCGCTGCCAACGCGCCGACCATAAAACCATTGCGACGGCCAAGTGTCGCACCCGCGATAATGGCGATAGCGCTCACGGGCTTAAAATCGGGAATGGGCCCAAACAGGATGCGCCCCGCCGCGGCCAGCGCCGCCAGCACCAGCGTGGGCATGATCTGGCGCAGGCCTGGACGTGATGTCTCATAGCCCGCAAAGAACAGTGCGAGCACGAATGCCACTACAACCAGCATGGCAAGCGCCGCCTGCTCAATGCCCACCAGTAACGCCGCAGTCATCGCTGCCGGCACCGCCAGGAGCAGCGGAATCTCCATTTTTGTGAGTAGGCGCGAGGCGCGATGATCCGTCATCCCATCACGCCCTGTAGAACACGTTGTCGGCAAAGAAATCTGCCGGGGGCTCCATGCAGGCGATCTCGCCGTCGAACATCATGGCGACGTCGTCGGACACCTGCTCGGCAAAGTCCAAGTCGTGCGTGGCCATGATGACGGTGCCGCCGGCCTGCGCATGCTCGCGCAGGGCCCGGGCGATAATGCAGCGACTTGCCAGATCAAGGCCCTTGGTGGGCTCATCAAGCAGCAGCAGCTCCGGACCAATCAACAGCAGCTTTGCCAACGCAAGCAGCTGGCGCTGACCGCCCGAAAGATCGTACGGGTGACGCGTCTCCAAGCCGTCCAGTCCCAGTTGCGCCGCACGCTCCCGCGCCAAGCTCTCGTCATATCCGCAGGTCGAAGCCCATTCCATCAGCTCGTCGCGCACCGTTTCGGCGACCAGCAATGCCTTGGGATTCTGTGGCAGCAGTGCCGCCGAGGCCGTCCCACGCACCATGCGGCCACGCTGCAGCTTAGCCGTCTTGGCCAGCACCGAGAGCATCGTCGACTTGCCGCAGCCGTTACCGCCCACAATCGCATGCACCGCGCCGGCCGAAAACGTCACATCGAGCCCGCGCAGCACCCAACCGCCCGCGCGATCGTAGCGAAACCAGCCTTCCGACAGGGTGGTAGCCGACCCGCCGTGCATTTTTTGGAGTATTCTGCTTCCATCCGTGCGCGGGAAGGCTTCCGAGCCGTTCTCGAGCGACGTTTGCGCCACAAATTCGGACGATTTGTCCAATTTCGAACTTTTTTTCGCGCTCGATACATCCCGGGGCGGCTCCAGAAAGCCCAAATTGTCCTCACGCCTGCTGAATACTCCGTTTTTTGCACATCGGATGGCACCCCACCCCAACATGTCATCGGAAAACAGCGATTCTCGGCGTCCCAAAGAAGCCATATCCGCCACGTCGCGCACGCGACCGTCCTCAATCCGGTACGCACACGTCGCATACTCGAGCATCGGCCGCGGTTGATGCGTAGCCACAACAACCGTGCAGCCCAGCTCACGGTTCACGCGAAACAGCGCGTGCAGAAAATTCTTCTCGGCAACGGGATCGAGCTGAGACGTGGGCTCGTCGAGTAGCAGCACACGCGGACGCAGCGCCAAGACGGCGGCAAGCGACAGCAGCTGCTTGCGGCCACCCGAAAGCGTATCGGTATCGCGATGAAGCCAGTCCTCCAGACCAAAGAAATAGCTGGTCTCGGCAACACGGCGGCGCATCTCGTCGCGCGACATGCCTAAGTTTTCCAGGCCAAACGCCATCTCGTGCCACACGGTCTCGCACACAATCTGGTTCTCGGGATCCTGGAACACGTAGCCCACGCGCTCCGCAGACGCGCGCACGTCCATGTCGGCAACGTTCTCGCCCAGCACGCGCGCATCGCCAGTGCGCTCGCCCGCCGGAGCAATCTCGGGCTTGAGCAGCGACAGCAGCGTCGACTTACCCGATCCGGTACCGCCAACAAGCAGCGCAAATGCACCTTGGGGAACAGACCAGTCGAGCCCCTCGAGCACCGTAGCATCAGCCCCGGGGTAGGCAAAGCTCAGGCTCCGCACCTCAATTGCCGGCACATCCGGGCCGCACGCCGCGCCCGACACCGGGCCACTATCCAACCGAGCCATCAGCCGAACCTCTTCTCATCGATCGTATGCAACACGCAGGGCAGCACCATCCAGGCAGCGTACACGGCATAGCCTAGCCACGGCGCGGGCACCAAAAGCTGCGGGTAAAACGAATACTGCGTTGTCGCGGTCCATGCCACCGCCACCGCGGCGGCACCAAACACCGCGAGCCCGACCAGCGCGGCAACGTCGCTGCGCCCCAGTCGATACCGCGCGTACGTCGTACGGCGCGACGCAGCACCCCACCCGCGCGAGCGCATGGCATCCGCGCGATCCAGCGAATCTTCCATGCCCCAGCCCATCAACACGCTTGACGCCCGCAGACGCGAGCGCACGGGATCGGCCGGCGCGCGCCCCGGCACGTCAATCGCATCCTGCACCGCCAGCACCGTACGACCGCGGCGCAAAAACTGCGGGATAAGCCTCATGCACATCGAGATCATGAGCGCGATCACCGGTGCGGCATTACCCAGCAGCGCGAGCACCTTGTCGTATTCGAGCATCGACGCCGCGGCCTCAAACCACAGCACGCTCGCCACAAACAGCCCACCCATGCACAGGCCATATACCATGCTCTCCAGATACACCGCGCGCATGCCAATGCGGAACAGCTCCGTCGAGCCCGAGGTGCCAAACAGTGGATTGACCAGCGCGATAATCAAAATCACCGGCAGCTGCCAGCGAAGCGCGCCCAGCGTGCGGGCAGCCCCACGCGTCGCAAATCCATACGCCAGCCCGCCCGCAAGTGACAGCGCAATCAGCACCGGCTGCATAGAGAACATGGTGAGCCCCAGCGTCAGCACTATATAGAGTGCCGGCACAGCCGGATGCGACATCGAGAACGCCGCGACGGGCTCGCCGCCAAACTCCTCTTGTATGTTGTCCACGGGCACCCCCGTCCCCTCGCTCAAACGACAGCTCCGCAGCACCGCCAACGCCGCACGCAAGCAGTGCAAACGCCACGCCGGCGGCGCAAGCCTCAACCGCCGCAAACCAATCGCTACGCGCTCAACATATGCCTGCGGTATCATATTGCGCCGTGTATCGTTTCCAAACGCACGTCTCTATAACGTAACAGGAGATCACATGGACGCAACCGCAATTATCCTCGCTGCCGGCGAGGGCACCCGCATGAAGTCGAACCACTGTAAGGTTTCGCACAAGATCCTGGGCAAGCCCATGGTCCAGTGGATCGTCGACGCTACCATCAAGGCCGGCTGCAGCCGCGTCGTGGTCGTCATCGGCAGCCACGCCGACGAGATGCGCGCCCTGATCGACGGCGCCTACGCCAACAGCGCCACCAAAGTCGAGTGCGTTGAGCAGACCGAGCGCCTGGGCACCGGTCACGCCGTGAAGATCGCGCTCGAGGCCTGCGGCATCACGCAAGGCCCCGTCGTCGTGCTCAACGGCGACCTGCCGCTCATCACCGCCGACACCGTCGCCAAGTTCGCGCAGACCGTCGCCACCGGCGAGCTCGCCTGCACCGTCATGACCATGACCCCGCCCGACCCCTTCGGCTACGGCCGCATCAAGCTGGGTGCCGACGGCCAGATCGAACGCATCATCGAGCAGAAGGACTGCACACCCGAGCAGGCCGCCACGCTGCTCGAGTGCAACGCCGGCTGCTACGCCTTCGACGGCGCGCAGCTCGCCGCGCACATTGACGAGATCGGCAACGACAACGCGCAGTCCGAGTACTATCTGCCCGACATGCTCGAGATCCTCAAGGGCCACGGCCAGGCAGTCTCCATCTTCCACTGCGATGACTACCGCGACGGCCTGGGCGTCAACAGCCGCATCCAGCTCGCGCAGCTCACCGCCATCGCGCGCGACCGCATCAACGAGCACTGGATGGCCGAGGGCGTTACCTTCATCGACCCCACGCAGGCCTGGATCGGCCCCGACGCCACCATCGGCCGCGACACCGTCGTGTGGCCGCAGACGCACCTGATCGGCCACGTCACCGTGGGCGAGGAGTGCCAGCTCGGCCCCAACAGCCGTCTCACCGACACCACCGTCGGCAGCGGCTGCATCATCGATGAGACCATCGCCATCGAGGCCGTCATCGAGAACGGCGTCGACTGCGGCCCGCGCGCCTACCTGCGCCCGGGTACCCACATGCTCGACGGCTCCAAGGCCGGCACGCACGTGGAGATCAAGAAGTCCACGATCGGCGAGGGCTCCAAGGTGCCGCACCTGTCCTACATCGGCGATACCACCATGGGCTCCGGCGTCAACGTGGGCGCAGGCTCCATCACCTGCAACTACGACGGCGTGCACAAGCACAAGACCGTCATCGGCAACGATGCCTTCATCGGCTCCGACACCATGATGGTCGCGCCCGCCCAGATTGGCGACGGCGCGCTCGTGGCCGCCGGCTCCGTCATCACTGAGCCGGTCCCGGCAGACGCACTCGGTCTGGGCCGCGCCCGTCAGGTAAATATTGAGGGCTGGGCCGCCGATTATCGCCGCCGCCTGCACGAGGACGACGAGGTATAACGTTTTACCAAGCATCTAAGGAGCCGCTTCCGTGGGGACGGCTCCTTTTTCTATGCTGACCTGCGCGGCCGGATGAGTGGTCGGTTCGTGTCCGTTGACGGTAAAGACGTTATCAAGACTCGATAAACCCCGCCGCGCGGTTACAATGCAACAAGGCATCTATATGGCATTCGATATAAAGGAGAAGGGTAATGCCGATTAATGATCCCGAGAAGTCGGAGAATATGCGCAAGTCCATCCGCGTGTATTCCGGTTCCTCCAACCGTCCCCTCGCTCAGAAGATCGCTGAGTACCTTGGGGTCGAGCTTTCGGGCCTTACGCTAAAGCAGTTCGCCAACGGTGAGATTTACGCCCGCTACGACGAGACCGTCCGCGGCGCCGACGTCTTCCTGATTCAGTCCGTGGCCGGCGGCAACGTCAACGACATGCTCATGGAGCTGCTCATCGCCACCGACGCTGCCAAGCGCGCATCCGCCCGCTCCATCACCGCCGTTATCACCCACTACGGCTATGCCCGCCAGGACCGCAAGGCCGGCCCGCGCGAGCCCATCACCGCCCGCCTCGTCGCCAACCTGCTCGAGCGCGCCGGCGTCGACCGCATTATCACCCTCGACCTGCACCAGGGTCAGATCCAGGGCTTCTTTGATATCCCGGTCAACCACCTGTCCGCACTGCCGCTGTTTGGTCAGTACTACAACGACATGCACTTCGACACCGACAACCTGGTTGTCGTCTCCCCCGACGTGGGCCGTGCCAAGGCCGCCAAGAAGCTGTCCGACATGCTCGGCTGCGACCTGGCCATCGCCCACAAGGGCCGTCCGCGCCACAACGCCGCCGAGGTCATGGGCATCATCGGTGACATCAAGGGCAAGACCTGCGTCATCAACGACGACATGATCGACACCGCTGGCACCCTGTGCGCCAACGTCAAGGAGCTCAAGGCTATGGGCGCTGGCGACATCTACGTCTGCGCCACCCACGGCATCTTCTCCGGTCCGGCCATCGAGCGCCTGAACGACGCCCCGATCGTCGAGTGCGTCGTCACCGACGCCATTCCCGTCGAGGTCGGCGGCAAGATCAAGACCATCTCGGTCGCCGAGGAGTTCGCTCAGGCCATCTCCGCCGTTTACCACGAGGAGCCCGTCTCCACGCTCGTCGGCGGCGACTTCGCGCTGTAGCCGCTCGACCCTCGCATCCCTCCGGAAGCCCCGGACGCGCCTGCGGGGTTATCACGCGAACGTCCTCGCCGCTTTGCGGCTGCGGGATGTTCGCTTTGATAACCCCTCCCGGCGTGTCCGGGGCTTCCTGCTGTCTCGGGGCAGCTATTTTCTGAAATGACTTTGCTGCAACCTTTCCTCGCCTTCGGCGGGCGTGGTAGCCTTTGTCGTTGATTAAACTCTTATGTGTAACGGAAGGACAAATATGGCAGCTGCACAGCCGCTTAAGATTCGCATGGTTGCCGGACTTGGCAACCCTGGCGATGAGTATGCCGAGACCCGCCACAACGCCGGTTTTAAGGCGATCGACGAGCTGGCCCGTCAGGCCGGCGTCACGTACTGGAAAAACCAAGCAGGCGCCGAGGTCGCGCTCATCAACATCAACGATGCCGAGGAAGAGAACGGCAAGCGCCAGATTGTACTGGTCAAGCCGCAGTCGTACATGAACACCTCGGGCGGGCCCATCTCCAAGCTCTGCCGCGAGTACAAGATCAAGGCCGAGGAGCTGCTCGTGATTCACGACGAGCTCGACATTCCCGCCGGCGACGTCCGCGTTAAGGTGGGCGGCGGCCACGCCGGTCACAACGGCCTGCGCTCCATCATCGACAAGATGGGCAGCCGCGACTTCAGCCGCATCCGCACCGGCATCGGCAACCCTCCCGGCAAGATGGCCGTCGCCGACTACGTTCTTAAGCAGCTGCGCGCCCGCGAGGCCGAGGATTTCCAGGACACCTGCGCCCGCGCCGCAGATGCCGCCGGTCTGGCAATCGTGCACGGCGTGATCTATGCCCGCGACCACGTCAACGGCGCCGCCTCCGCCAACGGCAAGCACTAAAACCTATCATTTAGGAACAGGTTTATTTCGGCAGGTTTTACCTGCGGAAACGCCCCAGTTGCGGCATCGCAATCAACCGCGCGCCGACATACATGCATAGCACCCCAAATGGGGCCGGCCTCATCGCAACCCGAGGCCGGCCCCATTTGCCGTTTTACCTGATAAAACCGACCAAAATAAACCTCTCCCCCTTTGGTAGGTCAAAGTGGATAAACCCTGCTCCCAACCGCCGAAGACACACGTAAGTGACATGTCCATGAGGGTATAATTTGCACCGTATGTCTGCACAACGCCTGTGCGCGTACGGTTTTATTCGGGCTACCGTCCATTTCCGTGGAGGCACGGTTCGGCGGCCCTAACAAGAGAGGGGTTCTATGTATAAGATCCTGGAGAAGACGCAGTTCTCGGAGAAGGTGTTCAAGTTCCGCATCGAGGCGCCCGCAATCGCCAAGCATGCGCACGCTGGACAGTTCCTCATGGTTCGCGCCAACGAGACGGGCGAGCGCGTCCCGTTTACCCTGGCCGGCTGGAACGGTGACGAGGGCTGGGTCGAGTTCATCTTCATGGTGATCGGCAAGACCACCGAGATGCTTTCCACCTACGAGGCCGGCGAGTCGCTGCGCGACGTCGTGGGCCCGCTGGGCGTTCCCACCGAGATGGCCGAGGGCCCCTGCGCCGTCATTGGCGGCGGCGTCGGCCTGGCAATTGCCTTCCCGGTCGCCAAGCACCTGGTCGAGACCGGCCACGAGGTGCACGCCATCATGGGCGCCCGCACCAAGGACCTCCTGCTCATGGAGGACCAGTTCCGCGAGCTCCTCGACGAGGACCACATCCACATCACCACCGACGACGGCTCCTACGGCGAGCAGGGCGTTGTCACCGCTCCGCTGGAGCGCCTGCTGCAGGACAAGGCCGTGAGCCAGGTCTTCTGCGTCGGCCCCGTTCCGATGATGAAGTTCTCGACCCTCACCGCCCAGAAGTACGACACCCCCATCACCGCGTCGCTCAACCCCATCATGGTTGACGGCACCGGTATGTGCGGCTGCTGCCGCGTCGAGGTGGGCGGCGTGACCAAGTTCGCTTGCGTCGACGGCCCCGACTTCGATGCCACCCTGGTCGACTGGGATGACCTTCGTGCCCGCCAGGCCGCTTACCGTTCCGAAGAGGGCGCGTCCCTCAAGGCCTATGAGGAAAAGAGCTGCGCATGCCACTAGTTAACGGTCGTTTCGTTGCCGATATGAAGTCGCCCCGCACCCCCGATAACGAGGAGCCGGCTGCCGAGCGCGCCTGCGACTTCCGCCCCGTCGACAAGGGCTTCACCGAGGAGATGGCGCTGGCCGAGGCCGAGCGCTGCCTCAACTGCAAGAAGCCGTTCTGTGTTGAGGGCTGCCCCGTCAACATCAACATCCCCCGCTTTATCGAGCAGATCCGCGAGAAGGACTTCGGCGGCGCTCTCGATACCATCCGCGAGGACTCCATGCTTCCCGCCATCTGCGGCCGCGTCTGCCCGCAGGAGAATCAGTGCGAGGGCAAGTGCATCCGTGGTAAGAAGTCCGAGCCCGTGGCCATCGGCCAGCTCGAGCGCTTCCTGGGTGACCGCCCCGAGCTCGCCTCCACGCCCAAGATGGCTCCCAAGAACGGCAAGAAGGTCGCCGTCGTGGGCTCTGGCCCGTCCGGCATCACCTGCGCCGGCGAGCTCGCCCGCAATGGCTTTGACGTCACCGTCTTTGAGGCCTTCTTTACCGGCGGCGGCGTGCTGGTCTACGGCATCCCCGAGTTCCGTCTGCCCAAGGCGGTCGTCAAGCGCGAGATTGACGGCCTGGAGGACATGGGCGTCAAGTTTGAGTACAACTCCGTCGTGGGCAACATGGCCACGGCCGAGGAGCTGTTCGAGCAGGGCTTCGACGCCATCTATGTGGCGACCGGCGCTGGCCTGCCCAAGTTCCTCAACGTCCCCGGCGAGAACCTGCCCAACGTCTTCTTCGCGAACGAGTACCTCACCCGCGTGAACCTGATGAAGGCCAACAAGTTCCCCGAGTACGACACCCCCACCAAGCACGGCAAGAACGTCGTCGTCTTTGGTGGCGGCAACGTGGCTATGGACGCCGTCCGTACCGCCAAGCGTCTGGGCGCCGAGCACGCTATCATCGCCTACCGTCGTACCGAGGACGAGATGCCCTGCCGTCGCGCCGAGCTGCACCATGCTAAGGCCGAGGGCGTCGAGGTTCTGCCGCTCGTCTCCCCGCTCGAGTTTGTCGCTGGCGAGGACGGCTCCGTGTGCGCCGTCAAGGTCCAGAAGATGGAGCTCGGCGAGCCTGACGAGTCCGGCCGTCGTCGCCCGGTGCCCATCGAGGGCGCCATCGAGGAGATTCCCTGCGACGTCGCAATCTCGGCTATCGGCACCAACGCCAACCCCTTCGCTGCCAAGATCGGCGGCAAGATGGAGCTCAACAAGTGGGGCTACATCGTCGCTGACGAGGAGACCGGCCAGACCACCGATCCCCGCATCTGGGCCGGCGGCGACATCGTCACCGGTGCCGCTACGGTCATTCTGGCGATGGGCGCCGGCAAGAAGGCCGCCGCTTCCATCACCAAGAGCCTGCTGGGCGAGTAATCACCTACAGCGCTAGCCACCAAACGGCAAAGTCCCCGTCGAGCACACGCCCGGCGGGGACTTTTTCTATGCCAGTCGACCGACCACCACAAAGGTGCCTGTCCCCTTTGTGGTGGTTTTTGGTCGGTTAGTCTTCGAGCTGCGCTACTTTGTAGCGGTAGGCTGCGGCAATAACGTCTTTGCAACCCTCGCGGCCCAGCTTGGCGCGGTTGACGACGATGTCTTTACCGCTCGTCATCTTCCACTTTCCGGCACTGTAGCGCTTATAGAACGCCTCACGCGCCTTCTGTTGCTGCTTGACCAGCTTGGCGCCCTTCTTTTTATTAAGGCCACGCTTCTTGCGCACGATCTCGACGCGGTCCTCAAAGGGAGCGGTCACCAACACGGCAATGTGGTTGGGGTTATTACGCAACAGGTAATCGGACAGGCGGCCTTCGATAATGCAGCTCTCGGTCTCGCCCAGGTCCAAAATCACCTGGCTCATCTTTTGGAACAACTTGTCCGAGTACGAACGGGCATCGTAGCGGTCGGGCAGAAACGCCATGTTCTCCACGGCCAAACGCTCGTCATAGGCAGCCATCTTGTCGAGCGACTCGCCCGCGCGCAGCGACGCACGTACCAGCAGCTCGTTATCGTACAGCGGAATCCCCAACTCGTCGGCAAGCATGCGACCAATCTCGTGGCCCTCGGCGCCAAAGTCGCGCGCGATGGTAATGACCACAGGACTCTTCTTATTCTCCAGATCGCTCATCGCGATTCCTTTCTCTATGTGACAAAGGGACTGTCCCTTTGCCACATTCTACGCTGCCACCATTCGCCTCTGATATGCGCGAACCAGCAGCGAGATACCAAAGTTGAGCACAAAGTACATCGCAAACACCAGGCCGTAGAGCATAAGCACCTGCGACAGGTCGATCGCATGGGCCATCACGACGTTTGCCGTGTACATGAGCTCGGCCACGTTAATGCCCGAAAGATACGAGCTGTCCTTAATGACAGTCGTGCACTGGCTAAACAGCGCCGGAATGATCGTCTTAAATGTCTGCGGCAGAATGATGTAGCGCATGGTGGCAAAGAAGCCAAAGCCCTGGCTCTGCGCCGCCTCAAACTGGCCGCGCGGAATCGAGTTGAGGCCGCCGCGCACAATCTCGGCCATAACAGCGCTGGTGAACAGCGTAAAAGCGATGGTCGAAATCACAATGTCCAAACCCTGCACCGTAAAGTAGATAAACAGGATCCACAGCAGGTTTGGCGTGCAGCGGAACAGCTCGATATAGGCGCTCACCAAAATACGGAACGGGCGGGGCGCATAGCTTTTAACGAGCGCCAGTACCGTGCCAAAGATGAGCGAGAAAAAGATCGACAGCGCCGAGATCTCGATCGTCTTAACAAAGCCGCCCCAAATGTAGAGCAGGTTGGTCGCGTTGAAGATTTCCATGCGCTAGGCCTCCTCTACGTTGTCGAGCCCCAGCTCGGCCAGGCTCACACCGCGCGGACGCTCCTTGGAGCGGCGCTCGAGCCACTGCACCAGTATGGCGAGCGGAAAGCAGATGATGAAGTACATAAGGCAGCAGACGATGTATCCCTGCAGGTAACCGTACAGACTCACAAAGTTGTCGGAACGGTACATAAGGTCGCCGCCGGCCACAAGCGCCAGCACCGACGTATTCTTGACCAGGTTGAGCGCCTGGTTGCACAGCGGCGGCAGAATGATCTTGAATGTCTGGGGCAGTACGATGTACCAGTACGCCTGCGCACGGGTGAAGCCCTGGCTCTGGGCCGCCTCCATCTGACCGCGCGGAACCGCCTCGATACCAGTGCGGATGACCTCCGAAATGTAGGCCGCGTGATACAGACCCACGCCCAAGAAGCCCAGCACGAACGGCGCGATGCGCACCGGCTGGTCGGCACCGGTTATGGCCTGCAAAAACTGCGGACCGGCCATGTACATAAAGAGCACCTGCACGGGCAACGGGGTGTTCTGGTAAAACTCCACGTACACGCGGCTTATGGCGCGCAGCACGCGCGAGCGAGTGGTAGAGAACACGCCCAGCAGCGTGCCCAGCACCAGCGACAACAGCAGGCCGGCAACGACCACTTGCAGCGTCACGCCAAAGCCCTCCCAGAAGGGCCCCATATTTTGAAATGTCGTCGACCAACGGTCGGCGTCAAATAATCCTTCGAGCATTTGATTCCTTCCTTGGACGATGCGCCTATACAAGACCCCAGGTCTTGACCTCTTGGTCGAGCCAGCCGTCGGCCAGGCGATCGCAAATCACCTGATCGACCACGGCCGAAAGGTCGCAGCCCTTCTTGGTCGCCACGCCGTAGCCCTGCTCGCCAAACTTGACCTCGGGCTGCAGCAGCTCAACGGTCTCGTTCATGTAACCGGCCAGCGTGGAGCGGTCCATGGCAAAGACGTCGATATTGCCGGCGTCGAGCGAGCTCTTGATGATGGGATAGCCGCTAAAGGCCCTAAACTCTGGCTTGCAGCTAAAGCCGTTGTCCTTGATCATCTGCTCGATCAGGCCCTGCGTGGTAGCACCCTGGCTCACGCCGATGACCTTGCCGTCCAGATCCTCAATCGAGGTAAAGCCCGAACGCTTCTTGACCATGAGCCCCACGTAGTCGGTGCGGTACGGCGTCGAGAAATCCCAGCTCTTCTTGCGCTCGTCGGTGATGGTGTAGGTCGCCGCGACCACGTCGAGTTGGCCGTTATCGATCAGCGGGCCGCGTGTCTTGGGCGTTACGTCGGTAAACTCGACAAGCTCCTGGGCGCGGGCCTCCTTGTAGCTCACGCCAAAGACGGCAGCGGCGATCTGGTAGCACAAATCGACTTCCATGCCCTCAAAGCGGCCCTTGGCGGTGTCGTAATAGCCATAGCCGGGAACGTCCTTCTTAACGCCGGCATTCAGATGGCCACGCGACTTGATGGCCGCAAGCTTGGACCCCTTGTCGGAACCCTCGCCGCCGGCGGAGTTGCCGCAACCGGTAAGCGCGGTCCCCGTCAGCGCGAGCATGCCGGCGCCCGCCAGCTGCAAAAAGTGGCGGCGCGACACGGCCGCCCTCGTCATATCCGTCATGTCCATCACCGCGCCTAGTGCAGAATCTTGGACAGGAACTCGCGGCAGCGCGGGTTCTCGGGGTTATCGAAGAAGTGCTCGGGCGTGCCCTCCTCCAGAATGCGGCCGTCCTCCATAAAGATGACGCGGTCGGCCACCTGACGCGCAAAACCCATCTCGTGCGTCACGCAGATCATGGTGATGTCCTCCTGCGCGAGCTCAATCATAACGTCCAGAACCTCCTGGACCATCTCGGGGTCGAGCGCCGAGGTCGGCTCGTCAAACAGGATGATGGGCTGCTTGGTGCACAGGGCACGGGCGATGGCGATACGCTGCTGCTGACCGCCCGAGAGATTCTGCGGATACTCGCCGGCCTTATGAGCCATGCCGACGCGCTTGAGCGCGGCGATGGCGATCTCGGTCGCCTCCTCCTTGCTCTTCTTTTGCAGCTTGATGGGCGCGAGCGTCAGGTTGCCCAGCACCGTCATGTTGGGATACAGGTTGAACTGCTGAAACACCATGGAACTATACTTGCGAGCCATCTCCAGGTGATTCTTTTTGGTGAGCGGCGTACCGTCGATGACGACCTCGCCCGAAGTGGGCTCCTCCAGATAATCGACGCAACGGATGAGCGTCGACTTACCCGAACCGGAAGGCCCGATCATTACGAGCTTCTCGCCGCGCTTGACGGTGAGATTGATATCTTTGAGCACATGCAGGTCGCCAAAGTACTTGTTGAGATGCTTGATCTCGATCATGTCTGCCATGAATGTCCCTTCCCTGCGTTTACACGAGTTGAACTATTGTACGGAAAGAACCACGTTTCCGCAGCCCACACTACATTCCCGTAAAGAACCCGCAACCTTTAACCCATTCATTGGGGACAGACTTAAATGAGTACCCGCTCATTGGGCACTCATTTAAGTCTGTCCCCAATGAGTACCCAGCCCAGCAAAAAGGGGCGCGACCGCAATGGTCACGCCCCCTCAACATCAACTATGTACCGCTCGGCCCCTACGCGAGTTTGGTTCCGACGATCTTTGCTGCGGCCGGCTTGTCGAAATTGCCGCCGGTTGCCTTGCCCAGGGCACCCATAACCTGGCCCATCTGCTTCTTAGACGTGGCACCCAGCTCGGCGATAACCTGCTCGATCAGAGCCTCGAGCTCCTCACCCGAAACCTGCGCGGGCAGCAGGCTCTCCAGAATCTTGACCTGCTCGGTCAGGTTGTCGGTACGCTCCTGGTCGGTGCCGGCCTTGATGGACATCTCCAGCGTCTCGCTCGTCTGCTTGATCAGACGCTTGATCATGCTGTTGACGTCTTCCTCGGTCACATCGCGGCGTTCGTTGACCTCGATGTTCTTCACCTCGGCCTTAACCTGGCGAATGATAGACAGGCGAACCTTGTCCTTGGCCTTCATGGCCGCGATCATTTCCTTCTGCAGCTCTTCGTTGGTCATCTGCAAATCCTCTCTAATAGGGTGGGCGGCACTCGCGCGAGCACCGCCCCATGATTACTCAGTCGTCGACGAATCGTCGGTCGAACTCTTGGTGACGCCCTTCAGGCTGACGTTATACGGGACGTCCTTGGGCATGGGGTTGACGGTGATGTCGGCATCCTTCTTGTACTGCTCCAGCCACTCGCTGTACGCGGTGCTGGCCGCCTGCGTCTTCACCACGTTGGAAACGTACTTCTTGATGGCCTTGGGCACCTGGTTGATGTCATCAACCTGATTATCGACATGGAAGTAGTCGGTGCACTTGATGACGTGGTAGCCATAGGTCGACTCGACGACTTCGCTCACGTCGCCCTTGTTGAGCCCCTCGAGCGCCGTCTGGTAGCTGTCGACAAAGGTGGTGAGCTTATCCCAGCCCACATCGCCCTTCTTCTCCTTGGAACCTGTGTCCTCGGAGTACTGCTCAACGGCGTCCTCAAAGCTCAGCTCACCGGAGTTGATCTTGTCCAGGCACTCCTGCGCCTTGGCCTTGGCGGCGGCCTTGTCCTCGTCGGAGGCGTCGGAATCAACCTTGATCAGGATGTTCGACGAGCGGCGGGCGTCGTTGTAGCTGGACAGGTTTTCGTTGATGTAATCGACAATCTCGCTGTCCTTGGGCTTGCTCGTGGGCGCGACGGCATCCTTGAGTTTCTGCTGCGCCAGACTCTCCTTGAGCGAGTCCTTGTAGGTGTCCTCGGTATAGCCGTAGGTCTTGAGGGTCTTCTTAAAGGCCTTGGCACCGCCCGCGCTCTTGCACGCGTCCTTCCAAGCCTTCTCGACCTCCTCATCCGACACCGTCACGCCGTTCTCCTTCTGTGCCTGTTGAAGCAGAATCTGCTGCGTGTAGGAGTCGATGAGTTGCTTGCGGTACTTCTTGGGCGTGAGGTCGTTGTCAACCAGATACTGCGCCCAATCCTCGTCCTTGGTGTAGCCGTAGGACGTGCGCATGCTCATGATCTGCTTGGTCACGGTGTCCTCGGTGAGGTTGGTGCCGTTGATAGTTGCAGCAACACCGCCGGTCAGCTTGTAGCCCGAGGTGTCCTCGGCCTGCGACATAAGGCCGGAGCACGCCATCGCCGAGACGGAAAGCAGCATCGCCAGCACGCCGATGACCACCAGGACGATCTTGACGGTCTTAGACACGTACGTCTTGCGCTGCTTCTTGCGAGAGCTGGAGGCAGCGCGAGCCTGCTGCTCGGGCGTCGGCGCGGCCTCGGAGTTCTTTTTCTTGTTTGCCATAGTTGGCCTTTCGCATAACGAATCGAACAAACGCCATTGTGTCACAACGCGGCCCCCGCGGCACGCTTGGTGCATTGGGGACAGGTTAATCTGCACCATTTTGGTGCAAAGGGGACAGCTCTGGCAGCCGGCAGTTAGGGACAGTCCCCAAGTGCCGGCTTAGCCCCACCTTAGAAGTGGCGGCGGATGGCGTCGACCATGCCCTGCGGCGTGGTTTGGCCGAGCACGTCGGCTGCGGCATCGGCGTCCATAAAGATGTTCATGAGCGCCTGCAGGGCCTCGACCTGGCCGCCCGGCTCAGCGATGCCCAGATTGATGACGATCTGCGCCGGCACCGGAGCGCCCATGCCAGCCATAGCGTTAAATGTCACGGGCGCGGCGGGCTTCACCACCGCGATATAGGGCTTGGCCACAAACCCCGGATCGGTATGCGGAATGGCAATGTTTGCCGCCGGCATGGCAAGACCCGTGGGATAGGCATCCTCGCGCGTGCGAACGGCGTCGAGCCAACCGTCGGCAATGTAGCCACGTGGTGCAAGCTCGCTCTCGAGCCGCGCAAACACCTCATCCGGCGTCGCACACTCCCAATCAAAAAACACCAGCTCAGGCGTAAACAGCGCTTCGTTATCCGCCATGCGCTCACCTCTCTCACCTAGTCACCTACGACGTTCTTGAATGACTAGTCGTTAAAGAACGTCGCAGGTGACTACCCAAAACAAAGGGTGGCCACGTGCGCCTTGGCGCCAATGACCACCCTGACTACTCGGCTAAATTGTACTGTGCGCCGCTAGCCGCGAGGCGCGTCAATTGCGACCTTGCCGCTCTCCAGCACGTGGACGCGGCCGTCGGCGAGCATTTGCACGACCTCGGGATACAGCACATGCTCAATCGCGTGGATGTGCTCCTCGAGCGTGTCGACGTCCCAGCCCTCCTCAACAGCCAGCGCACGCTGGGCGATGATGGGGCCGTTGTCGTAGATCTCGTTGGCAAAGTGCACGGTCACGCCGGTCACCTTGACGCCGCGGGCAAACGCATCGTCAATCGCATGGGCACCGGTAAAGCTCGGCAGCAGTGCCGGATGCAGGTTGACCACGCGGTTGGGGAACGCCGCCAGCAGCGGCGTGTGCACCATGCGCATGTAACCGGCCATCACCACGTACTCGCAGCCGCGCTCGAGCAGCTCATGCGCGATGATCTCGTCGGCCGCGATGGGGTCGGCATAGACGTCCTTGGACAGCGTGAGCGTCTGGATACCCGCACGCTCGGCGCGCTGCAAGCCCTTAGCCGATGGACGGCTCGACACCACAAGCTCAATCGAGGCGTTGAGCTTGCCGGCGGCGATCAGGTCGATCAGCGCCTGCAGGTTGGTACCCGAACCGCTGATAAGCACGCCGATTTTGAGCGGCTCGGCTGTATCGGTGCCGGTCGGACGGGTGTAGGGCACAAAGCCCAGGCCCTCGGCGGCAGCCATCTGCTCGTTAGCGCTCATCGGAGTACACGACCTTACCGGAACCCTCGACGCACTCGCCCACGCGGAACGGCTTCTCGCCCAGCGCGACCAGAGCCTCGGTCACGGCAGCCTCGTCCTCGGGGGCGACGATCAGGCACAGGCCGACGCCCATGTTGAAGGTCTTGCACGCCTCATTGGGCGCGAGCTCGGCCTGACGCGACACGTAGGTGATGACGGGCGGAACATCCCAGCCCATCTCGGCGCCGTTGCGGATAACCACGGCATCGACGTCGTCGGCGAGCGCGCGGTTGAGGTTCTCGGTAATACCGCCGCCGGTGATATGGGCAATGGCATGAACGTTGGCGCCACCGCGGAGCAGCTCCAGAATCGGCTTCACATAAATGCGCGTGGGAGCCAGCAGAGCGTCGGCCAGCGAAGCACCGCCGAGCTCCTCGAGCGGACGGCTTAGCTCCTCGGCCTTAGCGGCGGCCTCGGGCGTGCCCGGCTTGATGCCGTCGACACCGATAACCTTGCGCACGAGCGAGTAACCGTTGGAATGCACGCCGGTGGAAGGTAGGCCCAGGATCACATCGCCGGGGCGAACGTTCGCGGGGTCGAGCATCTTGGGACGATCGACAACACCCACGGTAAAGCCGGCAAGGTCGTAGTCGGCCGGAGCCATGACGCCCGGGTGCTCGGCCATCTCGCCGCCCACGAGCGCGCAGCCCGCGAGCTTGCAGCCGTCGGCCACACCCTTGATGATCTTTGCCATGTGCTCGGCCTCAATGTGGCCGATGGCAACGTAGTCCAGGAAGAACAGCGGCTCGGCGCCCGAAGCCAAAATGTCGTTGACGCACATGGCGACCAGGTCCTGGCCCACCGTCTCGTGACGATCCATGATCTGGGCGAGCACAAGTTTGGTGCCCACGCCGTCGGTACCGCTGATCAGAATCGGGTCTTCCATATCCTTAAGCGCGGCGGCCGAGAACAGGCCACCGAAGCCGCCGATACCGCCGATAACCTCGGGGCGGTTGGTGTCCTTAACCATTTGCTTAATCGCGTCGACGGCGCGGCCGCCCTCGGCGGTATCGACGCCGGCATCCTCATACGTCACATGCTTGCTGTCGCTCATCTGAGCCTTCCTCTCCCACTACCGTGGCGCCGCGCGGGCGCCAAACGGTGCTCATAGTTGCGTTCATTTCGGCGCGCGCCATAACAGCACGCGCCGTCATATCAACAAAACAGCAGGTGAAACCTACCAAAATAAACCTGTCCCCACATGGCAGGTTTTAGGCCTCGCCGTGCTTCTCTTCCCAGCTGCGGTCGTCGTATTTCTCGACCACGGCGTCGTCGTCAAAGTGCAGCGGCTTGTCCAGGTTGCGGGGCTTAAAGCCCTCCATAAACTTATCGCGGCCAAAGCTCTCGGGAATCGCCACGGGGTAGCGACCGGTAAAGCACGCATCGCAGTAACCGCCCTTGGGCATGACCTTAAGCAGGCCCTCGACCGAAAGGAAGGCCAGCGAATCGGCGCCGATATACTCGCAAATCTCGTCGACCGTCTTGTTGGCGCTGATAAGCTGCGACTGCACGTCGGTATCGATACCGTAGAAGCACGGCCAGATGACCTCGGGCGAGTTGATGCGGATATGAATCTCCTTGGCGCCGGCGTTGCGCAGCATCTTGACGAGCTGCACCATGGTGGTGCCGCGGACGATGGAGTCGTCGATGACGACCAGGCGCTTGCCCTCGATGTTGTCGCGCAGCGGGTTGAGTTTCATACGCACGCCCATGGCACGCAGCTCCTGCGTAGGCTCGATAAACGTACGGCCCACGTAACGGTTCTTGATGAGGCCCTCGCCAAAGGGAATACCGCTCTCGTGCGAATACCCCTCCGCGGGCGGCAGGCCGGAGTCGGGCACGCCGATGACCAGGTCGGCCTCGACGGGCTCCTCATGTGCCAGCTGACGACCCATGTCATAACGGCAGGCGTAGACGCTCTTGCCGTTCATGATGGAGTCGGGGCGAGCGAAGTAGACCTGCTCAAAGATGCAATTAGCAGGCTCTTCGGCGGCAGGCACGCCCTGCTCGGACACAAGGCCCTCGGCGCTGATGCGCAAAATCTCACCGGGACGGACGTCACGGACGTACTCGGCGCCCACAATGTCGAGCGCACAAGTCTCGGAGGCGACGACCCAGCCGCCGGCGCGGGTGACATGGGTGGTGGCGTCGACCGTCGCGGCGGCGTCCTGCGACGGCAGCTGCGAAACGGATGCGGCATCGGCCTGGTCCAGGCCCTCGTCCACGAGCTTGCCCAGCACGAGTGGGCGAATGCCGTGCGGATCGCGGAATGCGTAGAGCGCCTGCTCGTTGATGAGCGTCATGGCGTAGCCGCCGCGCACGAGCTCCATGGTCTTGCGAATGCCCTCGCGCAGATGGCCTGTACGCTGAGTAAAGTAGCCGATGAGTTTGGTCGCGACCTCGGAATCCGAGTTGGAGAGGAACGGCACGCCCAACTCGATCAGCTGGCGGCGCAGCTCGTCGGTGTTGACGAGGGTGCCGTTGTGCGCGAGCGCGATAATGACGCTATTGATGGTAGAGAGGTGCGGCTGAGAGGCTTCCCAGCTCTTGGCGCCGGCGGTGCCGTAGCGCACATGGCCCACGGCCAGCTGACCGGAGAGCGTCGACAAGTCGGCATTGGAGAACACGCGGTCGAGCAGGCCCAGATCCTTGCGGACCATAACCGTACCGCCGTCACCAACAGCGATTCCCGCCGATTCTTGGCCACGGTGCTGCAGTGCACGCAGGCCAAAGTACGTCAGTCGAGCCACGTCGCGATCGGGCGCCCAGACACCAAAAACGCCGCATTCCTCATGCAGCTGGTCGGAGTCCGGATCATACGTCGACATGGTCTTCACCTGTCCCGCGGCGCGCTCGGCCGCGCGGATGGTTTCTTGAGACATGGCATCCCCTCAGAGCCTCGTATTTTGGCGTTACCCGCCTTATTATACGCACGGCGCGACGCGCTCCCCAGCGCATGAGCAGCGCTTTTTAAAAGCCCACCGAGCTAATAATCCGTTTTGCGGCCAAACATTTTATCGGTCTGTCCAGTGCAAGCGCCCGCGCCCCCAGATGGCCGCCGCGCCCACCGTTGAGGGTTGCATTGTTGCAATTGGGACGTTCGTCCTGTCTTTTGGCAGGTCGGCGGCGTATCCTTGTAACCTAGGACAAAGCGAGAAAGGTTCTGTATGGATCGAAACGAACTCGACCCCAGCGTCCCCAGCGCCACGGAGGTCAAGAAGATTCCCCTCATCATTAAGGTGTACGCCGTCCTGTGCATCCTGTCCGGCGTGGGCACACTCCCGTCGGTCGCCGCCTTTATGTGGCAGGTCATCACCGCGCTCATCAACGGCAACGCCGCCGAAAAACTCGGCGACAATATGCTGGTCTCGGTTGGACTCATCGTCGCCGGCATCATGCTCTCTGCAGCAAGTGCCGTCATCCTGATCATCTTTGGCCTGGACCTTATCAAAAACCAGCGCCGCAACGCCGCCCGCCTGTCCTACATCCTTATTGCATTCACCGTCGTCGAGCTTTTGGTCGACGTGATGCTCCAGGGTATCGGGCTCTTCTTGCTTCGTCCCGCCATTCAGCTCGGTATCCTCATCGCGCTTTCGGCAACCGTCGACCCCACGCTTCGCCAGGAGCGCGAACTGCAGCGCCGCCTGCAGGAGATGCTCGACCGCGACGCCGCCGCCGAGGGCATGCTCGGCCGCGATGAAACCGGCGAGGGCTACATCAAGCTCAACTACTTCAACCTGTTCTGGGTATTCCTCGTCTGCTGCGTGCTCGGCCTGATCGCCGAGGACATCTGGCACATGACGGTCGACGACCCAGGCGTCTACCAGGACCGCGCCGGCATGCTGTTTGGTCCCTTCAGCCCCATCTATGGCTTTGGCGCCGTACTCATGACCATGGTGCTCAACCGCTTCTATAAAAAGAACCCCATCATCATTTTCCTGGTAAGCGCTGTACTCGGCGCGAGCTTTGAGGTGTTCGTGGGCTGGTTTATGCAGACCTCATTTGGCGTGGTCTCGTGGAGCTACTCGCACATGAAGCTGTTCGGCATGCCCGACCCGCTCGCCGTCCTTACGGGCGGACGCACCTGCACGGGCTTTGCCTGCCTGTGGGGCCTGGGTGGCCTTATCTGGATCAAGCTGCTGCTGCCGAGGCTGCTCAAGCTCATCAACATGATTCCGTGGAAGAGTCGCTACTCGGCTACCGTCATCTTTACCGTCATTATGCTGGTCGACGGCGTCATGACGCTGCAGTCGCTCGACTACTGGTACCAGCGCGTCAACGGCACGGAGCCGGATATTCCCGTCGCGCAGTTCTACGGCAAGTATTTCGATAACGATTACATGGAGAACCGCTTCCAGAGCATGACCATGAGCCCCAAGGATGCGACGCGCGTGTAGCGCCACGCAATGCCGAGATTTTTCAACGCACAGAAAAGCCCACTGGCAGACTGATTGAACTGCCAGCGGGCTTTTGCTATAGATGGACTCGAATTGATCGCAAAGTCCTATGCCTCGCGCTCGACCTCGCTCACACACTCATCTTTGATGGTACCGACGAGTGCCTGCAGCGCATCGACCACATGCGGGCGAATGTCTCCGCCAATGAGCGCGAGCATGATGTCGTCGCCCACGGCAAGCTCGCCGCTCGCCAACCACACGCGCACGTAGCCGATACCCGGCATCGCGCGCGTTGCCTCGATAGCGGCCTGCACCTTATCGGCATCGAAGCCAAACACCATGCCGCCTACCTTATGTCCAGGCGCCACACCATCTGTCTCGACCCCACGCACCTCGGACTTAGGCGTCGCACGCACCACGCCGTTGTGTGTCAGGTACATCCCGCAATCAGCCGCCGAAACATCGGCCTTGGCTTCGCGCAGCCAAGCATCAACCGAAGGCATCGATTTGCCGCTTTCAAGCATCATTTCTCCTTTTGATTTCCAGGGTAGTCTTTTTGGGACAGGGCTCCCGGACACTTTATTCCTCGACCGGCGTGAGCACCATGACTGCGCGCGTATTGCTAAATGACAGCGAACGGCAAGTCACAAGCGTTACGATCTTGGTTGCCGAAGCGGCACGATCGGTGGCATCGCTCGCCACGGCCGAGGCGCCGTCGAGCATCTCGGACAGGTAATTCTTCAGTCCGTCATCGCCCTCAAAGTTGGGCGTGCGCGCCTTGGCATACGTGTCCTCGACCACCTTGGTCGCCAGCGGGCGCAACTTATACGTCGCATCACGCGTGATGTAGTACACGTATTCCATGCTGTCGAACGTCGCCTGATCGGTCGTATCCGAAATCACGTTGAACATCGAACCGTCGTTCATATGATGGCCGTAAATCGTGGTCTGCTGATCCACCATGCCCGGCGCGGTGTCGTCGCTATCCAGGAAGATGGCTCCCGAGGCATTGGCCGTACCGTCGAACAGCGTGTTGAGGTACTTGGAGTTGTTGTTGGTCTGCACCACGGGGTAGTTGATGTTGGTGCCGGGCGCGTAAATCCAACCCACAACCTCGGGATTTGTCTGGGCCAGCGCATTGAAGTCGACAATTGGCACGCCACTGGCGTCCTTGTCGCTCACATATTGCTTTTCGATTTTTTGATACGACTCGCTCGCCTGCTTGTAGCCAATCTGCGCGTTGATAAAGATGGCGGCCGCAGCAACGATCAGGCCAATGCCGATGATGATGAGCAGAATGGGAATGACGGAGCGGCGCTTTTTGCGCGGCGGCTCGGTATAGCTCGATGGCGCGGCATGCGCCGAAGAGCGAGGTGACTTCTTGGCCGTACTGTATGACGAAGGGCGATATGCAGCCGGCGTATCCTGACGGCGATGCTTCGCCGGCGTCACGGGACGCGGCGCGCGCGGCTGCTGAGGAGAGGATGTCCGACCCTGCTGCGGCGCGCGGGCTGCTCCCAACTTAGCTGAATCGGGAATCCGAGAAGCCGAAAAACGCTTTCCCTGATAGTCGGACATGGCTCTCCTTATGCTGCAAATGGACTGGCAGAGCGCTTAGGCGTCAGCCATCTCCTGCTTCATCTTCTCGATAACCTTGCGGTACTCGGGATCGCAGGCGCCCAGGATCTGCGTGGCGTAGATGGCAGCGTTCTTGGCACCGTTGATAGCCACACAGGCAACGGGCACGCCCGAAGGCATCTGCACCATCGACAGCAGCGAGTCCATACCACCCAGATCGCTCGTCTTCATAGGCACGCCGATAACCGGCAGCGGCGTAAACGCAGCCACGACACCGCCCAGGTGAGCAGCCTTGCCGGCAGCAGCGATAATCACCTTGATGCCGCGGTCGGCAGCAGTCGAGGCCCACTCATGGACCTTCGCCGGCGTGCGGTGCGCGCTCGCAATCACGAGCTCATAGGGCACGCCCAGTGCCTCGAGCTCGGCGGTGCAACCTTCCATAACGCCCAGATCGGACTTGGAGCCCATGATGATCCCGACAACCGGCTTCTGATCTGCCATAAACAAAGACCTCCTGTTGAGAGCGGTGACGCGGCGAATCCGCGACCCTTAACTACTGAGAGTAGTATAGCTGCTCCCGTCCCTGCGGTCTCTGTGGCGCTTCGCGGGCGGGCCAGGCTTTATCTTCACTCCGGTTGCTTCGCAAAGTCGTTCAGATAGAGCCTGGCCCGCCCGCGAAGCGCCACAGCGACCGCAGGGACGGGAGCAGCTCTACTACTCTCAGT
>JAXJEC010000003.1:0-3113 GCA_036301625.1 Collinsella sp. | reverse complement strand
GGACAAGGCCGTGGCGGCAGGCGAGGCTGCGCCCGAGGGCCTGCTCGACGGCGTGCCCACGCATCTGCCGGCGCTGATGCAGGCTCAGAAGGTGTCGCGCAAGGCGGCTGCCGTGGGCTTTGAGTGGGAGACGGTCCAGGATGTGTGGGACGAGGTCGCCGAGGAGCGTGCCGAGTTTGAGGCCGAGGAGCCCGGCTCGCCCGAGCGCGAGATGGAGTTTGGCGACCTGCTCTTTGCCCTGGTCAACGTTGCGCGCAAGGAGGGAATCGACGCCGAGAGCGCCCTGCGTGCCAGCACGGCCAAGTTCCGCCGTCGCTGGGCTGCGATAGAGGCCGTCGTGCACGAGGCGGGCGATGACCTCGCCGCCTGCTCAACCGCTCAACTCAACGACCTGTGGGACCAAGCAAAAGCAAGCGAGTGAGGCCTGCGTCTCTCACGGCATCCATTCGTAGAGAGGTCTCTACAAGCAAAAAGCCATATACAACGGAAGATGTGCCAGCTGCGCTTCGGCATCCCACTCGAGTTGTTTAGGGTGCAACACGTAAGCCATCCCAATCTTCTTGTTAAAGCGCGCGCGGAATCGGTCGAGGGAGATGGTTCCGTATCTGCGTGGCGACTTAACTTCGATGGGGCTGATGCGCGGCTTTCCGGCGGCATTGACATAGGGTCGGGTAACGAGGAAGTCGATTTCCATGCGCTCCTCTCCCTCCTTCTTTCCGCTTTGGGAATAAAAGAAGAGCCTGTGTCCATTGGCCTTTAGAGATTGGGCAACGTAGTTTTCGGTAAGCATTCCTTCGTTCAATCCGATGTCGCCGCGAAGCACGGCCCTGTAAACGTCTTCATCGGTATCGTTGTTGTCAGAGAAGGCAAGCGTTACAAGCAGGCCGGTGTCTGCCATGTAGCACTTGAGGGCCGTTTGCTCCATGCTGAGTGAAAGGCCCACGCTCGGTTCGCTTGCGGCATAGCAGATATTGGCAATTCGCGCGTCTGCCAGCCAAAAGAAGGCTTCTTCGTAGGTGCGCATGCGTGCGTTTTTATCAAGTGAGGAAAGCTTGAATCGTTTTTCGTGCCTAGAGAGCTGACCCGGGATGCCATCGAGTACGGAGACGACTTTGAATTCGTAACCGGTTGCAAAACGAGAGATATCGTTGCGATAGAGCTGGACGATTCGGCGCTTCGAAGCGTCGACGGGCGCAAAAGCGCGCTGTTCAACATAGATGGATACCGGCTCAGGCATGCCGCCTACGAGCATGTATTCGCGCATAAGGGAGAGCGCTCTGCGATGTAGGGCATCGGGGAGCGGCTTCATCTTGTTAAAACTCATGCGAATGAGATCGGCCAGCCCCTTTTCGTCCATGCCCCAAAGAAACTCCTCAAAGTCGAGGGGCTCAAGTTCCAGAGATTCTTCCTCGGATGGGATGACGATATCTTTAATGTTCTGCTTGATGCTGAGCAGGGATCCAGTTTCGATGTAGTCGTAACGTCCGTCTGCAACGAGATACTTGATGAGTCCGCGTGCTTGCGGGTACATCTGGACCTCGTCAAAGACGATAAGCGTCTCGTGTTCATAGAGTTTGACGTTATAGAAAACCGAGAGATAGAGGAAGAGCGAGTCGAAGTCAGTGCGATAGTCCTCAAAATATTGCTTAACTTCGGCAGGTGCTTGAAAGAAATCAATGACAAGGCAGGATTTGTATTCGGTTTCTCCAAACGTGCGGGCAAGCGTGCTCTTTCCGACGCGGCGGGCTCCTTCAATAAGAAGTGCTGTTTTACCAGCGCTTTCATGCTTCCATTTTAGTAGTTTGTCATAGGCTTTTCGTTTAAGCATGGCTACCTCGTACACGATATCCAGAACTTTTATAACCTGATTATGCACGATATCCAGAACTTCAGACCATTAGAATTGCACGATATCCAGAACTTTGCACGATGTAAAAGCACATTATTGGCTCTTTCATTCGCAAGCCAGGTAAAGACGGTATGCCGATAGAAGAATTTAATGGGGGGGCGACCTCTAGAGATGAATGCTCGGTGCAAAAACAAGCGCCCAAAAGAATGATTTCTCCAATTCATTTGTATCCCTCGGTTAACTTAGGGCATAATACAAAAAGTGCGACGGGGCTAACTTACGGAGGCGCACCGATGGTACGCAGTCGGCCAGTCGCTTGCATCCACTACGTTTCCAAGTGAGAGGGAGACAACATGAGCGATATTTTGGACGTCTACGGTCGCGAGGTGCTCGACAGCCGCGGCAACCCCACCGTCGAGGTCGAGGTCGTGCTCGAGGACGGCAGCTTTGGCCGCGCAATGGTGCCTTCGGGTGCTTCGACCGGCGCCTTTGAAGCCTGCGAGCTGCGCGATGGCGACAAGGACCGCTACCTGGGCAAGGGCGTTTCGCAGGCCGTCGAGCATGTCAACAACGAGTGTGCTAACGCCGTCGTGGGCCTCGACGCCTTCGACCAGCGCGCCGTCGATGCCGCGCTGATTGCCGCGGACGGTACGCCCAACAAGACCAAGCTCGGCGCCAACGCCATCCTGGGCGTGTCGCTGGCCGTTGCCCGCGCCGCAGCCGAGTCGGCGGGCCTGTCGCTGTACCAGTACCTGGGCGGCGTCAACGCTCACCTGCTGCCCACGCCCATGATGAACATCCTCAACGGCGGCGTGCATGCCGACAACAACGTTGACTTCCAGGAGTTCATGATCATGCCGGTGGGCGCCCCGAGTTTTGCCGAGGGTCTGCGCTGGTGCGCCGAGGTCTACCACACCCTCAAGGGCGTGCTGCACGAGGCCGGCCTGGGCGGCGGCGTGGGCGACGAGGGCGGCTTCGCGCCCAACCTCAAGACCAATGCCGAGCCGTTCGAGTACATCACCAAGGCCGTCGAGAAGGCCGGCTTTAAGCCCGGCGTCGACTTCATGTACGCCATGGACCCGGCCTCGACCGAGTTCTACAACGCCGAGACCGGCATGTACGAGCTCAAGGGCGAGGGCGTTGAGTATACGAGCGCTCAGATGGTCGATTACTGGGAGAAGCTCGTCGACACCTATCCCATCATCTCCATCGAGGACGGCATGGCCGAGGAGGACTGGGACGGCTGGGTCGAGCTCACCCGTCG
>JAXJEC010000002.1:0-6562 GCA_036301625.1 Collinsella sp. | reverse complement strand
AGTATATTAGCAATCTACCCTACGCGGTGTGTCTATTTTCCAAATCCGCGAACGGTAGCAATTGGTCGGTAAATTGACCAATCTATCTCTAATTTACAAATAGAACTTCAGTCGCTCGGTGCAGTACACCTGACGGGAGATGAAAAGCGGCTCGCCGCTTGGAGCATAACGTCTATCGACAAACAGAAGCAGCGGAGAGTCCAGCTCCACGTTAAGGTATGCCGCCTCGAGCTCGCTCGCATAGCAGACCTCGAGCGTACGCGTGTTGGGGCCCATCTTGATCCCCTGGCGATCGAGTACCGCCATCAGCGAATCCTCGAGGGATTCATGCTCCAAAAAAGAAAGCACAGCGGAATAGCTATTGGTTTCCAGCATCGTGGGCTTGTCATCCACAAGGCGCAGACGACGACTACGCAATACCTTTTGGGTATCGTCTACGCCCAGGAACTTCGCGTCTCGCAGGCTTGGGAAGTCCCAGCCCATTGCGAGAACCCTGGTAGACGCCTGTTTTCCAGCAAGCTGGCACGAATGGGTAAAGCTCTCACGGTCGTCCGCGGCATACATCTGTGTGTCCAACGAAACGAATGTGCCCTTGCCGCGGGCCCTCTCAACAAGCCCAGCATCTTCCATTTCTTTAATTGCGGAGCGAACCGTTATTCGGCTCACGCCAAATTGCTCGATGAGCTCCGCCTCGGTCGGGAGCTTATCTCCCGGGCGGTACGTGCCGTTGGCGATCGAATCAGAAAGCGCACGGACAATCTGTTTGTACAGGGGGACAACGCTATTTGCTTCAACCATATCAACCATACCTTTGCAAGGAATCAGCAGTTTATAGATAGATGACTTATATTGTATTAGAACTTTTTAGGAGTCCATATATTTCCTAAATGATTCGGTAAACGGGGGTGTTATTTCACTTTAGCGGGGTGCAGCGGCTACCCGCGGCATTCGTTATCAACCTAGCTAGGCTAGTCCACCCACATCGTCTTCAGTTCGCCGCAGAGCCGCGGCCCCATATGGGTATACTCTCGGGGATTCGACTCGATTCGCCCCCGCTGGGGCGTCAAAGGAGACTGCATATGCCCACCACCACCTCAACCGACCCGCGCGCCGCTGCTGCCGCGCTGCTGGTGCCCGGTACCACCTGCCACGGTTTTGCCGTCGAGCGCTGCGAGACCGTGCCCGAGCTCGACTCGGACGCTTACGTGCTGCGCCACACCGCATCGGGCGCTCGCCTGCTGTACCTGGCGTGCGACGACGAAAACAAGGCCTTTGCCATTGGCTTTATGACGCCGCCGGCCGATTCCACCGGCGTGTTCCATATTCTTGAGCACTCGGTGCTGTGCGGGTCGGCCAAGTTCCCCGTCAAGGAGCCGTTTGTCGACCTGATCAAGAGCTCCATGCAGACGTTCCTCAACGCCATGACCTACCCCGATAAAACCATCTACCCCGTTGCCACCACCAACGAGCAGGACCTGTACAACCTGATGGACGTGTACCTGGATGCGGTGTTCAACCCAGCCATCTACACCAAGCCCACCATTTTTGAGCAGGAGGGCTGGCACTACGAGCTGGACCTGCCGGAGGGCGCCGAGAGCGAGGGCGACGGCAGCGCCGCCAGCCTGCGCAAGGGCACGCTGCGTTATAACGGCGTGGTGTTCAACGAGATGAAGGGTGCGCTGTCCGATCCCATGAGCGTGCTGGACGACGCCGTCAACGCCGCACTCTATCCCGACACCGCCTATGCGCACGAGAGCGGCGGCGACCCGCGCGCGATTCCCGCGCTCACCTACGAGCAGTTCCTGAACACGCACGCGCGCCACTACAATCCTTCCAACTCTTATATAACGCTCTACGGCGACCTGGACGTGGACCGCGCGCTGGCATTTTTGGACGAGCGCTATCTGTCGCAGCCGAGCGCCGCGAGCCGCCGCATGGACGCCGCCGTTGCCGCCGGCGAGGACCCGTCCACGCTGGCGCCCAATCCGCTGGGCGTGCAGGCGCCCGTGACCTGTGAGTATAAGCGCGTCGAGATGGCAACCACGCCCGAGAACGCCCTGGTTGGCCTGGGTCTTGTGCTGGGCAGCGCGCTCGACCGCAAGCGCACGATCGCCGCGGACATCTTGTTCGAGGCGCTGCTGGGCTCCAACGAAGCGCCGGTTAAGAAGGCCATTCTGGCGGCCGGCCTGGGCGGCAACGTTGTGAGCTACACCGCGGCCGAGAGCCTGCAGCCCTACGAGCTCATCATGCTGCAAAACGCGCAGCCCGGCGTGGCGCGCGAGCTGCGTCGCGTGTTCCAAGACGCCTGCCGCGACCTGTGCGAGCACGGCGTTCCGCGCGAGCGCCTGGAAGCCATCATCAGCAGCAACGAATACGACCTGCGCCAGCGCGACTACGGTATCGCCGACGGCGTGGCCATTGCGTGCGACGCGCTGAGTACCTGGCTCTACGATGACGACGCCGCGACGCTGGCACTCAAGTACGGCCCGGTGTATGAGGAGCTGCGCGGCGAGCTGGACGGCAGCTACTTTGAGGACCTGCTGCGCGAGCTCGTGCTGGAAAACGACCACATGGCGCTGGTCGAGCTGGTTCCGGTAGACGCTGCCGAGGGTGTGGAGGGCGCCGAAGCTGCCGAGCTGGCTACCAAGCGCGACGCCATGACCGATGCCGAGCTGGCGGACGTGGTCGAGCGCACGGCCGCGCTGCGTGCCGCGCAGGAGGCGGAGGACACGCCCGAGGACAAGGCAACGCTGCCGCGCCTGCGTGTATCCGACATTGGCGCGGCGCGCCCCGAGCCGCCGCTGGTCGTGGACACGACCGCGCCCATCCCCTGCCTGCGCCACGGCATCCCCACCAACCGTCTGGCCTACGCCATGCAATACTTCGACCTGAGCTGCGTCGCATTTGAGGACCTGCCCTACGTGACGCTGCTCTGCCGCCTGCTCAAGCAGCTGCCCACGAGCGAGCACTCGGCCGAGGAGCTCGACAACTTGCTCGCCGGCAAGCTGGGCTTTTTGAGCTTTACGACCGAGGTCATGACCCAGCCCGACGTGGACGGCGTGCGCCCCTACCTGCTGGTGAGCGCCGGCGCCCTGTCCGAGAAGATCGATGCGCTGGCGAGCCTGCCGCGCGAGGTGTGGTCGAGCACGCTATTGCTCGATGCCGATGCCGACCGCGTACGCGACGTGCTCACACAGATTCGCATTGGGCTTGAGCAGGGCTTCATCAACAACGGTCACTCGGCGGCGCTCGGTCGCGCGATGAGCTACAGCTCGCCTTCGGCCGTGGTGCGCGAGCAGCTTTCGGGCGTGGACTTCTACCTGTTCCTGCGCGATTTGCTCGAGCACTTTGACGAGCGCGTGGACGGGCTGCGTACCAAGCTTGCCGAGCTGGCAGGCCACATCTTTGTGGCCGACGGCTGCCTGGCGAGCTTTACCGGCAGCGACGAGGACTTTGACGCGTACTGGGCAGCCGCGGGCGACCTGGGGCTAGGCGCTGGCGACGGCGCCGATGCCGGCCGCAACGCGCTCGTGGTGCCGACGCCGTGCGACCGCCACGAGGCCTTTGTCATCCCCAGCGATATCTGCTTTGCGGCAAGCGCGTGCGATCCGCGTCGCCTGGGCATCGACGTGACGGGCGCCTGGGCGGTTGCCGCCAACGCGCTCTCTTACGACTACCTGTGGAACGAGATCCGCGTTAAGGGCGGTGCGTACGGCTGCGGATTCCGCGCGGCCGGTGAGCGTCAGACGGCGTTCTACACCTACCGCGACCCGGCAATCGACCCCTCGATTGAGCGCGTGGCGCGCGCAGGCGAATGGCTCGGCAGCTTTGAGCCTGACGAGGCCGCCTTTGAGGGCTTTATCGTGAGCTGTGTGAGCGGTATGGACGCGCCAGTGAAGCCGTACGCGCTCACCAAGCGCCGCAACACGACCTACCTGGCCGGGCTCGATCCGCACGCACGCGAGGAGCGCCGCGCCCAGATGCTCGCCGCCACGCCCGGTAAGCTGCGCTCGCTCGGCGCCGACGTGACGCGCATCGCAGCCGAGTCGCCCACCTGCGTCTTTGGCGGCCGAGACGTCATCGCCAAGAGCAACGCCGGCTTCACCGTAGTCGACCTGTTGGGCTAACGCACAAAGGTAGATTTTTTGGACATGACCGAAAATCTACCTTTTTCTTTTGCCGCAGTCTGCCGATTTGTCTCGATCTGTAACGCTAAGGCGGCAATATTGGCTCCAGATGTTACAAATCGAGACGTTTCCGGATGACGCCGGCCCTTTGTCTCAATCTGTAACATCTAGGTCCAATTTTGCCGAGTTACTGTTACAGATCGAGACGAACTGCCGCAGACGCCCACTCCACAGCACAGACCACCACAAAGATGCCTGTCCCCATTCTCAGTGGTGATTCGAACACTTGTTCTATACGCACACATGTTCTATAGTAGAGGTGCTTGCAACGACCTGAAATTGCAACTAGAATATAGTTGCAGAATGTGAGGCGGGATGACTCGATCCGATAAACTCATCGCCCAACTGTTTAGCTGCCCTTCAACTTATCGGTATGCGGATTTTTTAAAAGTCATGGCTTCATATGGCTTTGAAATGGACAGCAAAGGCAAGACATCCGGATCGCGCGTTCGCTTCTACAGGCCATCAGATGGCAGGATGTTCGTAATGCACGCGCCTCATCCATCTGACGAATTGACAGCGGGGACCATTCGAAACATCGTTCGCTTTCTGCAAGATGTCGGAGGTAGTCATGAGTAACGTTTTGGCATACAAAGGTTATTTCGCCCCGGTCGAGTTCAATGCCGAACAGCATGTGCTAACAGGTATGGTCGCCGGCATTAGGGACGCAATCGTATTTGAAGGCTCCACGGCTGAAGAAGTGGAGCAATGCTTCCACGACGCCGTCGACGATTACCTTGAGTTTTGCGCCGAGAAGGGCAAGGAACCCGAGCGGGCTTTTAAGGGCTCGTTCAACGTAAGAACGGGCTCTGAGCTCCACAAGCAAGCAGCGCTGGCAGCGGCAAAGAAGGGTGAGTCACTCAATAAGTTTGTGACTGAAGCGATCGCTGCGGCGCTGTGAAGCCAACGTCGAGTCGAAGCCGCCACACAGGGCGCCTTTGTGGCGGCTTCGACGTTTGCCCAGATAAAACCCGCCAAAATAAACCTGTCCCTTTTTGGCAGGTTTGCTAGAGGAGGCTGGGATGGACAAGGCTGAGTTGCGGCGGGCAATGATTGCTCGGCGCGACGATCTCGATTTGGATGTACGGGCGGCGAAGTCTGCTGATATCTGTGCGCGGCTGGTTGAGCTGCTGGGCCGCTTGGATGCCGCGGCGCCGCGCACCGTTGCCGTCTATGCCGCGATGGGTTCCGAGGCAGACCCTGCCGCGTTTGCCGCTGCGGCCGCCGTGCGCGGCTGGCGCGTAGCCTATCCGTGCATGCTCTCGGCAATTGATGCCGCAGCTTGTGGCCAGCGCATGTGTATGCGGGCAGTTGCCGCCGACGATGCGTCCGCGGCTCCGTTTATCGCCCACCCTACGCGGGCCTTTGCGGCCACGGACATCGACAGCAACCACTTCCCTATCGTGCCTGCCGAAGCTCTCGACATGATCGTCGTGCCGCTCGTGGCCTTCGACCAAACCGGCGCGCGCCTGGGCTACGGCGGCGGTTGCTACGACCGCTACCTGCCCATGCTCTCGCCCGCATGCCAAATCATCGGCATCGCCTTTGACGAGCAGCGTGTCGACCGCGTTCCCACCGACGCTCACGACCTGCCACTACCCCACATCATCAGCGCCTAATCGCTGCCATATCAGCCACGGCTACAGCAGTACCATCGCAGCCTAGTGCTCCTCGCCGGCGCGGGCCAGGTCGTAGGGCGTGGTCTGGTAGACGTAATAGTTGAGCCAGTTGGTGTAGAGCAGCTGAGCTTGGCTACGCCAGACGTTGCGCGGCTCGGCCGTGGGGTCGTCATTCGGGAAGTAATGCGCCGGCACCTGAGGGTTGAGCCCGCGCTTCACGTCGCGCTCGTACTCCAGGCGCAACGTGTCGGTATCGTACTCGGGGTGGCCAAATACAAAGAAGCGACGGCTGTCGGTCGACTTGACGATGTACAGGCCCACCTCGTCGGACACGGCCACGACCTCAAGCTGCGGCTCGGCCTCCACATCCTCGCGGCGCACGTCGGTGTTGCGCGAATGTACGGCATAGAAGCGGTCATCGAAGCCGCGGACCAGCGGGCTTTGCGGCTTCACCAGATAATGCTCGAACACGCCACTTGCCTTGGCCGGCAGGTCGTACTTCTGGATACCGTAATGATGGTACAGGCCAGCCTGCGCGCCCCAGCAAATGTGCAGCGTAGAGTGCACGTGCGTGGTGGACCAGTCCATGATCTGGCAGAGCTCGGGCCAGTAGTCGACCTCTTCGAACGGCATCTGCTCCACCGGCGCGCCCGTGATAATCAGGCCGTCGTAGTGGATGTCGCGGATGTCGTCGAACGTGCGGTAGAACGTCTCCAGGTGGCCGGCGCTCACGTGCGTGGCCTCGTGCGTTTTGGT
>JAXJEC010000001.1:0-5852 GCA_036301625.1 Collinsella sp. | reverse complement strand
GAAGCTCGTGGTGGGCTTTGATAAGTCCTATCCTCCGTACGGCTTTGTGGGCGACGATGGCGAGTACACCGGCTTTGATCTCGATCTGGCCAAGGCTGTTGCCGATAAGCAGGGCTGGGAGGTCAAATACGAGGCCATCGATTGGGATGCCAAGGACACGCTGCTTAACTCGGGCGCCATCAACTGCATCTGGAACGGCTTTACCATGGAGGGCCGTGAGGACGACTACACGTTCTCCGAGCCGTACATGCTCAACGAGCAGGTGCTGGTGGTCAAGAAGGATGCGGGCATCAAGGGCTGGGACGATCTTGCCGGCAAGACTGTGATTACCCAGACTGATTCCGCTGCACAGGACGTGCTTGAGGGTGACCAGAAGGATCTGGCAGCGACGTTTGCCACGCTCGACACGATCGGCGAGTACAACACGGCCTTTATGCAGCTCGAGAGCGGCGCGGTCGATGCCGTGGCGTGCGATCTTTCGATTGCCCAGTATCAGCTTGCCGCCAAGCCCGATGCCTATACGCAGCTTGATGAGCCGCTGTCCAGCGAGCACTACGCCGTCGGCTTTAAGAAGGGCGACACCAAGTCGGCCGCCGCCGTGACCGAGTCGCTCAAGGCGCTCTATGAGGACGGCACGGTCAAGGACCTCTGCGATAAATATTCAAGCTACGGTCTATCCTTCGACAACTGGGTTTTGAAATAGCCACAGCACCCAACCTTGCGGCTCCAACCCTCCTCGCGTACCAAAGTACGCTTCGTCGGGCTTGTCGCTCGCAATCTTGGGCACTGTGCCTATTTCAATTAACACCTGCTGTTCTGTTACTGTGAAAGAGAGCTTGGGTTGTCTATTCAGGTCATGATGCAGATGCTTGGCCAGGGGTTCTTGGTCAGTTTGCAGCTGTTTGTGTTGACGCTGCTCGGGTCGATTCCGCTGGGAATTCCCGTGGCGTTTATGCGCATGAGCAAAATCGCGCCGCTTCGCTGGATTGCGCGCATCTATATCTCGGTCATGCGCGGCACGCCGCTCATGCTGCAGATGTTTGCCATCTACTTTGCCCCGTATTACGTGTTTGGCATTTCGCTCACGCCCGATTCCAAGTGGACGGCGTGCGTCGTGGCGTTCATCATCAACTACGCCGGTTACTTTGCCGAGATCTATCGCTCGGGCCTTCAGTCCATTCCGCGCGGTCAATACGAGGCAGCCGAGGTGCTGGGCTATTCGCGCATGCAGACGTTTCTGCATATCGTGATGCCGCAGGTCGCCAAGCGTATTCTGCCGGCGATGGGCAACGAGATCATCACGCTGGTCAAGGACACGTCGCTGGCGTTTGCCATTGGCGTGGGTGAGATGTTCTCGACGGCCAAGGCGCTAGTCGCCTCGCAGGTGAGCATGGTGCCGTTTGCGATCGCGGCGCTGATCTACTGGATTTTTAACTTTGTGGTCGAGATGCTGCTGGGCGCCGCCGAAAAGAAGCTGGACTATTATCATGACTAACTCAGTGATGAAAATCGAAAGCGCGCGTAAGGCGTTTGGCGGCAATGAGGTGCTCAAGGATATCTCGCTCGAGGTCAAGCGTGGCGAGGTCGTGGCGATTATCGGGCCTTCGGGTGGCGGCAAGTCCACACTGCTGCGGTGTGCCACGCTGCTCGAGACACTCGACGGAGGCTCGCTCTCGTTTGGTGACCTTGCCGTTGCGACGGATGCGGGTTCGGGCGCAGTCTATGCGAAGGGCGATGTGCCCAAGCGGGCACGCTCGCGATTCGGCCTGGTGTTCCAAAATTACAACCTGTTCCCGCACTATACCGTGATGAAAAACATCATCGACGCGCCGATCCGCGTGCTTAAGCGCCCGCGCGAGCAGGCGGAAGCTCGTGCGCATGAATTGATTGCTCAGATGGGGCTTGTGGGCAACGAGAACAAGGTTCCGTGTGAGCTTTCGGGCGGTCAGCAACAGCGCGTGAGTATCGCCCGCGCCTTGGCGCTCGACCCGGAAATCTTGTTCTTTGACGAGCCGACCTCGGCGCTCGATCCCGAGCTAACGGCCGAGGTGCTGCGTGTCATTAAAGACCTTGCCGCGCAGAATATGACGATGGTGATCGTGACCCACGCGATGCAGTTTGCGCGAGATGTTGCCGATCGCGTGGTCTTTATGGACGGAGGCCGCATTGTCGAGGAGGGTCCGGCCGAGCAGGTTATCGACCATCCGCGCGAGCAGCGCACGCGTGAGTTTTTGAGCCGTATCGAGGGATAGGCTCAGGTATTTGCTCAACTATTAATTGAGGCGAAGCCGCCGCAGGTCTTACGGTCTGTGGCGGCTTTTTGTTTGCATCGGCGGGGTTCAATAATCGCCTCACAAGCTTGTCTCTTCCTCTCGCCGCCTGTATTCATACGTGTGCCGAAAGGTGTGCATGGACGGTCGCCCGTGAGGGTAGGGTGGTGGCATAGGACATTTGGAGGGTGAGTCGGCTCGGCTGCCGACCATGCTGCTCCCGGGATGGCACCGACCGCGAACTCTCCCCGTTGGCGTCGCGCAATGCGCGCGGCCCTGCAAGGAGGTCATCATGGGTGCTCCCAAGACCGGCAATGTAAGGAACGTGGTGCTCGTAGGCCAAGGCGGGGTGGGCAAGACTTCACTCGCCGAGGCCATGCTCCACCTTTCTGGCAAGACCGCCCGCCTGGGCGGCCACGACGGCACCAAGCCCACGCTCGACTATGACCCCGAAGAGGTCAAGCGTGCGTTTTCCATCTCGACGACCATCGCGCCGATCGATTGGAAGGGCGCTCGCATCAACGTGCTCGATGCCCCGTGCTACCCCGATTTTATCGGCGACGCCTTTGCCGCGATGAGCGTCTGCGAGACGGCTCTGTTTGTGGTCGACGCCGAGGCCGGCCCGCAGCCTACGACGGTTAAGCTCTGGTATGCCGCCGAGGACCTGCGCCTGGCGCGTGCGGTGTTCGTAAACCGCCTGTCGCGCTCCGAGGCCAGCTTTGCGACCACGATGGGCCTGCTGCAAGAGCGCTTTGGCACGCGCCTGGGCGCCGTGACCCTTCCCTGGGGCGAGGGCGAGGACTTTGACGGCATCATCGACCTGGTGCGCATGAAGGCGCGCCATTGCAACGGCACCGAAGCCGTTGAGTCGGAGATTCCCGAGGAGTATCGTGCCCAGGCCGAGGAGGCCCATGACCATCTGTGCGAGCTGGTGGCCGAGGCTGACGACGAACTGATGATGAAGTACTTGGAAGGCGAGGAGACGCTGACGCAGGAGGAGCTTGAAGGCCTGCTGTCGAAGGCGATCGCCGAGCGCATCTTTGTGCCGGTCTTTGCGGGCGATTGCATTAAGGAGCAGGGCGTCAACTCGCTGATGGACGACATCGCCACATACTTCCCGGCGCCGACCGACTACGGCGAGATGCCGCTTATCGACGGCGATTCGCTCAAGATTTCGAGCGACGATGATCGTCCGGTGGCGTTTGTGTTTAAGACCCTGGCCGATCCGCAGCAGGGTCGTATCAGCTTTATTAAGGTGCTGACGGGTACGCTTGAGCCGGGCCTTGAGCTGGTCAACGCGCGCACGCGTAAGGGCGACCGTCTGGCTCACCTGTATGTGATGTGCGGCCGCGACATGACCGAGGTCGGTCACGCCTATGCCGGCGACATTATCGTGGCACCCAAGCTGGCGGCCGAGACGGGTGACACGCTCTCCATTACCGGCAAGGTCGAGGCTGCGGCGTTTAAGTTCCCCAACTCGCAGTACCGCATTGCCATCGAGGCCGAGAATCGCGGGGACGAAGAGAAGCTCTACACGTTTATCGAGAAGGCCTGCAAGGCCGATCCGACCATGAGCATCGATCGTGACGAGGAGACCGGCCAGACCATTATCTCCGCCGTGGGTGAGGCGCAGGTTTCGGTGCTGCTCAACCGTTTGGAGGACCGTACCAAGGTCGTGGCCAAGAGCGTGCCGATCCGCATTCCGTATCGCGAGACCATCCGCCGCACGGCGAGCGCCCAGGGCCGCCACAAGAAGCAGACCGGTGGTGCCGGTCAGTACGGCGACTGCTGGCTGCGCGTGGAGCCGCTTATTGGGCCCGACGGCACGAGCGACGGCTACGAGTTTGTGGATGAGGTCGTAGGCGGCCGTATTCCGCGCTCGCTGATCCCCGCCGTGGACAAGGGTGTCCAGGAGACCATGAAGGACGGCATCATTGCCGGCTACCCGCTCACGGGCATTCGCGTGGCTGTGTACGATGGCTCGTATCACAGCGTCGACTCCAACGAGATGGCGTTCCGTGCGGCGGCCCGCATCGGCCTGCGCAAGGCATGCGCCGATGCCGACCCAGTGGTGCTGGAGCCCATCGAGGAAATCACGGTGACTATCCCCGAGAGCTACGCCGGCGCCGTGATGGGTGACATCTCGGCCTCGCGCGGTCGCGTGACGGGCATGGAGACCGATGAGCGCGGCGATACCGTGGTCATCGCTCAGGCGCCGCTGGCCGAGCTGACGGATTATTCGACGCGCCTGCGCTCCATCACGCGCGGCACGGGCGACTTTACCATGAAGTCCGCAGGCTATGAACAGGTGCCTTATGACGTTCAGGCCAAGCTGGTCGAGCGCTATGAGGAGGGTCGCGCCAAGTAGCGTGCGATTTTGCCTGCAATGTAGGTGCTGACGAAAAGGCCGCCCTGGGTAACCGGGGCGGCCTTATTTGATTCCTTGGGGACGGAGGAAAACGGATCATTTTTTGGGTTACGGGCGGCTTGGTCGGCCCTAAACTCCCGAGGTCTGGTTGCGGCCGGTGGCGTAGTCGATCTGCACGTGCGGCTGCAGGTTGTAGCAGTATACGTGGAAGCAGAGGGTCTTGCCGTGGTCCTCGACCGATTGCGCCTCAAGGCGCACGCCGCGGCAGACAAGCTCCTCTGCGTTATACATGGGCGTGACGCGATAGAGCACGTGGTTGCCCGTATCGCGAATATAGTTGAGAATCTGCTCTTCAAACGGCAGCATACCCGTCTCGTTGAGATAACGCGTGCCGGTGAGGAGATTCTTGCGATTGGCGTTCTCGCCGCAGAGTGACCAGGCGATAAGGTGGCAGCGGTTGTAGAGGCTCTGGCCCGGAATAAAGTCGTAGCGCTGCTGGTGCCAACCGGCAGGATGGATACGCGAGATATCGCCGCGCTCGCCTTGACCGAGTGACTCGGGGCCCACGCAGGCGAGCGCCTTGCGAGTGCGGCCCAGGCTGTCGAGCTTGGAGAATTTCTTAAAGCAGCCCTCTTCTGCAGCGCGCTCGTATTCATCGAGTGTGAATGACGGCGTGCCGAGCGGGTGCGTGCTGTCGGCGCGAAGAGCAACGAAGGGGTTGCCGGCGTAGTCGGGAATGCTGCTGAGATAAACACCGCGGGCGCGGTTGAGGTCGGGGTTTTCGACCTCGTCGATGGGGGTGGCGGCGCTGTCTGTGGAAGTGTCGTCACCGGTGTCGGTTGCGGCGGATTCAGAGCCATCGCCAGAGTCCTGGCCGTTTTGAGGGTCCGGGGAGCTCGCCGTTCCCGATTCGAGCCGGGCAACCAGGTCTGCCTCGTCGTCGGTGCGGCTGGGGCTCTCGTTTTGTTTTTCGGCCAGAGCCGCCGCTTGCTCATCGCTTTGCGGCGACAGCAGCTTGGGCGCCCCGTCAAGCGATCCCGTAAACAGCGCAAACCCTAGCACCACGGTGGTGCCGATGGAAAGTATTTGCTTGTAGGCGGGCTTGCGCGACATTGAGGCTCCTGGATGGACGGTTGGGAATCTACCAGTCTAGCAGGAGCCGGCAAGGGCCGTTCTGTCGAACAAATACTTAAGATTTGAGACAAACGCTACTG